>NZ_DJHF01000014.1 GCF_002433005.1 Acetomicrobium sp. UBA5826 | reverse complement strand
TACAAATATTTTACGCGATCAGCGTAGGGTTCATAAAAAGAATGACAACCGGTCCCGCCATTCATCTGTAAATCGATCTTCCGAAGATTTCCATATTGCTTTGTGCAGGTCAAAAAGCAGCTCAGGAGAGCTCAAAACTGCCATGGTTTCTTTGTAATTCAAATTTTCCGTTTCTCCCGAAAGGGTCTTTTCCGTTAAGTCTGACGGAGCTTTGAAGTTTTTTCGCAAAAGCCCTCTATGTAGGGCATTTACCCAGGGGTCGAAGAGAGCTGATTTAAATCCCCACTCCAACCAGGCAGGAGGGTCGGACATGACTTCGTTCAAGGTCATCATTTCGGGCGAGGGATCCACCTCTTGAGGCGTCAGGAAAAGTCCAGCTTTCCTGAAACGCTCCCCGACCGAAGGCCTGCTGGTCCAAACGGAAAGAAAGACCGACAGAACAAAGGAAATCAATATGGGCAAAAGCCAGACGCAAAAGGATGGATTCACCATACCAACTATAGCGCCCCACAAAAGACCTATCACCATGTTGCTCCAGTGAAATTTAAGGGCATCTTTCCAGGCAATACCTATGTCGGACCTTTCCTGAGGCCCCCAACCAACTTTTTGCCCAAGCAGGGTAAAAAACAGAAATTTGCTGTGAAACAGCATTTTAATAGGGGCAAAGAGAACGGAAAAAAGCGTCTCCAAAAGAACGCTCAAAGTCAACCTTATCTTGCCTCCGAAAAGTTCCGGTCTTCCTTTGGCCATCACGAGCAGAAGGCCAAAAAGCTTCGGAAGAAAAAGCAACACGATAGTTACTATAAAAAGAAAGAGCGCCCAGCCGGGATACCATACGGGCCATTCGGGAAACAGCGCGTACTCACTGGGAAAATATACGGGTTCGACCCAAACGTCGAGCAGCGCCTGCAAAGAGCTCATGAATATAAAACAAAACCAGAGCAATCCAGAGCCATATATCATAACTCCGTTCAAAAAAAGAAAACGATGTGCCGGTATTATGCCCTTGAGCAAAAAGAGCCTCAAATGTTGCAGATTGCCCTGACACCAACGCCTATCCCTGGACAATTCTTCAAGCAACGTTGGAGGAGTTTCTTCGTAACTTCCCTCCAAATCGTAGGAAAGCCACACTTCGTATCCAGCCCTTCTCATGAGGGCTGCCTCTACGAAATCGTGGCTCAATATCTCTCCTCCCAGGGGTGGATCGCCCGGAAGCCTCGGCAAGGCACAATTTTCCATAAAAGGCTTAACTCTAATGATGGCGTTATGTCCCCAGTATTGAGCATCTCCAAGCTGCCAGAAGCTCAAACCTGCGGCGAAGATCGGACCGTAGACATAGCTTGCAAACTGTTGTATGCGTCCATAAAGCGAGCGTCTTCCCACAGCTTTGGGGGCGCTTTGCAAAATGCCCAGTCTCGGGTTGGCCTCCATAATTGAAGTCATCTCCGTCAGTATATTCCCGCTCATGACGCTGTCGGCGTCGAAAACAACCATATATTTATAGTTTTTCCCCCAACGCCTGCAGAAATCCGCTATATTTCCGCTCTTCTTTTTGATGTTTCTCGTCCTTCTTCGATAAAAAAGTTTGCCTTCAGCGTTTAACCGTTCGCGCCACTCGGCCCAAGCCATCTCCTCGCTTACCCACGCGTTGGGGTCATTGCTATCGCTTAATATGTAAAAATCATAATGTTTCAACATGCCAGTTTTCTCGAGAGACCTGTAGGTAGCCTCTATTCCGGCGAAGACCCTGCCGGTATCTTCGTTGTAAATGGGAAAAACCAGCGCAACTTTAGTACGTTCGTCGATCTTACTTCTCGAAGCGCTTGGAGCATAGCGATCTACTCCCCTTAAAATCGATACCAACCCGGCGAGAGCTGTCCAAAATCCGACGGAAATCCAGGCAAAAAGAATCGCGAAGGTTATCAACATTAAGTAACCCAAAATTTCTCGGTCTTTGAACTGAATGACTAAACTCATAAAATGGGTTGAAAGCGCCGTAGAACCGACTACCAAGGCCGCGAGAAGAGTCCTTCTTCGATTAGCAGTCCCTTCCCAGGTGGCCCCATTCTTAGAAGTCTCGAAGAGATTACCGAACTTGACCATAAAATCCCTCGGGACCATGGACGATCTGTTTACGGGTGGAGCAGAGGCGATGCCGCCGTTTCCTTTCTTCAGCAAAAGAGGTAAGATCTTTTCCTTGAGTTTCGGCCAACGGGGTCTGTCGATCAAGGACGGCTCTTCTTCTAAGTCTCCTTTCAGCTTTGCGATAAGGTCATCGAACATTCTAAACGTCGAATTGCCCTTGGAAGGGATCTGATGTAAAAACTCAATAGCGATCTCAAGGGAGCGAGTAGTGGTAACTCCCAAAATCCAAATATAGCTGAGCACTCGTTTCGTAAATGTCAAAGCTAAAGCTGCCATAGATAACTCCACTTTTCGGTTAACAGGTCAGGCAAATTGTCGCCCCTTTTTAAAAAGGCCTGAATTTCTATTTTAGGACGTTTATCGGGCTGCAGCTGCTCTATGGCGCCTACGGTTTTGGCCTTTACCTGAATTGCGAGCCTCCATCCACCGGTGACTTCGTTTTTTGTCAAAACCTTTTCTACAAGTTCTCCGCCATCGGAGACCTTGACAACCGCTGTCAACCCTGTGTCGGCAGGAATTTCCTCGACGGCCTTACCGATAAAATCGACCACGAATAACCTAGTATTGTCGCCGCTTCCCTTTCCCGATCTAGTGGCAACAACGTAACCGAGTCCGTGAGGAGAACCTAGGGGCAAATGCCAACTCATTCGATAGGAAATATCTACAGGCTCACCCAGGGGAGGAAACTCCTCGGGCACCCAAAAGGCGACTATATTGTCCGTCGTTTCCCAGTTTGTGGGAATCTCGATCAATTCAACACGTCCTTTTCCCCAGCTTCCCCTTGGGGCAATCCAAAGGCTTGGCCGTAGGTCATATCGAGCTTCCAGATCCTGATAATGGTCGAAGTCAATATCGCGCTGCAACAGCCCAAATCCGGCTACATTGTTAGCAGGGAAACTCGTCACGTCCAAGCGCGGTAAATTGCGAAGAGGTCTCCACTCCCAATCTCCGTTTTCATAGGCTATAAGCAATCCGTCCGAATCGTGGACCTCAGGCCTATAGTCATCGGGCAGGGAAATGCTGTTTTCGCCGTAATAGAACATGCTGGTCATGGGAGCAATGCCAAGCTTTTCAACGTCCTTTCTCCTGAATATTGAAGCCTTTACGTCTACCGCCGTCTTTTCGCCAGGTTGAATGTAAAACTTGTATGCTCCTGTGAGGCTTGGGCTGTCTAATAAGGCAAAAACCGTTATGTTTCTCGATTTCTTGGGTGGCTTGACGATCCAAAACTCCTTAAAAAAGGGAAATTCTTCACCCTTGGGCAATGCTGTATCTACCGCCAGCCCCCTTGCCGAAAGGCCATAACGTTGCCCCTTTCCGAGAGCTCTAAAATAACTTGCCCCTAAAAATGAGATGAGCTCATCGTAATAATCATCTCTATTGAGGGGGTAGTGAATTCTGAATCCCGCAAACCCCAGGTTATTTAGGTTTTCCGGGGATAATGCATTTTTCCCGTAATCAAAGAGGTTTACGTCGAAGGGAAATTCCTCAATCCCTTCGGAAGTTACCAAGTTGATCTTGACAGGAGTTTTATAAAGAAACCCCAAATGATAAAACCTCAGTTCATGCAGGGAATCGCTGCCCCTCCAAAGGGATTGTTCGGGTTTGAAGCGAATATCTCGCCACTGATCGTATGTCAGGTTTGCGATGGGATCGGACAAATTTAACGCTGGCTCTTCATAGGCAGATAGCGATAGGTCCTGTGCCTTCTTCCACACATCTTCTTCCAGACGTTTTATCTGTTGATCCATGGATCTCGCATTTCCGTAAGCAACATGTATTTTCAAAGAAAGAAAACAGCTCAATATAAAAAACGCCGCTACCAGCATTAAAATTTTGCACCTCACCAAAATACACTCCCTTCAAGCCAAAAAATAAACAGTTGCTATGACCCCATTTGGCCGCAAGCATTTATAGCATATATACGTTAAATCTTAAAGCATCCGACAAACGACGTAATCAACCCTTGTACAATCGCTCGAGACTCCTATATTGTAAGTACAATCAAATGGAAAGGGGAGAGGCAAATATGATCGAACTTTTGAAAAAAAGAAGGAGCATCAGGCGCTTCAAAGACATACCCGTAGAAAGAGAAAAGGTGAAAATACTAAAGGAGGCTGCGCTTCTGTCACCTACCTCGAAAAATTTACACTCTTGGGAATTCGTCTTCGTGGACGACAAGGATATGATTGACAGATTGGCCGACACAAGGGGGCAAAGCTCCGCATTTTTAAAGGAAGCACCCTTATGTCTTGCAGTGCTAGGGAACGAAAAGGCAAACGATACCTGGATAGAGGATGCATCCATAGCTGCTATTATAGTACAGTTAACTGCCTTGTCCCTTGGATTGGGGTCTTGTTGGATACAGATAAGAAACCGCATGCATTCGCCGGAGGTAAGCGCCGAAGATTACGTCCGCGCCTTATTGAACATTCCGAGAGAATGCAGAGTGGTTTCTCTTGTCGCGATAGGCTATCCCGCCGAAGAAAAAGCTCCCCATGACTCTACCGAACTCAGGTGGGACAAGATTCATTTAAATAAGTGGTAAAAAAGGGGGCGAGGTTTCAAATTGCGACACGACGGACCTCGCCCCATTTTCGTCCCCTAACCTATGGTAACTTCTAGAAATCTAAGAAAGTTTTCGCCCATTACTCCTGCAATTTCCTTTTCGTCAATCCCCCTTGCGATGAGTTCGGCAGTCAGCTCAAAGCAGCGACTGTGGCCTTTAATGCAATCGTAGCCCTTGCTCTCCGACCCTGACAGCTGATGGATCTCGTCACAGAAATCAAAGCCATAACAAATATTCTCGTAGGATCTGACTAGTTCGTATATATGACATACATGATCCGCCAGATCCTTGGCTTTGATGTTTTCGTCGTCATCTTTGACAAATTTGCTATAGGCGTTCATGCCAATGACGCCGCCCCGTTTTGCAATTTCAAGAATTTGTTCATCCCTGAGGTTGCGCATGGATGGGACAAGTTTTCTGCAGTTTGAGTGTGATGCCAGTAGAGGTTTATTGCTAAATTTTAAGACGTCATCTAGACCTTCGTCGTTCAAGTGGCTTATGTCTACGTACATTCCCAGCCTTTCGGCCTCCCGAAGCAGTTGCACTCCGAAGTTCGTCAGCCCTCCTTTTCGGCCCTCTTCTTTTGCCTCAAAGTGACAGCCGTCTGCTGCGTAATTTCTCCTGCTCCAAACGATCCCCAAACCCCTGACCCCCAGTTCGTAAAATATCCTGAGCAGGTTTATATCGTTGCCCAGCGGTTCTGCCCCCTCGAAGGAAAGCAACAAGGCCACCATCCCCGATGATCTAGCCCGCTTTATTTCATCTGTATTTCGACAAAGCGCAAAAAGCCCAGGGCTTTCTTCCATCTCCTGATGTAACGCGCTTACGTAATCCAAGGCTCGCCTCAAAGGCATTTCTGGCAGATATTCGTCGGAAATGAAAAGCGATGAGACCACTAAATCGACGCCTCCCTCTTTAAAAGAGGGAATGTAATGATTTTCTATAACCTTTCTTTCGCCTCTCTGGCGCCTTTCCCATACCAATGGCAGCAAGTCGTAATGGACATCGGCAACGAAGTATTTTTCATGAAGCTCTTTTGCCTCTGCGAGAAAATCGCGATCCATCGTAAATATTCCTCCTTCAGATCATCATGTATTTATTTTATTTTCAAGTCGGAACGTATTTGCTTCAAGCATCGTGATGATTATATAATACAAAAACAGTCCTTTAAATAGCGGTGATCTTGAAGTGGATCTTAAAGCGAAAGAAGATGCTCTTAGTGGTGTAACCGCCGTAATTCTTGCAGGCGGCAAAGGCTCAAGGGTAGGTCATAATAAGGCGTTTATCAAATTGGGCCACACCTACCTGCTGGAGTTGGTATTGCAAAACATGAGCAAAATTTTTAACGATATAATTATCGTGACCTCACGCTGCGATCACGACCGAATTCTATCAATTCATTCATCCAAGCCATCATGCTATCACATTAACGTAATATGTGATTCGGATGCAGGTCAAGGACCTCTACTGGGACTTTTAGAGGCGTTGAGAATATCGAAAAAGGAGTGGCTTTTTCTGGCAGGATGTGACATGCCTTTCATCAATAGATCCCTGGTTAAACATATTTACGGCCTTAAAAATGGGAATTCGCAAGCAGTGGTGCCGCGATTTAAGGGTTTTTTAGAGCCTTTGCATGCATTTTATCACCGTTCTTGTTTAAAAGAAGCCGAAACCATATACGGCCATGGCAAAAGAAAGATAAAGGACTTTTATCCTTTCGTAAATTTATCCATCTCGGAAGAAAGCGATATGAATGCAGTGAAAAATTACCATAGGTCCTTTTTTAATATAAACGACTTTTACGACCTGGCAAGAGCAGAAAAAATGCTTCTTCCTTATCCTCACGGAGGATTTGAAGAGATCTTCGTTAATGAGTCGGATCTTCGTAATTTAAGACTTCCAGAAACGCCTCTGAGCTAGCCCATTGTATTCGGACAAAGCAAGATCGTCCGTAGGAGAGGCTGCATCCCAACAGTAAATGAGAAAATCGAGCTCATCGGCTGCAGAGACTATCAGGGCCTCGGGCGAGCTGGGCAACACGGGAGAGCCGTATTCCTTCTTTCCGTGATGGCTTATTATGATGTGGCCAATTGCCAAAGCTGTCTCTTCGTCCAAGGCGTATTTTTTGGCATGCTCCATAAAGATGGAGTAACCCAAAGGAATGTGATCTATGACGGCTCCCTGCAGTGTAATTTGAGGGATCAAATCTATGGAGTAAGCCTCCAGTTTACCGATGTCGTGGAGCAAGGCACCGGCAGTTAAAACGTCCATATCTATCTTTAGTCCCTTTTTCAAATAGGAGACACCTATCGATCTAGCGCTTTTAGTTACGTCAAGCGTATGTTCAAGGAGACCGTGGACGTAAGCGTGGTGGTTTTTCACCGCAGCGGGAGCTATTTTGAACTGTTCCCATAAGCTGCCGCTGAAAAGTTGAAGCAAAAAGGTTTGTATGGGGTCACCGCATTCACCGACTATCTCCCAAAAATCTGTCTCCATTTGTTCGACGGGAACGGGCGATTTTTCGACGAAGGATTCCGGAGGATATTTGTCGGAGTCCAGAAGATATACTTGATTTACATGATACTGAAGCTTCTGCTTGAACTTCGAAACAACCCCAAATATTCCCACAGGTTGCTTTGAGATGCAGCCCATCTCGGCCAATTCATCTAAAGTTAAAAACTTCTTCTCGCCGCATCGGGCATCCCACCACTTGCTATCAGACCACGCCTTGGCATTTAAAGTTCCGCTAGCGTCCATGATCGTCAGGTCCCAGTAAGGCTTGTCGTTTTTATCTTTTTTGAGTTTGGCCGTAGCCAGCAAGCCGACAGCTTTAAACTTATCTCCCGATTTCTTGTTTTCTTTTATGTCAGCAATGAGCAAGCAGCTTTCATCAGACATCTATATCACCCTATCTTGTTTATCGGTTTCATCATGACCTTTCGTATTTCACGGACTCTTCAGCATCATTTTATACCATGAAGGAAACCGAAATGCCAGACGTACATTTTTCTGCCAAAAGGATCTAAAATTTCCCCCTCTGTTTCATATCACAAAATGCTAAATTGTGGCTTATAATACCTAACGAAGCATTCAAACAAAACTAAGGGGAGTGAACAAAGAAATGACCTTTATCCTAAAAAGGAGATTAACAAATGAAAGGACACTTCTAGGAACCTTTGCGGTGCTGCCTTCAGTCGATTCCATTGAAATTTTAGCTTTGGGCGGCTTTGATTTCGTGGTTTTAGACAGGGAGCATGGCCCTCATTCTGTGGAAAAGCTGCAGGACATGGTAAGGGTAGCACAACTTCACGAGATGGCAACTTTAGTCAGAGTGCCCGAAAATTCTAAGAAAGAAATTTTATGGGCGCTGGACTCAGGCGCCGACGGGGTACTCGTTCCCATGGTCGAAAAGGCCTCGGATGCCATAAAAGCGGTAAAGGCAGCCAAATACACCCCCGTCGGAGAGAGGGGAGTTGCCTTAGTTAGATCAGCCCAATACGGCATCCAGGAGATGACATCTTATTTTAAGGAATCTAACGACAATACCTTCGTCGCTCTGCAGTGTGAGAACACGATGGGTTTGGTAAATCTCGAGGAGATAGTGAACATCGAAGGGGTAGATATGATCTTTTTCGGGCCCTTCGACATGTCGGCTTCCCTAGGAATTCCGGGACGAACGCAGGATCCAAAGGTCGAAGAGGTTGCAACGCAGATCTTAAAAATATGCAAAAGCGCAGGCAAGGCAGCAGGAACCTTTGCGACATCCCCTGAGGAAGCGGCTAAGCGCTTCGAACAGGGATTTAACCTGGTCGGACTTGGCATCGAGGCATCAATATACCTTAATGCTGCTTCACGAGTCGTAGCTGATGTAAAATCCAAAGGCAAAAAGATCTAATAGCTATGTCGT
The DNA here is from genome assembly GCF_002433005.1 of Acetomicrobium sp. UBA5826. Classification (GTDB taxonomy): domain Bacteria; phylum Synergistota; class Synergistia; order Synergistales; family Acetomicrobiaceae; genus Acetomicrobium. Next base: position 7,144 of record NZ_DJHF01000014.1, on the reverse strand, counting down.
AAGATATAGAATATGTGCCATTTCCCTTTGGCTCATATTCTATACCTTACAAGCTCAGCTTCGTGAGCCGGTCCGGTTACTATGTTCAGTCGGTCTTCGCTCGAAGCAATTAACACTCGCACTACGCCATTTTCATGATCGCTGTAACGCACTACAAAACGGGCAGACCTTTCTAAATTTTCTTTCGATATGATTCCCTTTGGAGCGTAAAGCAATGCTACGGGACCTTTAACGCTGATGGGATTTAACAGTAAGATGTGAGGCAAACGCAGTTGGAGCAACCGCTTGTTTTCCCTCGCATCCCTTCCGATGACCAAGTGAGCGTTCTCGGGGAGCAAGAAGTGACGCCCCACGCGCAAACAAGCTGCATGAAAGAATGAGAAATCTTCCTTTAAGGCATTCATTAGTCGCTCTAATTTTACCGAAAAAAACTTCTCGGTCAGCGGACACCCGCCACCGGGGGATGGGTAGCTATCGATATTCCATTTCCTTGCCAACTCTATCTGTTTTTTTCGTCCCCTGCCGGAAATGGAAAGAAACCACTCCCTTTTTATTAAACCATTCCGTTCTGGCACCGTCGGTGGAAGAAGCTTGGCCGATAGAGGCCTGACGATATACTCACCAAGCCCCGAAGCAGAGTCCACATGTCTCAAGGCCTGCGACGTCTGAGATTTCGGCCTTTCGCCCAACACTTCTCCCGTTGCCAAAAAATCGTATCCTCTTTCTCGCATCAAATTTCCTGCCTTTTTGAGCATCAAAGCATGACAATCTATGCAGGGATTCATGCATTTCCCAAAGCCGTGGGACGGATCGAAGAGGAGTTTAATGTATTCTTTTTCAGGCAGCGGTGCTATAATTAACGGGAAATTATATCGGCGTGCCGCTATAATAGATTTTTCAGCGGAGAAAAAGGGAGTAGTAAAGGCCAGGCAAGTTACTGTAACCCCGTTTCTGCGCAAGAGTTCACCGGCAAGCAAGGAATCAAGTCCGCCGGAAAAAAGAAGTAATGCCTTCGGGGATTTGTTCTTCATTTGCTTACCTCCCAATAATCAACAATAATTATTGATAAAATCACGTCAGCTTTGATAGACTATCCGAAGTCTCTTTATGCGTCAAATGACGCCTATTTTTATGAGGTGGTTGATGAATGACAAACATGAATAATATAAGAAATTTTTGCATCATAGCTCACGTCGATCACGGCAAGTCGACGTTAGCAGACAGGTTGCTTGAATATACGAATACCATAGATTCGCGAAAAATGCGACAGCAGTTTTTGGATACAATGGATATAGAACGCGAAAGGGGAATTACGATAAAACTTGTGCCCGTAAGAATGCAATACAGGGCGAATGACGGCAAAGAATATATACTCAACCTCATAGACACTCCCGGTCACGTGGATTTCAGTTACGAGGTGTCTAGATCCCTAGCCGCTTGCGAGGGCGCACTATTGGTCATCGATGCCGCACAAGGGGTGGAAGCTCAAACTCTTGCCAACGCTTATTTGGCTGTTGATCAGGGATTGGAGATCATCCCCGTGATAAACAAGATAGATCTCCCCGGAGCGCGCCCCGATGAGGTATTGCGACAGATCGAAGAAGTGATCGGGTTGGATTCTTCCCAGGCTATTTTAGTCAGCGCTAAGGAGGGAATCGGAATACCAGAGGCGCTTGAAGCGATTGTGAAACGTGTTCCCCCTCCTACAGGTAATGAAGATGCCAAACTTCAGGCTCTGATATTCGACTCAATCTACGACAACTACAGAGGGGTAATATCTTACGTCAGGGTAGTAAACGGATGTATTAAAAAGGGTCAGTCCATCTTCTTTATGGCGACAAGAAAAGAATATGAAGTGGAGGAAGTGGGATTTTTTACGCCCTTCATGTCCCCTGCTGAAGAACTCAAGGCAGGAGAAGTAGGCTATGTCATTGCAAACGTAAAGACCATCTGGGAAGCCAGAGTGGGGGACACGATAACCGATGCAAATTCGCCTGCCGACAAACCTTTGCCTGGGTATAAGCACATCAAACCCGTCGTCTTCTGTGGCCTGTATCCGCTGGACAGGGACGACTTTCCCCGTCTCCGCGAGGCTATAGAGAAATTGCAATTAAACGACTCAGCATTGGCCTTTGAGCCGGAGACTTCGGAAGCACTGGGCTTCGGCTTCAGATGTGGTTTTTTAGGACTTCTTCACATGGACATCACTATCGAGAGGCTTAAAAGGGAATTCGAGATAGATTTAGTCGCCACGGCCCCAACCGTAGCCTATGAGATCCTTTTAAAAGACGGAGAAGTCATTGAGGCCAGAAAACCCTCCGACTTTCCAGATCCCGTAAAGATAGAGGAGATCAGGGAACCCTTTATTAGGCTTACGATATTTTTGCCTTCCGATTATGTTGGCAAAGCCATGAAACTTTGTCAGGACAGGCACGGAGAGTTTGTTTCGCTGGATTACATTACGCCAGAGAGGGTAAAGCTTATTTACGACCTTCCCTTAGCCGAATTCATCGTGGATTTCCACGATAGGCTAAAATCTCTCACAAGAGGTTACGCATCCATAGATTACGAACAGGTAGGATACAGAAAATCCGATCTGGTCAAGGTGGACATTCTCATTCACGGCGAGCCAGTCGATGCCTTTTCCTTCATCTGTCATAAAGACGACGCCTACAAAAGGGCATTAGGTGTTATAAAAAAGCTCAAGGAACTGATACCGCGACAGCTTTTTGAGGTCGCCATACAGGCTTCAATAGGAAGCCGTGTTATCGCCCGAGAAAACGTCAAACCTTTGCGCAAAAACGTGCTAGCAAAATGTTATGGCGGCGACATCACCAGAAAACGTAAATTGCTTGAAAAACAAAAAGAGGGCAAGGAAAAGATGAAGATGATAGGAAGAGTTCAGATTCCCCAGGAAGCCTTTTTGGCATTCCTGCAAGCCAATGAGGAAGAATAGATCGGACCGCGTAAATTTACTTAACGAATCTTTTGTCTTGGCGTTATCGTCTCCGCTTTCGCTTTACGTTCATATACCCTTTTGCGTCAGAAAATGCCCCTACTGCGCCTTCTACAGCGTGGTTTCGAAAGCCTCTGAAATAGACAATTATATGAACTGCCTCGACGAGGAGTTAAAGTTGTGGGCCGCTCTTGCAGGAGGGAAAATCAAGGTCCAAACGCTTTACATTGGCGGTGGCACGCCAACTTTATTAAACCACTGGCAATGGGAAATGCTTATCTCGTCGCTTGAACGTTACGTTGACTTTTTACCCTTCCTAGAGGCGAGCGTCGAAGCAAATCCCGGTTCGTTAACCGCCGATCACATTAAACTTTGGCGCTCCTGGAGGATAACCCGTGTAAGCCTTGGAGTCCAAAGCCTTGACGATGGAGAGCTTCAGTTGCTCAAGCGCCCCCACAGTGCTCACGATGCCGCAGATGCCATAGCCGCGCTGGTTGCCAGCGGCCTCGATGTCAGCGTCGATCTGATCTTCGGCCTGCCTGGACAGACCATACAAAGTTGGCACAGGACCCTCAAAGATTGTCTCAATTTCGGAATACGTCATCTCTCGATCTACGAACTCACCCTCGAGGAAGGCACTCCATGGGGCGAATGTCCGCCCTCAGGTTTGACCGAGGGATACCCGCTGTATAGGTTCGCCCAATGGTACTTGCCCAAGAAAGGATTTATTCAGTACGAAATAGCCAGCTTTTCCTTGCCACGCCATTGGTGTCGCCATAACATCGCTTACTGGCAAGGTGAAAACTTCTTAGGAGTAGGCCCCGGCGCCTGGGGCTACCTGGACGGATTCAGATACGGAAACACGAGGGAAATAAACGATTATTTCGATCAAATTACCAGCGAAAATCTTCCCGTGGCATATCAGGAAATATTACCACAAGACAAGCAGGCAATAGAAGCTGTCATACTGGCCCTTCGCACCCGATGGGGAGTAACTGCTACGACTTTTAAGAGAAAGTATGGATGGAAGGCCTACAGGAAATTTCTCGACACCTGGGAAAAACTTCCTTCGGATTGCAGGGCAGCTTGTCGCGGAAGGCATGCCTTCACTCCCAAGGGATTTCGCATTGCAAACGCTTTATGGGAAAACTTCCTGTAGGAAGAAACCTCCCACAGGAAGTTAAAACTTTTAGAGCAACTTCGAACTCCAACGGGACCTGTATTCTATTATGGCGGAGGCCCGATCGCTCAAACTTGCCCCGAGCGCATCTTCCAGTTCGACCGCCGAAGTGACACGGAAGGACCTTATCCCGTAAGCTGAAGCCAAAAGGCTAAAATTCGGAAGGTTTTGGTTCACCGCATAAAATTTTCGGAAATGATGTCTCTTTTCGATGTTCTTTAGTATGCCAAAACCATTGTTGTGCCATATGACTATAACTAATGGCAGGTTTTCTTCTACGATTAGGGCAAGCTCTTCCATGGTAAATTGAAATCCGCCATCGCCGGAAAGGACGATTATTGGAGCGTGAGAGCATGCGGCTTTGGCACCCAAAGCTGCGGGCAAGGCCCATCCAAGAGTGCCAAAACCCACAGGATGAAGGAACGTCCTTGGCCCGTATGAAGGGAATTCGCTAATGGAGACGTAGGCGGGAATGGTCATGTCGGCAAAGATCATCCCTTCGTCGGGGAGGGCTTTTCTTATGCTGTTAACGGTTTGCACGGCATCGTAGGTCTCCTCACCCAATTCGCCCGAGCTTAAAAGTTCATCCCTCGCTGCTGCCTTTATGGACTTTACCTTGGAAGAAACTTCTTCGACAACCCTGGCGTCTCTGGCCGAAACGCGATCCGCCAAAATGGTTATCGCCGCTTTGCAATCGGCCATTACGGATATATCGGGAAGAGGTTGTCGGGCGAAATTTCCGGGATCCAGGTCTATCCGGATAACTTTACCCTTCGGCTTGAGCGGATATTGATAAAGGTCTGTGGGAGAAAGCTCCGACCCCGCGATCAAAAGCAAATCCAAAGATTCCAAGTAATCCCTTACGACCTTGAAATTAAGCCTGGCTCCTAAGCTTAAGGCATGTCTTTCGTCAACAACCCCCTTGCCGGCACAGGTGGTAACTACAGGGGCAGCAATCTTCTCCGCAAGTTTTGTAATTTCACTACCTGCAGACAATGCGCCTCCTCCGGCAATGATGGCACAAAAACGAGCTTCATCGATAAAAGATACGGCTTCGTCGATGTTCTCATCATCGGGGCATAAAATTGGGCGTAAAACCTTAAGCCGACAATCGCTTCGATATTGCGATTCCCCGAAAAAGCCTTCCGACAACAGATCCAGGGGTATTTCCACATGAACCGGCCCCGGCCTTCCCTTTTGAGATAGCTCCCATGCATAAATTAAGCTCGACGATATGTCTTCCGGATACATGACAGAAATGCTCTCTTTGCATACAGAAGATGCCAAGCCGCGGGAATCTTTAACTTCGTGTAGAAATCCGCTTCGAGAGGCTAAAGATTGCCTGGGTATTTGACTCGATATTAAAAGCAGAGGAACAGAATCGTGATATGCTCCCGCAAGGGCCGTCACAGCATTGGTAAGCCCAGGCCCTGTTATGGTAATGGCTACCCCGGGCTTGCCCTTGATTCGGCTGTATCCGTCAGCGGCAAAGGCTGCACCCTGTTCGTGACGCGTCGTTATATGGCGAATGGGCGAATCCAACAACGCCTTATAGATCTCGAGGTTGTGCACCCCGGGAATTCCGAAGACAACTTCCACACCCAAAGCCTCAAGCGTCTTTACAACAAAGCTGCCCCCTGTTGTTTTAGCCATTTTATCACCCTGATTTCATGTAAGAATGCTTAACTCATATTTATCCGTAAACCAACGCCTTATCCACCTCGAGCATGGCTTCCGTTATTTGAAACATGTTGGATATAGTCCCAACAGAGACTTTATCGGTTATTCCAAAATGATTGGTGCAGGTTCCGCATACGAGGATGGAGGTCCCCTTTTTTTCGAGGTCTCTTAGTATTTCGCTAGCGCTGTTTTCCGGTAGGGATAACAACACCCCTTCATTCATCAAAGCGATCACTACCGGAGGTTCGCTTTCAAGGAGGACTCCGAGGAAGCTTTTCATCAACACCTCTCCCAATCCGTCGTTTGGCCTGCCGATAGTATCCGACAGAAGCAACACCCCTACGCTCTTTTTTTCTTCATTAGGCTTAGTTTTAGCTGTATCTTCGATTTCTGCCGTGCTTTCTTCTGCTGCTTCTTCCGATTTGCCTCGAATAACGAAAGTCCCATCCTCTTTTTTGACCGCTTCGATGATTTCGTATCCCTGTGAATCAAGGAAGCGCCTGACATTTTGAAAGGAGACGTCGTTATCGACTAAAACTTCCACTTCTTTTTCTCCAGAATCTATCGCTTTTTTCGTCATTATTACCGGTTTTGGGCAAGTCGTTCCTCTCGCATCGACTATTTTCATCTTTCCTTGTTAACCTCCTTCGTCATTGATCTACATTAATTCGTCAAAATTTGGCGGCTTTCGATGATCTTGACGCCAACACTTTTCATTTCCTTCAAACTTTGCTCGACGCTTCCTTGAGTAATTCCGCGCGAGGCATCTTGGATCACATAAGTATCATACCCCAATTTAATAGCATCCAAGGCCGTTGATTTCACGCAGACATCAGTAGCCAAACCACATATAAAAACTCGTTCAATTCCCGCTTCATGCAATGTCTCAGATAATCTTGTCCCGTCAAAGGCGGAATAGGCCTCTTTCAAGGGTTCCGTCGCTTTGCTCACAACTATTGCCGAAGGAGAGATAAAAAGATCGGGATGAAATTCAGCTCCTCTAGTGTTTTGGACACAATGAGCGGGCCATGGTCCGCCACACTCCTTAAAGCTCATGTGTTTATCCGGATGCCAATCGCGGGAAAAGACGATTTGACCACCCTGTTTTTCGAAATGCTCAACCAGTTTGTTTACTATAGGGACAACCTCATCCCCTTCAGGAACCGGTAGATTTCCGCCGGGACAGAAATCTACTTGCAAATCCACGATTATCAGGGCATCTCTCTTTTTTATCGACAGCATCATGATAATACCCATCCTCCTAATTATTTATTATTATATTAAATAACAATATAATCTATTTATTTTTAATAATAAAATAATAATAA
>NZ_DJHF01000024.1 GCF_002433005.1 Acetomicrobium sp. UBA5826 | reverse complement strand
CTACAAAAACTTGACGCGGTCTGGTTTCAAAAAAACATTGGCAAAACGCTTACGTAATGCTAACCTTCTCTATATACGAGAGCGCAGAGGTGGTAATCTTTGGAATTCATCGACGTCATGAAGATGGGCGGTCCCAGCATGTACGCCATCCTGGCAGTCTCTGTCGTCGGGCTTGCCGTGGTATTGGAGCGGATTTGGTTTTACGCCAAGTCTTGGACGAACCCGGAATTATTGGAACGCAAATTAGGAGAACTTCTGTACAATGGAGATGCTGAGGCAGCTGCTTCTTTGGTACGTGAAAAGGAGAGCTCCTTGCACCGTCTTTTTAGGGCAGCTATAGATCACTGGCTGGCGCCGCCAGAGGCATTGAAGATGTTGCTGGAGCAAGAGGTTCGCCATGAGCTTTACAGATGGGAAAAGGGATTAACCCTTCTTTCCACAGTGGCCAGAGTAACGCCTTTGTTGGGGCTTTTGGGCACCGTGCTGGGAATTGTCGACGTCTTCCGCTCCGTCGCCGAATCGGAGGGCCCGACCAACATGGCCCTGCTTGCCTCAGGCATATGGGAAGCCCTTCTGACAACCGTCGCGGGCCTTGCGGTAGCGATACCTGCCGTCTTGTGCTATTCCTGGTTTTCCTCCAAAATCGATACTCTCGAGGAGTCCCTTTGGAGGGGATCCGATTTCATTTTGCGGGAAAAGATGTTAAGAGGAAGGACAGAACATGATTGATGTCAAAAAAACTTCGCTTTTTTTGTTCTTCCTGTGTATCTTCTCAATACAGGCACTGGCTTCTCGTGCAGAGGTTGACGCAAAGGAAGTCTACAAAAGGATAGTCTCCCTCTCTCCCAGTATAACTGAGTCGCTTTATGCACTGGATTATTTCGATCGCGTGGTAGGGGTTACGGATTACGACACCTATCCCTCGGAGGTATCGTCCGTAAACAGCGTCGGAGGCAGCGTCGACCCTTCCCTCGAAAAGATCCTCTATCTCAAGCCGGACCTGGTCATAGGAGAGAGGAATTTTCACCACGATTTGCTGGAACACATCGAAAGCTTTGGAATAGATACCCTGGAACTCACATTACATCACAGACTGGATGACGTAAAAGAGGCATTTTTCGAGATAGCAAAAAAGGTAGGGAGGACCGATAGGGCCAAAGAAGTGTGGAAGGACATCGAAAGAGGGTTAGCGGGCAAAAGACGCCATGCGACAAAGAACTCGCAAAAAGAGGCATCGATGTTGGTGGTCGTGTGGCACGATCCTCTTATTGTCGCCGGTGGGTGGAGCTACATCGGAGACATCATGAAAGCTATAGGCATAAAAAATGCTGCCGAAAGCAAAGAATATTCCTTTCCCGCCATAAGCAGGGAGGAGCTTCTTTCCTACAATCCCGATGTAATATTTCTGGTCAAATCAAAAAAAGGAATGTCCACGACGGTTGAAGACTTCATAAAAACGATAGAAGGCCTCCCGATAAAGGCAAAGGAAGGGGGCGTGGTCTCCCTGGAAGCCGAGGTCCTCCTTCATCCTGGACCCAGAGTGCTTGAAAGCGCGGACATTCTTTTAAAAGCCCTGAAGCTGGGCCTCCGAGAGGGAGAGCTTAAATGAGATCGAAAAGGAGATCTTCCCCGGAAATAGAACTAACGCCTTTGGTGGACGTGGTGTTCCAATTGATAATCTTTTTCGTCCTGACGGCAGCCTTCGTCCAGGGAAGCATTACTGTATCGCTACCCGAGGGCACTGGTCAGCCGGTGTCTCAGACGCCCCTCGTTATAAACGTCGATCAAAATGGAGAAATCTTTGTCAACGACAAAAAGACAGAAATCCCGGAAGCGGTAGACCTTGCAAGAGAAGTGGTAAGTCAAGGCAGGCCGATCCTCCTTGCAGGGGACAAAAGGACGCCCTACGAAGCCATTGTCCGTGTATTGAACGCCCTCAAAGAAGGAGGAATCGAGGAAATATCCCTTGCGGTGGGAGGAGGCGACAAAGGGACCCCATGATGGGCAATATTGGGAAATGGATAGGGCCATTGACCTTAAGTTTTTTGATTCATTTGGCACTTTTCTGGCACCTGGAAATCCCAAAGACTCAAGCTCTGCCACAAAGGACGAATAGTGTCATTGCCGTCAGGCTTGCAAATGCGAACGAGGCCGAAAAGACCTCAAGAATTGCAGAGGATAAAGATCCTGGCCCGACAAAACCTTCGTTGCCTGACAAGCCCTCAGAGGCGAAGGACTACAAGGCAAAGGAAGACAAAGGGACTACAAAGCCAACAAAGGAACCTGCGTCCAAGAAGCCTTTGGCTGAAAAAGAAAAGAAGGCTCCGGCAAAGGAACGTGCTCCAGATGATATCGACGTAAAGGCCGCAGACTCGACGACATCGCATGCAGAGGTGGCAAAGCCCCTTCCAAGGGAAAGCAACGGCAGCAATTCTCAATCTTCGCCACTTCAAGAAGGCCTTAAAGGCCAACCCGAAATCCCTTCAACTCTTTCCGACAAGCCCCAACAACCTATTGCAGTAGCCAGCGAACTTGACATCCTTCGAAGCGTCAAACCCATCTACCCTCTTATATCCAGAAGACGAGGGGAAGAGGGAACTGTCATCGTATATGTGCGACTTTTTTCCGACGGCAAGGTAAAGGAAGCCAGGATACATCGTTCCAGCGGTTTTGATTTGCTCGATGAAAGCGCCCTAAAGGCCGTCAAACAGTGGATATTTAAATCTTCGGAAGAAAAAGAGGTTCTAGTGCCGGTCGTCTTCAAGTTAAATCCCTAAGTGCCGGACAAATCGATCAAACTGTTCCTCATTCATAGATTATTAAAATGGTTTTTAATTTAAATCAATAACCGCTAATTTTTTTCGATAAAAATTTCTTTTTATCGAAATGTAACAGCAAGATCAGGCAACATGAAGTATAATTAAAACAATCCATAAAATCCACATTAATAGAGGGAGGGTGATCTTATGTCAGAGGGAGAGAAAAAGAGGGGCTTTATGGGTTGGTATTTTGGATCGAATTTGCTCATTCGAATATTGCTGGGACTCATTCTCGGTATAGCGGCAGGATTGCTTCTTAAGGACAAGATACTTTGGGTGCAGCCTTTCGGGGATTTATTCATTAGACTTCTTAAAATGATAGTCGTTCCAGTAATACTCTTTAGCCTTATCGTCGGAACGGCGAGCATAAGCCCCTATCGCCTGGGCAGGGTAGGAATAAAAATAATCATCTATTATTTGTTAACCACAGTCTTTGCCGTTGTCATAGGCTTGATCTTTGCCAACTTGTTTAAACCGGGTCTGGGGTTAGATCTGGCGGGAGCCGAAGCGGGAGGATTTGAACTTAAAAGACCTTCCCTGGTGAATACTTTCTTGAACATAGTGCCGACAAATCCCGTCGAGGCCTTGTCCAAAGGAGATGTGTTGCCCATAATCTTTTTCGCACTGCTTTTTGGAATAGGCCTTTCCCTGTTACGGGAAAGCGAAAAGGAAGAGCTCAGAACATCGGCTAACATCGTATATAATTTCGCCAACGGAGCTGCAGAGGTAATGTACAAGATCGTAAGGGGGATAATGGAATACGCTCCCATCGGCGTGTTTGCTTTAGTAGCTGTGGTCCTGGCGAAGGAGGGCCCTAGGGTCATAGGACCCTTAGCGACGGCAGTGGGCGCTGAATATCTAGCTATTGTAGTCCACGTAGCGGTTGTTTACGGGCTAATACTCCGGTTTTTTGGATTGCGCCTCAGCAAGTTTCTGGCTCACGCAAAGGAAGCCATGATAACAGCCTTTGTAACGAGAAGCAGTAGCGGGACATTGCCGGTATCCATGGCCTGCGCTGAAAATATGGGCATATCCAAAGGCACCTACTCCTTTACGCTCCCCCTTGGAGCCACCATCAATATGGACGGTACGTCTATTTATCAGGGAGTTTGCGCTCTCTTTATAGCTTTTGCCGTTGGTCATCAATTGTCCCTTTCGGACCAGTTGATAGTAATAGTAACAGCCCTGCTTGCCTCCATAGGCACAGCCGGAGTGCCGGGTGCAGGTGCTATTATGCTGCTTTTGGTGTTAAATTCCGTGGGTTTGCCCGTAGAACCCGGAACGCCCGTAGCTGCTGCTTACGCAATGATATTGGGTGTTGACGCCATATTTGACATGGGAAGGACCTGTATTAACGTAACGGGAGACCTCGTTGGAACCAGCGTCGTCGCAAAAAGCGAAGGTGACCTGGATATATCTAAATGGTCTTAAGCTCAACAAGTAAGAGGGAGAAAAATCTCCCTCTTACTTGTTTGTTTATTGATGATCCGTAACTTCGTCTCCCTTCAAAGAAAGCCACTTGCCCCAATCGATCCCTACGGGACCGCTGCAGACGTATATCAGCATGTAAGCCAAAGGGGCCTTTTCCTTCAGCAATATCGAAAGGGTTATGAAACAACTGAGCAAAAAAAGGAGCCTAAGAACATTTATGTTATCCCTGCTCAACTGCTTCAGGCTTCCGTAGGGTATGTTCGAGATCATCAGGGCCCCGGTCCCCGTTGCTATTATTGCAGCCCCAAGGGAGGGCAAGATCACGCCCGAAATAACGAAGGAGGTCAAAAACAAACCCGCAGCAGGGATTGGAAGACCCTGAAAGCTTCCGCTTGTATGTACCACATTAAATCTGGCTAACCGCAGTGCCCCGCACAATACGAAAAAGGCAGTTCCAAGGGCACCCAGGATACCGCTTGATGCGTATAAATATGAGACATAAAAAATCAGGCCGGGCACAACTCCGAAGCTGACCACATCGGCCAAGCTGTCAAATTCCATCCCAAACGTGCTGTCTCCTCCCAACGACCTTGCCACCTTTCCGTCCATCAAATCGAAAAATGCAGCCATGAGGATCAACCAGGCGGCCGGCATCAGGTGATCATGAAACACCAAAATCAATGACATGATGCCACATAAAATATTTCCGCTCGTGATCATGTTAGGAAACAATTTGCGCAGGGATATGGGTTTTTTTAACATTCTCTTTCTATGAATTTTTCTGTCCAACGACATCACTCCCTTCATCCTCTAAAACCATGCCTATAACGCTGCTTCCGGCCTTGACTTTATCGCCAATCTTTACGATTGGCTTTACTGAAGGCGGAAGATAAACATCGACTTTTGAACCAAATTTTATCATGCCATAGGCTTGTCCCTTGGCCATGAATTGATCCACCTTTACTCTACACGCTATTCTCCTTGCCAGCAAGCCTGCAATCTGCACAAGCAAAACATTACCATATTTTGTCTCGAGACCGGTATATAACCTTTCGTTGATCTCCGAGGACTTGGGAGCAAAGGCCACCAAATGTTTACCCTTCCGATATTTCAAAAAGGATATCTTCCCTTCATAGGGAATGCGATTCACGTGCACGTCGGTCACCGTCATGAATATGCCTATCTTGGCAGAATTACCGACGAAGGGAATGTCAGTGCTTTCAACCTCTACGACCTTCCCATCCGCTGGACTTACAAAGGCTAGGGGGTCACTTGGAACGTCGACATGGGGCTCCCTGTAAAACCACGCCAAAAATAACGCACACAACCCCATAATACCCCCCAAGACAGGAGATATAAGCCAAGCGCCGCAGGCCATAAAAACAGCTGCTGCGATCGGGACTGTCCCCTCTGGAGCTATTTTCATGCTAGACTTCCTCCATGGCATCGTCTCGAACTATCGTAATATCTGCCACGCTATCGCCTTGGTCAAGCCTTACCAAAATGCTTCCCGTCGCCGTTCGGGAAAGCACAGGAACATTCTTAACCGCTATCCGCGTCACACGCCCTTTACTGGTAACTATCATGACCTCATCATCTTCAGTCACGCTCCAGGCGCCTACAAGCGATCCCGTGCGGTTCGACAGCCGCATAGCTCTCACCCCCGAGCCGCCTCGGTGATGCAGAGGAAATTCGTCGAAGGAAGTGCGCTTGCCAACGCCATTTTCGCTAATAAACAATATCGCCATTCCTTCCTGCAGGGGTTCGCATCCAACCAATACATCGCTTTCCAACAGCCGTATGGCGCGCACGCCCCTGGCCTGTCGGCCCATTGGACGAAATTCCTGCTCGCTCGTCCTCAGTGCCTGGCCCTTGGCAGAAACGAACAAAAGCTCGTCTTCGCCGGATGTAAACCGTACTCTGGCTATAAAATCTCCGTCGTCCAAGGTAATGACCCGCCGGCCAGCACGTGTTAGGTTGGCCAATTCCCTAACATCGAGCCTCTTGGCAATTCCCCTCTCGGTCGCAAAGAATACGAACCTGGCTCCGTGCATTGTATCCTCTTTTATTGCCACAACGCGCTCATTTTCCTCCAGGGTAAAAAAGGAGCTCACATGTTTGCCTTTCCCGTTTTTCGGTTCGGGGAGCAAATATCCCTTTATGGCAAAGACACGCCCCTTGCTCGTGAAAAGGAATATGTCATGATGAGTTGTAGTAGCAGCGAACATCTCCACTTCATCATCTTTTTGTTTTAACCCTTTGATGCCTTTGCCGCCCCGTCCCTGCAGATGATAGTCTCCTAAAGAGGCGCGCCTTAAATAACCGTCCTTGCTCAAAACTACGACTATATCCTCCTCAGGTATAAGTTCGTCATCTGCCACTTCGACCAATTCATCTACAATTTCGGTCTTCCTGGCATCGCCGTATTGTCTCTTGAGCTCCGTCAGCTCCTCTTTGACTACAGAATCCAACACGCTGGGATTTTCAAGGATGGAGTGGTACATCTCTATATCCTTAAGAAGAAGTCTCAACTCTTCTTCTAATTTGCTCCGTTCCAGATTGGTAAGACGCTGCAATCTCATGTCGAGTATTGCCTGTGCCTGTAATTCCGTGAAGCCAAAATTATCCATAAGCCCTACCCTTGCTTCCTGAGCATCCTTGGATCTTTTGATAAGAGCAATAATCTCGTCTATCATATCCAGGGCCTTTACCAGTCCCTCCACTATATGGGCCCTTTCCTCCGCCTTCCTGAGGCGATAATTTGTTCTGCGACGAACGACATCTCTCCTGTGATCCAGAAATATTTTGAGAAGTTCTATTAATCCGAGTTCCCTCGGCACCCCGTCCACAAGGGCCAGGTTAATGACGCCAAAGGTGGTTTGAAGAGGCGTTCTGCTGAAAAGCTGCTTCAAAACCAGATGGGGATCTGCATCTCTTTGAAGCTCTATGACGACCCTTATTCCGTCTCTGTCCGATTCGTCTCTTAGGTCAGCTATCCCGGTCAGATGGCCCTCCTGTACGCCCCTTGCTATTATTTCGATCAGCGTTACTTTGTTGACCATATATGGGATCTCTGTCACTATAAGGCTCGTCTTTCCGCGCTTCATCTGCTCGATGGAGACTCTTCCGCGCAAGACGATCTTGCCCCTTCCCGTCCTGTAAGCGTTTATGATGCCTTCCCTTCCGGTTATCGTTCCTCCCGTCGGGAAATCAGGCCCCGGCATGACTTCAATTATGTCTCCGAGCTCGACATCCTCTCCTCTGTCTATCAAAAGGCAGAGAGCATCCACCACTTCCGATAAATTATGGGGAGGGATGTTTGTAGCCATGCCTACGGCAATTCCCGAGCTGCCATTGACCAGAAGATTTGGAAGCAGCGACGGCAAGACGAGCGGTTCCTGCAAGGTTTCGTCGAAGTTCGGGCCCCAGTCTACCGTGTCTTCGTTTATGTCTCTCAGCATCTCTTCGCCCAGCGGAGAAAGCCTGGCTTCAGTATAACGCATAGCCGCGGGGGGATCGCCATCTATCGAACCGAAGTTGCCCTGGCCGTCCACCAGTGGATAGCGCATGGAAAAGTCTTGGGCCATTCTGACCATGGCATCGTATATGGCCGCGTCTCCATGGGGATGATATTTTCCCATGGTCTCTCCGACGATCCTGGCCGATTTTCTGTAGGGTTGGTTTGACCTCAAGCCCAATTCCATCATCGCGTAAAGTATCCTTCGCTGCACGGGTTTCAGGCCATCCTTCGCATCGGGCAAAGCCCGGCCCACGATTACACTCATGGCATAATCGAGATAACTCAGCTTTATTTCTTCTTCTATCGGTAATCTAAGCACTTTACCTATATTGCTGCTTTCTGCCATTTCGATACCTCCAACGAAAAGATGGGACTGTCAACAACAAAGAAGCGACGGCGTAGCTAAAAGTCCGTCGCTTATGAATCATATTTTAACATATTTTTACCTTTTTTACCTCGAGGGATGGTATTTTACCATTTGTTGTGATGAACCCTTTGGTTGTCGTAACCGCTATGGGGTTCCTTGCTTTCTGCAGGATATCCTATGGCAGCTATGCATAACACGTTGATATGTTGGGGTATCCCCAAAACCTTCCTTATAGCTTCGGGACGACCAGGGGAGTTATTGACGCCTAGCCACACTGATCCAAGCCCCAATGCCTGCGATGCCAGCAGGATGTTTTGCATAGCAGCTGAACAATCCTCTTCCCAATACCGTTTTGCAAAATCGCTGATGGAAGGATCGCCACAGACGACGACGGCAAATCCCGCTTCATGAAGCATCTTTCCGTAAGGATGAGCCTCGGCCAATGCATCGAGCAACGATCTTTCGTCCACGACGACAAAATGCCAGGGCCTCGTACCTCCCGCCGTAGGGGCTGCCTGTGCGCATTCCAAAATTATCTCCAATTTTTCCGGTTCAACCTTTCTATCCTTTTGAAACTTCCTTACGCTCCTTCTGTCCAATATTACCTTTATAGCGCGATCCTCTCGCAAAGACATCGTAAACACCTCCCAAACAAAATTTTGTCGATCCTCGAATGAGCTACAACAGATGATAATTATACTGCACTTTTTAAGGATCAACTTTCAAGGCAAAGTAACAGCCTCAGTATTTAATTGCATTGGTCTTTTCCGATATCGCCTCGAAACAAGATCGCAGAAAAGGCGCAAATTCCGGAAGCAAAGGAACGGTATCGCCTTTCAAGTTAGAAGCGGCAATCCTCTTGTCTCGAGGAAAAAACGCTGCGGCTTCTACCCCTATGGACTCAAGTGATGCCTTGACGTTTTCAATTACATCATCATCGGCCATATTGACAACCGCCACCATCGGGCGATCCACTTCCTTTGCCAAATCGCTCATAAACTTGACCATTTCCAATGATTCGTGGGAGGGCTCAAGAACTACAAGAAAAATATCGGCGCTTCGCCAGATGCCGCGCCCAATATGCTCTATGCCTGCCTCGCAGTCCACCAAAATCCACCATCCGGGAGCATGCAGCCTCGCAAGAAACCCCTTCTCCAGCGCTCCCATGGGACAGGCGCATCCCTCGTCGGGTTGGCGAATTTTGCCTATGGCCAAAAAGGCGTAATCGTCCCTCCTGCTAACGCAGGTTCGCGGCAAATCGTCAACGTGGATCTTGGCATCCTCGTCGAACCCACCCTTTTTGTTGTCGAAGACGA
The DNA here is from genome assembly GCF_002433005.1 of Acetomicrobium sp. UBA5826. GTDB lineage: Bacteria > Synergistota > Synergistia > Synergistales > Acetomicrobiaceae > Acetomicrobium. The sequence goes on along the minus strand of NZ_DJHF01000024.1, from coordinate 7,431 downwards.
CTTTTTTTACGGCAACCCTTCCTCCCAGATCGTCCATCAACGTGCTCTTGGGAGCACTGAGCCCAAGCATCCTATAGAGGCTGCGGTTGCTTTCGTCGGCATCTATTACCAACACTCGCATCCCTTCCGAGGCCAAAAATTTGGCAAACATTGCGGTTATCGTGCTCTTCCCGCTCCCACCGCGACCGCATATAAAAACCTTCGTCATGATTGAAGTGACACCCCCGTTTCTCTTTTATCTCCGGGCTCGATCGAATTTTCTTTAAATTTCGGCCATGGGCGGAACTTCACTGAATATCTTCTTCTCTAATTCCCTGCCCTTCGGCGTTGCCGCCAACCCTCCCTTAGATGTCTCCCTTAAGCTTTCCGGCAAGGCCCTCCCAACTCTCCGCATTGCATCGATGACCTCGTCGGGGGGGATTACGGACCTGATCCCGGCCAAGGCCATGTCGGCACAAAGTGATGCCAGGGAGACCAAAGTGCCGTTTCTTTTTATACAAGGCACCTCCACCAACCCCGCCACGGGATCGCACACCAAACCCATCAAGGATTTTATCGTCAAAACTGCAGCATGGGCCGAGGCCTCAGGACTTCCTCCCTCAAGATAAACCAAAGCTGCCGATCCCATGGCTGCAGCAGCGCCGCACTCGGCCTGACAGCCGCCCTCCGCCCCCGCCAGGGTGGCTCTCTTCTGAATGACCTCGCCAACACCGCCTGCAACGATCAGGGCTTTTACCAGCATATCTCTGGAAGGCCCATACAAATCCCGATAGGCAAATAACAAGCCAGGCAATATACCGCAGCTTCCGGCAGTAGGAGCGGCCACTATGCGCCCCATATTCGCGTTGTACTGAGACACGGAAAGCGCTATGTGAGAGGCCTTGGCTATGAATTTGCCTGAAAGGGGAACATCCCTTTGAGCAATGTACCGCTCAAACCTGCGTGCCTCATCTTCCATCATACGTCCTTTGAAATCCGCATTAATCGCTGAATTTACCGATTGTTCCATAGCATCGAGCATGTACGACATATTTGTGTATATGAGATCCTCGCTCTTTCCGCTTTCACGACTTTCCAGTTCCACTACGGCTTCGTGGAATTCAAGGTCGACTTCACAAAGTTTCAGTATCTCTTCGAAAGACCTCATCTGACATCACTCTCCGGAGAGGGGATAAAGATCACGCGCATCAAGGCCGAATGGGAATTTAAGATCTCATCTTTCGTGCTCTCTTTCAATTCGCCGTCAATTTCTATTACCATTGCAGCCCTGCCTCCGCGCCCCTGTCGATGCAACCGCATTGTAGCTATGTTAAGGCCTTTTTTTGCCATTACGCCTGCAACGGCAGCAACTACTCCCGGCTGATCTCTATGAAAGGTTATTATAGCAGCCAAATCTCCACTTAAGGAGATGGAAAAGCCATCTATCTCCTGAAGCTCTATCACGCCACCGCCCAGGGAAGCTCCCACCAATTCCATTGCCTTGTCTTCTTTATATATGACGAACCTTACAGAATTGGGATGGGCTCCATCGATGGATTCGGCAAAAAAGCGATATTCCAATCCCCTCTGTCGGGCGATCTCAAGGGCATCTCTTATCCTTTCGTCATCGGGCATAAATCCGAGAAGCCCGCCGATCAGCGCTTTATCCGTGCCGTGTCCCCAATATGTGGAGGCAAAACTGCCTCTTAAAAATATGTCGACTTTATTGACCTCTTCGTTCCATGCTCTTCTGGCAAGCCTGCCCAACTTGGCCGCACCCGCCGTATGGCTCGAAGAAGGCCCAACCATCACAGGTCCTATTATGTCCAACAATGCCATATTCTTCACCTTCCGCTTAAAGACTGTTCAACCCTTATTCCGTATTGTGAATTTTATCATAAAAATTAAAGAGCTAAAACCCTACCGGACCGACAACTACATCGAAGGCAAAGGACCGCATCAGGGCGGTCCTTTGCTAAACTTCAATATTTCCTGCCGTTAAGGAAAAATTCCATTAAAAGAATTAAAAGAGATGTTCAAAGGTCAAATAGACCCTTCTTTCTGGGCCGATGTATCCTGAAGTGTCAATAATGTACTCTTCATCGAATATATTGTAAGCAGCCAGAGTTATTTTATAGTCTTCCATATCGTAAGCCAAAATAGCATCGACAGTAACGAAATCATCATCGGCTCTACCATTGTCATTAAGATTGTCTTTCTCACGTTTTCCGTAATAGTGGGCGCTCAAGCTACCAAACCAGGGGCCGTTGTCGTAATTAAGCTCGCTGTAAAGCTCCAGTTGCGGTGTGCCGCCCTTTTGCCATGGATCTCCCGGATTTGCCTTTTCCTCCGGCTTTTGCCAGGTCATTCCGTTAATCCAACTCAGACTAGAGGTAAGCGCTTTTTCAAACTGTCCCTCAATACCCAAGGAGCGAAATTCGGCCAAATTAATAAATCTTCCCTTACTGCCAATTTGGTCCCACTTAAATTTGTTATCCAATGTCATGTAAAACAAACCTACGTTCCATTTGTTATTTGGATCTTTAACTCCCAAATCATAAGTATATCCTTTTTCCGGAAGCAGATTAGGATTTGGTTCATACCAAGCCCCTTTTAAATACAATTGATACAAGCTTGGCATGGCAAAAAACTTGCCCGCCGTTAAATACCACAGCTTTCCGCTGTCATCCTGCCTATAAAATGATATCTTCGGCGTAAATTCAGACTTGTCTTTTCCATCATCAACATCCCAATTTTCATATCTCAAACCTATATCCATAAATATGTCGCCCAACAAAAACGAAAATTGAGCGAAGGGAGCAATGTTATGCCGTTCGGCCTTGAAAGAATTATCGTAAATTACTAAATCATCAACCGACAGATCTTCAAAGCGATAGGCAACTCCCCAGGCAAGCGGGATATCTCCCATTGAAGTCCTTTGAGTAAACTCCAAACCCCAAATATTTCCGTCATAATTATTACTCTCATAACTTCCTTTATATTTTTTGTCAATTAAATGAGCATAAGCTATTACTTCGTTTTTTAGATCGCCATATTTTAGATAAAATCTCTTATAATCGTCCTCTTGTTTATCTATCATAGGGTTACCAGTATCCCACTTTGAATCATAGGAACCGAAATCTGCACCAAAACGCCAGCTGCCTTTAGAAAGATTTATGCTCGCCGAATCTTCGTCGTAATCCAGTGCTTTTAGTATTTTTTCCCCCATAATTTGGATGGGCACTTCGCCTTCTTCTCTGTGAGTGTAACGAATCCCGATATCAAAGATGTCTCCTTTAATCCCTGCCGAAGCTGAATATCTGCGCCAGTCGTTGCTGCCGCCTTCGGCTATGATTGACGTCTTGTACTTATCGGGCGTCTTAGTGATGATGTTAATTACACCCGCTGCAGCCATTGAACCGTAAAGCGCAGATCCGGCACCTTTTACAACTTCGATTCGTTCGACCGATTCCAAGGGAATGGACCTTAAATCAGCGGTGAACATATTGTCGTAATTTACCGGCATAAAGGGAACCCCATCCACTAAGACCAAGACCTCGAGGTCTAGACCTCGCATCTTTATCCTATCGTTTTGTGTCCATGAATTCTTCCTCAAAGTAGATATGCCGGGAATTTTATCTAAAACTTCGCTCAAAGTCTTTGCTCCGCTTCTTTCGATCTCCTCTGCAGTGATCACATATGTTGCCTGCGGAACCTCATCTAGCGACTCTGCCAACCTGCTTCCCGTAACAAGCTCCGGTGCAACTGTCACGGGTCCTTCCTGGGCCAAAACCTCCCCGCCTAAAAAAGACGACAGATAAAGAAAGCTTAAAAACATGATGACCTTTGAAAAACTCAATGACAACTTCATAGACCTTCCCCTCCAATCAACATATTAGTTATATAAAGCAAAAAGGGCAACCTGCTACGAAAGACAGGTTACCCCTTTTCCCTGCCAGATCACGCCACCGCATGATGCAAGCATCTCATCGTCTTCGGCCGGTCTTCTGGCTTCCCTTCCTCCTACTGTCGCGCCTTCCCACCAAAAGGCAGTGGCAATATGCGATTTCGTCAGGGTTACAGCGGCGGGGCCGCACCGGATTTTCACCGGTTTCCCGTCACCGAAACGATCGTGTTGTTCTTTTTTCGCCTGCTATCTTACCCCTTGCCCTTATAAAAATCAACAGGGGCCCGGTTTTCGTTGCTGGTGCAGGCAAACAACATATTTCCGATTATATGTAGCTTATATGTAGCTTCTCTCCTTCAAGAAGATCCTGGCCACCTCGGCAGCGTCCCTGCCCTCACCGTCTACCATGTAATTCAACTGCTGCATGTCCTCGTCGGTTATCGAATTGGCAAGCCTATTAAAGACATCTCCTATCTGCGGATATCGCTTTAAAACCTCTCCGTTGACAAGGGGTGCAGCAAAATAGGGCGGAAAGAAATTTTTATCATCTTTCAATATCTTTAGCTTATGGGCCACAAGCAACCCATCGGTAGCAAAGGCGCTTATGACCTGAACCAGATCGTTGTCTATTGCCGAGTACATGAGACCCGGGTCCATGGCCTTTACTTCTTTGAAGGAATATCCGTAGGCCTTTTTAAATCCCGGGTATCCGTCGGAGCGTTCGGCGAACTCCATGGTACACCCGAATACGAGCCTATCGGCCAATTTGCCGAGGTCGGAGAAAGTTTCAATACCATTTTCCTTGGCGAACTCCTCCTTCACTGCCAAGGTATAGGTATTGTTGAATCCCCACGGTTCCAGCCATATCAAGTTCCATCTGTCCTCAAATTCTTTCTTTACGATCTCATACACTTCCTGAGGATCGGTCTTCGATTCCATCTGGAGTATATTGACCAATCCGGTCCCCGTGTATTCCACGTAAATATCTATACCGTTATTAGCGCTGCCCCTCTTCAAGGCCTCAAAGCAGACGTTGGTTCCCCCTAAATGCAGCTTCCTTTCGACTTTCAAATCGGTATGCGCCTCGATCAATTCAGCGACCATGTGCCCCACTACCATTTGCTCGGTATAATTTTTGGAACCAACTACAACCTTCCCTGCTGACTCGCCGGCTCCATAGCTTGTGCTGCTAAAACAAAAAACTTGCGCTATCGCAAAAAGGACCACAAAAATTGCAAGGGACAACTTTCTCATATGTATCTCCTCCTTTACTTTTTTGCTTTTCTCCTAATTCCCTTAGGCGTTACTAATTTTTCTAAAATATTTAACAAAAAATCTATAACCAAAGTTAAAACCATCGCCGGAACTGCGCCGGCAATGATCATCCTGTTGTTGACCATCGAAATTCCTCGATAGATCAGCTGACCCAATCCTCCAGCCCCGATCAAAGCGGCTATCGTCGTAAGTCCTACCGCAGTGACGGCCGATATTCTAATGCCTGCCATTATCACAGGCAAGGCCAACGGAAGCTGCACCATCTTCATCAGTTGCCAGTTCGTCATTCCCATGCCCCTGCCGGCTTCCAGAATGGCCCTATCCACATTTGTCAATCCCGTGTAGGTGTTCTTTATTATAGGAAGGAGCGAATACAAGAAGATCATCACTATGGACGGCTTGGATCCTATCCCAAGTATGGGAATTAAAAAACCCAACAGCGCCAAACTCGGCAAAGCCTGCACAGCATTGGCAATCCCGACGACTATGCCCGCAGCTTTCTCAAACCTCGTTATCGTTATACCCAGCGGAACGGCGACTAAAACGGCGAAAAAGACCGCGATGAACGTCAGATATAGATGTTGGGTCGTCAATTCTAGAATTTGATCCTGTCTTTCAAGCATGAAACTGATATATTGACTGAAAATACTCATTCCCATCACGCCTTTTAAAAATATCTTTCGCTAAATATGTTTATCAACGAACTTCTCGTTATTAAACCTACCAAAATGCCATTATCATCCGTTACCGGGACAAAACCTATATTTTTTTCGGCCATAAGCTTAATTAAATATGATAAAGATTCATTTGGACGAACAGAAATTACATCTTTGGTATATATTTCATCTAAATACTTCTTCTCGCCAAAATGTTCCCTAATATCTCCAGCAGTAACGATACCCAGAAGTTTGTCGCTTTCATCTACAACCAATATGCTGTTTACCGCATGGCTTTTCATTATCTCCACTGCCTGGGCAAGCGTCCTCCTGGGATGGGCCTTCACGGGATCTTTTACCATGACGTCTTCGGCGGTCATGAGATCAGGAGCGCGCATCAATCTCTTTTTACCTATGAACTCTTCGACAAATCCGTGAGCCGGATTTTTCAACAAGACCTCCGGAGCATCGAATTGTAAAACTATGCCATCTCTCATTATGCATATCCGATCCCCTAATTTAAGAGCTTCGTCAATGTCATGTGTGACGAATACAATGGTTTTTTGAAGCTCCTGTTGCAGGTTGAACAGTTCCTCCTGCAACTGTTCCCTGGTAATCGGGTCCAAGGCGCTAAAAGGCTCGTCCATTAGGATGATTTCAGGATCAGAAGCCAAAGCCCTCGCTACGCCAACGCGCTGTTGCTGCCCTCCCGAGAGTTCGCTGGGGTATCTGTTCATATAGTCCCTGGGGGGCAATCCCACAAGCTCTAGCAGCTCTTCCACTCTTTTCATTCTTTTGTCCTTTGGCCATTTCTTCAAATAGGGCACCAACCCGACGTTTTCGGCAACGGTCATGTGCGGAAAGAGTCCTATCTGCTGTATCACATATCCGATATTCCTTCTCAGCTCGATGGGATTCAGCTTTCCTATGTCCTCTCCGTTTATAAAAATTTTTCCGCTTGTGGGTTCTATCAGCCTGTTTATCATCTTCAACGTAGTAGTCTTGCCGCAGCCGCTTGGGCCTATAAGAATGGTTATCTCGCCCTTGCGCATTTCAAGGTCGATTTCCTTTAAAACTTCCGTATCCCCATACTTTTTGGTGACCTTCTCGAATTTAATCAAATCGATATCACGCTCCCGAAATGACAAAGCACAAGTTCAGGCACAGAAGTGCCTATTAAACAAGATTTTAATTTCGAAACTTAAACTCTCTTCCCAATAAATTTCAATTAAACAGATATGCCTTGCGCAGTGATTTGTCTAGTAAAGGAGGCGTCTTCCGACTTTCACATCGGTTTAAATATATACGTAAAAAGGACTCTTTGTCAAAGATATCGGGGTTTGGACCGCGTTGACCTTTTCATGTCAAAATGAGATAATTAACGCTGAATAAATATTTTTTCAATTTAGAGGAGGGAACCATTTATGAGGAAGGTTTGGGGTCTACTGGTTGTTGCGATGGCAGTGTTACTACTAGGGGCAGGCCTTGCTTTTGCGGAAGCTCCGTACCACATCGGCATCGTGACAGGAACGGTTTCTCAGTCCGAAGATGACCTAAGGGGAGCTGAGCGTTTAATCGAGGAATATGGCGATGTAGCCAGCGGAGGTATCATTC
>NZ_DJHF01000011.1 GCF_002433005.1 Acetomicrobium sp. UBA5826 | reverse complement strand
AGGCTTCCCCGTTATGTTTATGGGGTCCAAATTTAATCTTCAAAGTTTTTGTATTTTTAAAAATATTGAGATGTTGCCCACCAATTGAGGTTATTGCAATTAAATGCTATTATATACAATGAGAGTAAAAAACGACAATCGACAATAATTAATTTAATTTAGATTAGGGAGAGTTTGAAAGATGGAAAATAGAAACTTTACGCACGAGAGCCTAAGTCAAAAAGTTGCTGAATTTTTAAGAGAAGAAATACTTTGGTCGGGCAAATATCACAAAGGCCAGCACGTCGAGGAGAGCGAAATTGCTGAACGGCTTAATATAAGCAGAGCACCGGTTCGCGAAGCCCTAAGGGAACTGGAAAACCAGGGTTTATTGATCTATGTGCCCAGAAAGGGCACCTTTATACCCAACTTCGATCACGACGATATGTTGGAAATTCTCGACATCAGATATATGATCGAATCGCGGGTATTCGAAATTTTGATCAAAAAGGATATGCTCACCGAAGAGGATTTCTCCAATTTGCGAAAAATTGTAGATGATATGGTTGCCTCTGCGCGGTCCGATGAGCCTATGGAGAAGAAAATAAGCGCATTTTCGGAATACGATATAACATTTCATAAATACCTATGGGAAACATCAGGCCGAAAATGGAGTAATAGGATCCTCCGCGATCTTTACTATCAGTTGAGGCTTGCCATGATGCAAGATCTTATAATGGAGCAGAACATTGAGCTTTCTGCAGTTATGCATTATGACATTATTGATAGTTTAAAAAATAAAGACCTAGACAGCGCAAAAAAAATGTTAGTTAAACATATACTTTCTTTGAATCGAGAATACAGCGATAATAATTCTTAGGTTATATTTGTGTTTTAATAACTATTTAAATAAATAATATTAAAATACCAATATGATATTAATATTTTATATCATATGCTAGTACTAGTTATTATGGATTATTTGTATATATTCCTTACATGTTAATAAATTAATAATAACGGCATTTCACTTCAATAGCAATTAAAAAAATTTAACAGTAAAGTGTATTTTGCTTGTGAAAGTAATAATTATAAATTACCATGCCTTTCTATGATTGACCTGCCATGTTTTTTCCCTTATCATGCAACTAATAATTAAAAAGATTTTTATCATATTAATATTAATAGAAATTGTTCGTTTTACAGAGGAGGGGAATTGCATTGGATCTTATCCATTTTGCGGATCCAGAACTTGCAGCTGCAATAGAGGGGGAAAAGGAACGGCAAAATCTGACGATTGAGCTAATTGCCTCGGAAAATTTCGTTCCCGAAGTTATACTTGAAGCTCAAGGGTCATTGCTGACCAACAAATACGCCGAAGGCTACCCTGGCAAGCGCTATCACGGAGGTTGTCAGTTCATCGACGTCGTAGAAAGCCTCGCGATCGATCGTGCCAAAAAGTTGTTTGGCGCTGAGCATGCCAACGTACAGCCCCATTCGGGCGTCAACGCAAACCTCGCTGTATTCATGGCAGTGCTTAATCCCGGCGATAAAATACTTGGCATGAACCTAAGCCACGGAGGGCATCTGTCTCACGGAGCTTCCGTCAGCATCTCAGGTAAGTTTTTCGAGTCCCACAGCTACGGCGTAGACAAAGAAACCGGGTTAATAGATTACGACGAGGTAGAACGAATTGCCTGCGAGGTAAAACCAAAGCTAATAATCGCGGGGGCCAGTGCTTACTCCAGGATAATAGATTTCAAGCGCTTCTTTGAGATCGCAAAAAAGGTTGGAGCTTATTTCATGGTCGACATGGCCCACATAGCAGGGCTTGTTGCCGGCGGAGTCCATCCTTCCCCAATCCCTTACGCCGACTTTGTGACATTTACTACGACTAAGACCCTTCGAGGAGCACGCGGCGGAAACATATTGTGTAAAAAGGAATTTGCTCAAAGTATAGACAAGGCCATCTTTCCAGGAATACAGGGAGGACCCATTCCTCAGATAATCGCTGCCAAGGCACTGACGTTTAAGCTGGCCATGACGGAAGAGTTCAAGGCTTACGGTGCCCAAGTCGTAAAAAACGCCAGGGTAATGGCAGATGTGCTAAAGAATAACGGATTTGATATAGTCTCAGGGGGCACGGACAACCACCTCATGCTTGTAGACCTCAGGAGCAAGAAGATGACGGGCGCTCAGGCTGAAAAAAAGCTCGAAGAGGTAGGCATAACAGTCAACAAAAACATGATACCTTACGATCCCGAAAAGCCGACGGTCACCAGCGGAATCCGCATAGGGCTTGCTGCCGTCACCAGCAGGGGTTTTGACGAATGCGACACCAAAGAGGTGGCAGAACTTGTCGTGAGGGTGCTTGAAAACGAGGACGAATCAAATATCCACGGCTTTAAACGAGAGGTGCGTGATATATGCCTGAGGCATCCCCTTTACATGACCAAGGCTGAGCTTGCCTTGCGGGCAGGCAAAGAGTAACCAAGGAGGAATTGGTATGTATTCAGATGAAGTGATGAAACTTAGCAAGTCCATGTCGGAGGAACTAAGGGCTTTACGAAGGGATTTCCATCAATTTACTGAGCTTAGCTTTAAGGAGTTCGAGACGGCAAGGAAGATCGCCATTTATATGAAGGAATTGGGCTATGAAGTTAAAGAAAACGTGGGCAAAACAGGTGTGGTCGCCTTACTGAAAGGAGCAAAAGAAAACCCAACCGTCGCGCTGAGGGCGGACATGGATGCACTGCCTGTAAAAGAGATGACCGGCCTTTCTTATGCCTCTAAAAACGATGGAGTGATGCACGCTTGCGGCCATGATATACACGTCACTTGCGCCTTAGGAGCTGCAAAAATTTTAGCTTCTCTTAAAGATGAACTTCAAGGAAGCGTCAAATTTATCTTTCAGCCGGCAGAGGAGATAAACGCGGGAGCAAAGGCCATGATCGATGATGGCGTGCTCGAAAACCCCAATGTTTCTATGATCTTTGGTTTGCACAACAATCCCGAGATACCGGTAGGCAAAGTAGGATTAAAGGAAGGCCCTTTAATGGCAGCTGTGGATTCCACCTTTATAAACGTAAGAGGGCAGGGAGGACACGCTGCCTATCCTCATAGGGTAATTGATCCTATAGTATGTGCTTCTTCTATAGTTATGAACCTGCAAACTATCGTAAGCAGAAACGTCGATCCCCAAAAGGCTGCTGTCATTAGCTTTGGAAGCATCAACGGAGGTATAGCCAACAACGTCATACCGGATGAGGTGAAGCTTACCGGCACAGTGCGTACCTTTGATGAGGGCCTTCGCGATTCCATTGAAGGCTGGATGAAAAGAACCGTTGAAAATACTGCCTCAAGCTTAGGGTGTAAGGTCGAATTTAACTATCGCAGAGATCTTCCTCCTGTCGTAAATCATCCGGAGGCAACGAAGATAGCTTTGTGGGCAGCCCAAAAGGTATTTGGCGAAGACGGCATCATCCTGCCAACTCCTTCGATGGGAGGAGAGGATTTCGCACTGTACCAAAAAAGGGTCCCTGGGTGTTATTTTTGGTTGGGAGTAGGCAACCCAAACATCGATGCCATACATCCGTGGCACAGTCCGTACTTTGAGGCAGACGAAGAGGCCTTCCCGCTTGGAGCAGCACTTTTAGCTTTATCTGCTTTAATTGCCTGTGACAAATTTATACAGGCAATTTAAAGGCACGATCAATTTAAGATAGGGGGATAGTTATATGATTGAGGCGATCAAAAATTGGAAGCTCCATGTACTGGTTTTAATTCTCGTGATCATAGCCGAGTGGATCGGCGCTTTTTCGTTTCCCATCGGCCCGGGAAAAATTGTTTTACTGCCGATGTTATATGCGCTAATCATGGGTATTTTCCTCGGTCCCAAATTTTTAAAATTGGCCAGCCATAAAGATATGATCGATGCCGGAAGTTTAGTAGGCGTAACCTTAATGCTGTTAATGGCAAAATATGGAACTACAGTAGGCCCAAACATCCCTATGATCCTTAGGACAAGTCCTGCTTTAATATTGCAAGAACTCGGAAACTTGGGGACCCTCTTTTTGGGCGTACCTATCGCGGTGTATTTAGGGCTCAGGCGAGAAACAATTGGAGCTGCCCATTCTATTGCAAGAGAACCTAATGTTGCTTTAATTGGAGATGTGTATGGACTGGATACACCTGAGGGAAGAGGTGTCATGGGAGTTTACATCTGCGGAACGGTCTTTGGTACTATTTTCTTTGGTCTAATGGCAACATTCACTGCCGCAATGGGAATTTTCCACCCCCTAGCTCTGGCTATGGCCTCCGGGGTAGGTAGCGCAAGCATGATGACAGCCTCCGTTGGCGCTTTGAGCGCTATGTTTCCTGAAATAGCCGATAAAATTCAGGCCTTGGGAGCTGCAAGCAATATGTTAAGTGGCCTAGACGGGGTTTATATGTCCCTCTGGATGGCCTTGCCAATGACGGAATGGCTGTATAGGAAGTTCTATAAAATGAAATATGGCACTTATCCAAGTCAATCTGCCGTTAGGGAGGGCTAATCGATGAAGATCAAAGAAGTTCTTGCTGTTCTTATAATTATCGGCATCATTACTTTGGTGGGCAATTTCGTTGGAGCAAATATCCCAATGATCGATGCCATCCCTGGCATGATCTTTTTAATCGCCATCAGTATTCTTGGAGTTATATGCTCAAAATTAATTCCCGTTAGAATCCCTGCGGTAGCCTATATAGTCACCATAGGATGCATAATTACCATTCCGGGATTTCCCGGTTCGGCTGTATTTAACGCCTGGGCACAAAAGGTTAATTTTTTAGCCCTAGCTACACCAATACTTGCGTACGCAGGTATCTCCATTGGAAAAGACTTGGGTACGCTGAAAAAAACGGGGTTGCGAATTTTAGTAGTTTCATTTATCGTTTTCATAGGAACTTATATTGGTTCTACGATAATAGCTCAGTTAATTTTGAAACTGATAGGAGAAATTTAAATTATATTTTTTTAAATTAAATTCCCAGATAAATTGACCCAAGATTTGCATTTTGGCTAAAAAATGATAAAAATAACATGTAAGTTTTAGTAAAACCAATACAAGGATTTGTAAAGGCAGTGACGACAAATGCAACGATCCCTCTATCCGGAATCCTCTAAGGGCGACCTTGATTCGATCGTCGCAGCCATAAACCGTAAGCTTTTTTACAGGATATTTGACCCTATCGCGCTCTATAGGGTTATATATGATGATAATGGCAATCCAACGGAAGTGGTTTTTCTGGACGTCAATCCCGCCTACGAAAGAGTAATGGGGGTCAAGAGAAAGCAAGTTGTGGGCCATACTTTCGCGGAAGTCTGGCCCTGTGCTGAAAAGGAATGGCACCAGCTTGTTATCGATGTGGCCCACAGCGGACGGTCTAAACATCACGAAGGAGAAAGTCGCGACACGGGCAAATATCTCTACGGCCTCGGGTTCAGCCCCGCAAAAGGTCAGGTAGCTGTAGTCTTTCTCGACATGACAAATTGGAAGAGAACCGAAGAGGCACTTCGAAAAAGCGAGTCCCAGCTTCTAAGTTACCGCGAGGAACTTAGGAAACTGATAGCAAAAATTTCTCTGACGGAAGAGGAAACTAGGCACAGTATAGCCACAAAAATTCACGATAGAGTGGGCTATTCTCTGGCCATGATAATGCACCGATTGCAACGCCTCCACGGAATAGCCCAAGACCATAACGCCAAAAATGAGCTGGAAGAAATCATGAAGATGCTGGATAATGTGATACAAGATACCAGAACCCTCACCTTTGAGATAAGTTCGCCTCTGCTGTACGATGTTGGCCTAGGAGCAGCGCTAGAATCAGTGGCTGAACAAATTCTAAAACTTCACGGCATAGATGTGGATTTTCAGGAAAAAGGCGACGCTTCTGAAAAGATCGATACGGATATCTCTGTGTTGCTCTACCAAATGACAAGAGAACTGTTGATTAATGTTGTTAAACACGCAAAAGCCTCTCGCGTCTTTATTCGCCTGCATCACGGCAAGAATAAGGTTCGCGTGGTAGTCGAAGACGACGGAAGGGGTTTCATAATCAAAAAGAGGCACTCACAACCGACAGCCTCCGGATTCGGGCTTTTCAGCATAAAAGAAAGGCTTCATTCTATAGGCGGTTCGATTCAAATCATATCAGAGCCGGGAAAGGGGACTACGGTATCTTTGACAGCCCCAAGGAGGTTGGAACATGGCGTCCGATGAGATAAAGGTCCTTTTGGTGGACGATCATAAGATCTTTTTAGATGGATTAAGCGAGCTTTTAACGAAAGAAGAAGCCATTTCCGTCGTGGGCAAGGCTTCCGGCGGACGTGAGGCATTGAAACTGGTACCTCTTTATAATCCCGATATAGTGGTCATGGACATTACCATGCCTGATATGAACGGGATCGATACAACAAAGATGCTGTCGCAAAGACATCCGAACATAAAGATAATTGCCCTTTCAATGCACCTGGACAGAGGGATGATTTCGCAGGTTCTGGAAGCCGGAGCTCGCGGTTATATTTTAAAGGACTGCAGCATAGATGAATTTGTCCGAGGCATAAAAGCAGTTTCACAGGACCTCGTATATCTAACGCCCAAAGCCGCAAAGATCGTCCTGGAAGATTATTTGCTATTAAAAAGAGGAGGCGTGCTTGCCGCTGAAAATAAACTATCTCCCAGAGAAATGGAGGTTTTAAGGCTTTTGGTCAAGGGAGATCACACCAAATCCATTGCCTCCAAACTTTCGATCAGCAAAAGTACCGTCGACACACACAGAAAAAATATCATGGAAAAGCTGAATTGCGCTAATATTGCGGATCTTACCCGCTACGCCATTAGGGAAGGCTTGGTAGGTCTGGACGATGACGACTAGCACTAAGCGCTAGTTGAAATTCAAGTTTTTTACAATTGCCCCTCGGCCGATTTCCTTTCTATACTTACAACAAATCATCGATTTATGCGGATACTGTTTGCACGTATATGTGAAAGGTATCTCTTATTCTTCGGTCTTTTCACAAATAGGAAGGAGGGTATAAAATGGCTTTTGAGGGCAAAAAATTCATCCTGCTCGGAGAAAGGGACGGAATACCCGCCCCGGTTATGGAAGAAGTTTTAAAACCCCTCGGTTGTGATATCGCCTTTGCCGTGACGGAGTGTTTCGTCTGAACCGCGGCAGGGGCGATGGACCTGCAAAACCAGCAGCGCGTAAAGGACATAGCTGAAAAGTACGGACCGGAAAACGTGGTGGTCGTACTTGGAAGTTCCGACGCGGAAGGTGCGTCGATTTACGCGGAGACTGTAACAGCTGGTGATCCCACATTTGCAGGGCCATTAGCCGGAGCCCCGTTGGGGCTCGCCGTTTATCACATTTTCGATCCCCTATTCAAAGAAAAGGTAGACCCGACACTTTGGGAAGAGCAGCTCGGCATGATGGAAATGGTCTTGGACGTTCAAGGCCTGATCGATGCTGTTGCCGAAATGAGAAACGAGCACAGCAAATATGAGCTCTAGGCCTGTCGTATTGACGTAATTACGACAGCAAGTTGCGGGACTACCTAATTTTGAAGGGAAGTGTTAAGTTATGAAGCTTGAAATTGGTAAATTTACAGTGAAAGATATCGTCTTCGGCGACAGGACCTTCTACGAAAAAGGTGTATTAACGGTCAACAAAAAAGAGGCTTTAGACGTCGTCTTCGAGGACTCTCACATAACCGAAGCCGAGCTTTACATCGTAAGGCCGGGAGACGAAGTAAGGCTCGTTCCTGTAAAGGAAGCCTACGAGATGCGCTGCAAGGTATCGGGAGGCCAGTCCGTATATCCTGGCTGCACTGCGCCTGTGGAGCCAGTCGGGGCTGGAAGAACGCACGCACTAAAGGGATGCTCGCTTTTAGTGGTGGGAAAACATTGGGGATCCTTTCAGGACGGCCTCATCGACATGAGCGGGCCAGCACAGCGAAACACCATTTTCGGGTCCATGCCCAACCTGGTATTAGTTGGGGATACCGACGAGGAATTCGAAAGGCACGAGCAGCAGAAGAAAAACCGCGCTCTTCGTTGGGCAGGAATGAGGTTATCCGAATACATCGGAAAATGCGTAAAAGACTTGGAACCTGAAGAGATAGAGACGTGGGAGCTTGAGCCCGTAAACGAAAGGGCGTCTGATGTAAGAAATCTGCCATCGGTCGTCTACGTGCCTCAAATTCAAACGCAGATGGAGGCCTTGGGCTACAACGCCCTGGTCTATGGCTGGGACGGAAACCGCATGCTTCCTACATACCTTCATCCCAACGAAATTCTTGACGGAGCCATAATATCTGGAAGCTTCATGCCCTGCTCGTCGAAGATTTCTACCTATGAGTGGGTAAACAATCCCATGATAAAGCGCCTGATGAGGGAACACGGAAGGACGATCAACTTCTTGGGCGTCGTGTTGTCCAACCTCAACGTAGTGATGGAAGAAAAGGTAAGGTCTGCCATGATGGTGGCAAACATCGCAAAATCTTTGGGCGCTGAGGGTGCCATAGTTGCCGAGGAAGGCTACGGAAACCCCGACGTAGACTACATCCTCACCCTCGTGGAGCTTGAAAAGGCTGGCATCAAGACATTGGGCATAACTAACGAATGCACGGGACGCGACGGAACCTCTCAGCCCTTGGTCGCCCTGGACGAGAGGGCGAACGCGCTCGTGTCCACCGGAAACGTCTCCGAGCTTTACGAGCTTCCTCCTATGAAAACAGTTTTAGGTGAGCTTGAATCCCTTGCCAGGGACGGGCTATCCGGAGGCTGGGAAGGCTGCGTCAGGGAGGATGGATCGGTCATTATGGAAAATAACGCCTTCTTTTGCTCCGATCACATAAGCGGGTTTTCGCTGAAGACCTGCGCCGAGTTTTAGGAAATGAGGGGATGATTTTATGTTAAAGGCCGTTCATTACATAAACCAGTTCTTCGGACAGGTGGGAGGAGAAGAAAGCGCCGATTTCGAGCCTGTATTGCAGGAAGGTCCGGTCGGGCCAGGGCTTCTTTTAAACGAAGCCATGAAGGAAGTAAAGATCACCCATACCGTGATATGCGGGGACAACTTCATGGCATCTCACCCAGAAGATGCGGTCGCTCGGATTTTAAAGATGCTTGAGGGATTGAAGTTCGACATCTTCCTGGCAGGTCCTGCCTTTAATGCAGGTCGCTACGGCGTGGCCTGCGGAACGATCTGCAAAGCCGTAAAGGAAAAGTTCGATGTCCCAGTTATCACCTCCATGAACGAGGAAAACCCTGCCGTCGAGATGTTTAAACCCAACATGTACATATTCAAGGGCGGGCGCAGGGCAACCTATATGAAGCAGGACGTCGAAAAGATGGCCGCCTTTGCCGATAAAATAGCGCGTGGAGATAAACTGCTTCCTGCCTCAATGGAAGGCTACTTTCCAAGAGGCATACGTCATGAGGTCTTCCTCGAGGACTTTGGTGTGGAGCCTAAATGTGCAGCCGACAGGGCATTTGAAATGCTCCTTAAAAAGCTCAAAGGCGAGCCCTACGAGACAGAACTTCCCATACCAAAACAGGAAAGGGTGCCTATAGCTCCAGCGGTAAAGGACCTTCGCAAGGTAAAGATTGCCTTAGTCACTTCCGGCGGCATCGTCCCTAAGGACAACCCCGACAGGATACAGTCATGTTCGGCGACAAAATGGGGCGCCTACGACATTTCCAAGCTCGATCTCCTAACGGCCCCTGAGTTTAAGACAATTCATGCCGGTTACGATCCCGAGCAGGCCAACAAAAACCCCAACGTCGTCCTTCCCCTTGACGCCATACGCCAGTACCAAAAAGAAGGGCGCATCGTAGAAGTTGATGACCAATATTACGTAACCGTTGGCACCGGCACCACACAGGCCGAAGCAGCCAGAATGGGCCGGGAGATAGCCCAAAAGCTCAAGGAAAGAAACGTAGGAGCCGTCGTTTTGACAGCGACTTGAGGAACCTGTACTCGTTGCGGGTCAACGATCGCAAAAGAAATCGAACGCACGGGCATTCCTGTGGTGGTAATTTGCAACCTCATCAATATTGCCAAGACCGTAGGCGTAAATCGCATCGTACCCGGTGTTGCGGTTCCCTATCCCCTCGGAAACCCCAACCTTTCGACGGAAGACGAATGGAAATTACGCTATCATCGAGTCGGCGTGGCTCTCGATGCTCTCGAGACTGACATTAACGAACAGACAGTTTTTCCGATAAAGATATAGTTTGAAATGGGAGGCCTTGAGCCTCCCTTTTGCGTATCACATTTGTCATCACAAAGGAGGCCGCAGGATGATAAACGACAATCGCAAGGATAATTCGGTATATATAATCTCCATGTTAGTCATCGCCGCTATAGTTATATGGGGGCTCCTATCTCCCGAAGGCTTCGGATCGGCGGCAAACAGCCTCTTTAACTTCCTCATACAAAACTTCGGCTGGGGGTACATGCTTTCCATGACCTTTTTCGTCGTCTTCCCCGTCGGATTGGCGATAAGCAAGTACGGAAAACTGAAGCTCGGCCCTGCCGACTCCAAGCCCGAATTCAACACTCTTTCATGGTTTGCAATGCTCTTTTCTGCCGGAATGGGCGTGGGGCTGGTATTCTACGGAGTTGGCGAGCCGATATTTCATTTTTTGAATCCACCCTTTGCATCTGAACCTGGTTCTGTCAAGGCAGCCACAGATGCTATGAGGATTTCCTTCTTTCACTGGGGTTTGCATCCCTGGGCAGCTTATACGGTCATCGCTTTGCCATTAGGATATTTTCAGTTTAGGAAAGATTCGCCGGGGCTGATTAGCAGCTTTTTTACTCCCCTCATAGGAGAGAAGGGCGTGAGGGGACCTTTCGGCAAATTAGTGGATGTCCTGGCCATTTTTGCGACAGCCGCAGGTGTGGCTACCTCGCTTGGCCTTGGCGTTTTGCAGATCAACAGCGGGTTAAAATACATATTCGGGGTGCCTCAGACCATAACTGTCCAATTTCTTATAATTGCAGCATTGTGTCTTGTTTATACAGGATCGGCCGTATCGGGATTGGAAAGGGGCATTAAGTTCATTGCCAATCTCAATCTATTTATCGCCACGCTGTTGTGTTTGTCCCTTTTCGCACTGGGCCCAACCATCTCCATATTGGAATCCCTTCTTACGGGTATAGGGGAATATTTGGCTAACGTTGTTTCCGAAAGTTTTGCCCTGGCTCCATATGGCGGAGAATTCAGACAGTGGCTCGGAGGTTGGACGCTCTTTTACTGGGCCTGGTGGATCGCCTGGGCACCATTTGTGGGCTCCTTTATCGCAAGGATCTCGAGGGGAAGGACTATAAGACAATTCGTTACAGGAGTGCTTGTCGTCCCAGCATTGGGTTGTTTTACCTGGTTTGCCGTATTTGGAACCTCAGCTCTTCATTTGGAGCTTAAGGGCTTGGCTAATATTGCCTCTACCGTGAGCACCGACATTTCCACGGGAGTCTTTGAAATGTACATGCACTATCCTTTGGGGATGATAATGTCCGCAGTAATGGTAATATTGATCTCTACATTTTTCATAACCTCAGCCAACTCTGCGACCTTCGTCCTGTCGATGTACTCGACTCAAGGAGACCTAAACCCGCCCAGACAAAAGATGGCAATTTGGGGAATATTGCAAGCAGCACTGGCCTTTGTGCTATTGATGGGAGGAGGACTGCAGGCACTGCAAATAGCTTCCATAGCTGCCGCAGCTCCTTTCGCTATTATCATGGTCCTTGCCTGCTATTCTCTGGTGAAGGCCTTAAAATCCGACGAGGCAGCTTTAAGGGAGATTGGAAGCTGAAGATGTTTCTCTACTTTATATCTACGCTGAATTAAAAGCAATCTCTCATGTGAAACTTTATTGATAATTTCCGGGTTTTTAGATATACTGACAAAAGAAGGAGAGAGGCGCTTCCTCAAGAAGCGCCCATCTCTCTTCTTTATGTAGAGATGTTGTTCGGCTTAAAGGAGGTGAAGGGCATCGAAAGATATTTTTAGACATTTACGGAACCAGCGGTAGTGTGGTCAAGCGCCTGGACTGGTTGCAGACCAGTTGACGAGGTTGGGGGAGAATCGAACCTATCGGCGGATGCCCCCGTGGCCTGGGAAGGTAGGCCAGTAAGTCGTCTTACAAAACCGTGGAGCGATCTGCGGGACAAAGGAGGCGACAGTCTTCCGTTTGTCGGGAAATAGAAAGGATGAAGCAGCAGTGTGCGGTATAGTCGGTTATATTGGCTATCGAAATGTTTGTGATGTGCTTTTAGATGGATTGAAAAGGCTGGAGTATAGGGGATATGATTCTGCAGGAATTGCCATTAACGACGGCAATGAGATAGAGATCATAAAGGAAGTCGGGAAAGTTTCAGATCTGGAGCGCATCGTCTCCAATCGCGCTCCAAAGGGCAACATCGGTATAGGCCATACCCGTTGGGCTACACACGGCGGAGTCTCCGCGGTAAACGCCCACCCTCACTCGGACGGATATAAGCGTTTTGTCCTGGCTCATAACGGCATAATAGAGAATTATCACGAACTTAAAGAAGAGCTATCTACCCAGGGCATTACCTTCGCTTCTCAGACGGATACAGAAGTGATAGCTCATTTGCTCTATAAAATATACGATGGCAATATGTTAAACGCCCTTACGTACCTGCAGTCTAGGTTGAGGGGTTCCTATGCCTTGGCGATACTAAACAGGGATGATACCGATCACATATACTGTATGCGCAAGGGCTCACCCCTTGTGTTGGGACTGGGAGATGGCGAGACGCTTTGCGCTTCAGATATTCCGGCCATCCTTCCCTATACGAGGAAAGTTATATACATGGACGAAGGGGACATTGCAGAGCTTTCGCCCCGGGGAATTAAGCTGTGGGACGAAAGGGGAATGCCCATCGAGAAAAAAAGCTTTTTTATAGAATGGGATCTATCGATGGCCGAGATGGGCGGATATCCTCACTATATGCTGAAGGAAATCCACGAGCAGGGAGGAGTTTGCAGAGCTACTATCAAAGGCAGGGTCCACGACGGAAAGGTGGACCTGTCGGGCGAACTCGCCATGGATGAAGAGACCATCAAGGGGTTCAAGGCAATACACCTGGTTGCCTGCGGAACATCCTATTATGCATCGCTAATCGCTGAAAGGGTTTTCGAACGTTGGACTGATCTAGATATAAAGGTAGACATCGCCTCCGAATATCGTTACAGGGACAGCAAGATTTCTCCCGATACTTTGGTAGTCTTCGTCTCTCAATCGGGAGAAACCGCCGATACCCTTGCAGCTCAAAGAAAAGCTCGCGAATCAGGGGCGTATTCATTGGCAGTCACTAACGTTCAGGGCTCTACGCTTGCAAGAAGCTGCGATGACTTTTTGCTTCTCAAAGCCGGCCCGGAGATAGGGGTAGCGGCGACAAAGACCTTTATGGGACAGATAACTTCCCTCTACCTGCTGGCGCTGTATATAGCAAAAATTAAGGGCACCCTATCCGATCAAAAGCAAAAGGAATTGACCGACGAAATGATTCAGCTGGCTTACAAGATAGAGACTATATTGGAACGCGAGCCCTCCATCGAAGATCTGGCGTGGAGGTTTGCAGATTACAAAAACTTCCTGTTTTTGGGAAGGGGGACATCTTTCCCCGTAGCCCTCGAGGGAGCATTGAAGCTAAAGGAAATATCCTACATTCACGCCGAAGCTTACGCCGCAGGTGAGATGAAACACGGTCCAATCGCGTTAATTGATCCAAACGTGCCTGTGGTGGTCATTGCACCCAAAGACAGCCTTTACGAGAAAACATTGTCCAATATACAGGAGGCAAAGGCAAGGCACGCTCCTATTATTGCAGTGGGTTTCGATGGCGACAGGCGCCTGGCCAGCGACGTGGACCATGTCTTATACGTTCCATCAACTTTGGAGGAGTTTTCTCCCTTCGTGACGGTCGTGCCCTTACAGCTTTTTGCCTACCACGTAGCCAAAAAGCGCGGATGCGAAATAGACAAGCCCAGGAACTTAGCTAAGAGCGTTACGGTAGAATAAAATCATAATATGGCGCCGAAAACTTCAAACTTCGGCGTCATATTTATATATTAATTTACGGTCGCAATAAAACACCTTAACAGCTCTGAAATATCCCCACGGCCGATCCTTAACCTAGCATAATAGGCGTTTTCCTCAACATTGGCAGCCAGGTGCTCCAAGGAGGAAGGATCTTTGAGCCGGGAGATGATCTTCGTCATAAATTCGGCCTCTTCTTTGCTGTTATAGCACCTTTGCAGGACAACGCCCTTTACTCTCACCGTATCTTTGAAAGAAGCTTGAGATATACCTTTGATTTTTCCCCTCGCTATATGAGCTTTCCCTTTAAGATTTCTTTTGGGATAGATCAATATATAAACCCTGTCCTTTCGCCCCAAAAGAAGGGACAGGGGGAAATAAAGCAAGCTGTGATGTGGCAAGAGAGAAATTGTCCCCTTGACCTTTTCGTAAACCTCGTGCTTCAAATCATATTCGGCCACTACGCCGACATACCCGCCTATCCAAGTGTAATTTTTGTTTACAGGTTGAAGAGCTTCCTCCATCTGCCTTGAAAGCTCCCTGATTAAAGTTAAGTTCAACCTCCTGCCACGCCAGTATTGAAGGCTTGCCACCAAACCTAAAATGACCAATAAAGCAACGCCCGCGTTCACCTTGCATCACCCGCATCGAGAAAATTGCAAATTATATCGCCTAGGATGAGCAAATTTTGAGGGTCGGAGATGTCCCTTCCAAGGTCGGGTAACTCTATCCAGGGTATCTTGTCGTAAAGTTTCATCAAGTTCGATAACCCGCAAGAATCATAGAGGAAAGCGCGCCTTTCACCTTTCGAAGCCCTGTTTATAAAACAGGCGCCTATTCGATAACCGTTGCTGTCGAGTTTTCTGATAGTCCTTTCCGTCTCTGATACCGAAAGTTTATCGGCCTGAAGCACCAAAAATATAAACGAATCTTCCCCGAGCAAAAAGTTCTTGGTCGACTCAATTTCGTTCTTATACCTGCAAAGTTCAGCCATGACAGGATCGTTGCTCGGATTAGTTTCGACATCGCTTCCTTCGATATTTTGAATGTAAGCGCGCCTGTCCAAAATTTTAGAACGCAACTTCATGAGTTCGGCTATCCAAATAAGCGTGATATCGGGAAGGGACAAAACTCTCACGGTCATGCCGGTGGGAGGGGTATCAAGCACCACTGCATCGCACTTTTCCGCAAAAGTAGATATCTCCCTAATGGCTTCAAGGACGGCAAATTCCTCCATGCCCGGAGATTGCTTGATGGTCTCAAGTAATTTGTCCGCGTTAAATATTTGTAAATTGCCATAAAAGGGGCGCATCCTACGCAACTTTTCTTCGACGAAGCGTTGTACTTGCTCGTCCAAATCCAATTCAAAGGCGGTCAGGCGATCGTCAATCGTTTGAGGCTCGCTACTTAAGGGGCACCCTAGGACATCGCCCAAATTGTGGGCAGGATCTAAAGAGACGGCCAAGACACCTTTGTCCTTCGACGAAAGAGCGCGTGCCAATGCGGAAGAGATCGTGGTCTTTCCCGTTCCGCCTTTGCCCATTACGATGAAGCGCTTAGACTTTGCGCATCCCTCATTGGCAAAAGATTTGCTTTTTTCCGGCCTAGATCCTAAGGACCCCAGCAACTTGCGCAAAAAGGTCATCGCTTTCTGCCACTCGCCTTTCTAAAAGTTCAAGTTCCGGCCCCAAATGAGGAAGAAGCCGGATTACCAACCCCGCCGAAGGAGCCGGTAACCCGATGAAGCTGCCCAAAAGCAAAAGGGCAAATGCCTCTTCCTGCGCCGTAAGTTCCGCTTTGACGTAATCCGTGGCCTGAAGTTTTGTCATTTTCTTTAAAAGCTCAAAAAAGTCCTCGCCAATCATGGAACTGCCTTCGCTCAAGTCTTAAATTAAGGCTTTATCGTCTCGGGATATTTTGCTTTTAGAGTCGACGTATTCTGCAAAGAACGATAAAAATCATATAGGAATACAAGGGCCAGAAGGATCTCCAAAATTACGAATCCCTGCACCAAAGGCGAAGAGGGTACGGCAAACAAAAACCACCAAAGCCCTACGAAGACTGTAAACCATAAAGCTCCGGCACAGGCGATTATGAACCTGACGTGCCCTTTGGGAGCAGTGCCAAGCTGCAACACCCACAGAGCGATAGTTAACAAAGTAGCGGCTGCAAGCATTTGATTTGCGCCGCCGAAGGCTGGCCATAGCACGCTGTAGGCTTTGCCCCAGGCAAGACCTATGCTCAGAGCCGATGGTATAGCCGACGCCAGCCAACGGTGGGTAATCGCCCTGTGAAACGTCCCTCCGCTGCTTTTGAGCGGCTCCCACACCTCTTCCCAGGCAAAACGCAACACTCTGTTCCCTGTATCCATGGAGGTAAGGGTAAAGGCAGAAACCCACAGGCTCGAAAAGATCGTCCCTGCCTGGGCAGAGATGCCAAAGGCCTGCTCGAAAAGTCTTCCGTAGCTTTCCGTAAAAATGCCCAAGGGACCTCCGACAGCTCCTATGGCTTTTACATAATTTTTGCCAAGATAGAGAGGTTCCTTGAGGCCTTCGGCCACCACGCCGATGCCTTCGAGCTTTCCGCTTGCTTCCTTAAATACGAGCAAGCCGAAGGCAGCAATGGTCACCGTTACGACCGAAGAGAGCAACCCTTCGGTCAGCATGCCTCCGTAGCCTACAATAAGGCCCTGAGTCTCCTTGTCAAGCTGTTTGGAGGTTGTTCCTGAGCCAATGAGCCCGTGTATCCCCGAGAGGGAACCACAGGCAATTATCAGGGGAACGACGGGCCAGTAGGGAGACGGTACTCCTCCGACGATATTCGGACTCCAACTTGTAAAGCCGGCCAACTCCATCTTTGCCCCCGCAAAAATCAAGGCAACAACTCCCAGGGCAAGACCAAAGACGAGTATATAGGAGTTAAGGTAGTCCCGCGGTTGAAGCAATATCCACACCGGCAAGGCACTAGCTGCCATCATATATACGAAGAATATAATTAACCACCCCTTATAACTGATGCTCAGCGGGGTCAAAGACCCCAGCCATATAGCACCGAGGGTCAGGAAAATCCCAATAATGCTTCCTAATACAAAGTTGATCCGCAGCTTGTACAGCAAAATACCCGTTACAATTGCAGCTGCTATAAACCAAACGGACATGCTCGCCACGTCGGGACGGGCTATATATAGATATGCTAAAGATGTAGCGAACGCAGCAAGGGCCAGGACAAGCGTGAGGTAAGCGAATACCTGGAAAAGGTAGGACGTGCGCGGGCGCATCATCTTGCCGGCTATCCACTGGATCGATCTACCCTCGTGTCGTACTGAAGCCATGATGGCCAAATAGTCGTGGACTGCTCCAATCAATATGTTTCCAAACCAAATCCAAAGCAAACCGGCCCACCAGCCCCAGGCCATGGCCAACGCAGGGCCGAGTATTGGCGCTCCGCCTGCAATTGAAGCGAAGTGATGTCCGAATAAGACGGCAGGGTGCGAGGGAACAAAATCTACATCGTCAAATTTGGAATGCGCAGGGGTTGGTCTTGAATTATCCGCTCCGACGACCCTTCGCTCGAGGCTTTTGCCGTACCATAAATAGCAGACGAGATAAATGACGATTCCTATTATCAATAAAACCGAGGTGTTCATCCCTTCAAACCTCCTTTATAAAAAGTTTATATCGTTCTTGCCACAGGATGGGCTATCAAGGAGAAAAGGTCAAAAAGCGTCTCCTGTTTTTCTCTAATCTCTTTGAGCTTTTCTGCGCTTATGATCCATATATCCATCGGCTTTGCAGGCTCAATCAGCGATTGGCCGAAGGGATTAATACAGCCGACAAGCTTTAATGCTTCTTCCTCGGTTTCGGTAACCCAAATCACCCAACTGAGCGAATCCTGATCAGCCAGATCCAGGTCGTAATAACCCGGCATACATATGTGCCGCTGGTTCATCAGGAAAAGATGCACCTTGCCTATCGTTTCTATGTAGTCTTTAATATGATCCTCGAAGGGTGGAGAAACCTTGAAGAAAAAGAACCTGTCGGCGTTTACAAGCCCTAAAATGTCGTTGGGATGCTTTGGAAATTGCATGTAGTAGGCAAAATCGTATCGAGAGAGAAAAAACAAATCCACAACAAAAGATTCGCAAGAAATTTCGTTTTCATCCATCCAGGTTTTAATTTCTTCGATGCCTGGAGGAGTCGCCTCCCGAGCTTTCAAGCCGGTGAGGTTAAAATGCTCTTTTATCTTGACGACGCTCTCGTGGCATAGGTATGTCCAATCGATATGGTTGTCCTTTAATTTGAATATTTGGCTTCCTCTTAAAGGTGGCACATATTTGAGGGCTTTTCCCGGATAAAACTCCTTGAGCCCCCATCGCGAGGTAAAGCTGTTGTCCAAAAGAACTTGAAGCCTGGTGCGCCAGAGGCTCTGTCTTTTTTCTTGAAAGCTCTTGGGAGAAGCAGCGGGCTCTTCGTCGATGAATTGCTCAAGGCAAAGTTTTTTGAAGGCTTGACGACCTTTTTCGGTGAGGCTGTAAATCCCATTATCTACCTCAAGGAATCCAAGATCCTCAAGTTTTTTCAATCCCCTGCAATCTTCCCCGATCAAGACTAGCGTTTCTTCATCCCAGCATGGGTGATCCCTATCGAACAACAGTAAAATTGTCTCGTAATCCACAGAGTTTTTCTCCTCTCGACTGAAAATCAAACGAATAAGGTTTTGACTTCTTCCTACTGATCCAGCAGATAGCTCTGCAGGTCCTTTCCGGTGAAGCCTTTACCTATTCCCACGGCCAGCTTTAACCTGGCCTGAAGGGGACTCAGGTTGCCACCCGAAAGGACTCCAAGCTCTATCAACTTTTGAGCGCTCCCTTCATAGCCATAGCAGGTCAAGACTCGAGCCTGTAGACATCTCGAGGTAATGACCACAGGTACGTCGTTGCGAACGATTTGTCTTATTTGCGGTACCCACGCCGGATTTACGTTTCCAGCCCCAAAGCCGGCCAGGACCAACCCCTCCAAATTCTCGTCCTCGGCCAGCATTTTTAAAATCCTCTCTCCGCCTCCTAGGGTAGCCCAAAGGACCTCCACTTCCTTTGCCGGTTGGACCATCTCTTCGATTACCCTTCCGCGTTTTGGCTTTTTCAACACACATATCTTGTTCGCCACTATCTCAGCAACGGGCCCCTTGTTGAAGGTAGCTATGGCATCCCTTCTGTAGCTATTGAGCTTACAAACCTCGTTGGCAGCAAACAATTGATCCTGAAAACATATCAAAACGCCGAGCCCCCAGGTGGATTCGGAGGAAGCGGCAAGTAAGGAATGGTATAAGTTAAGAGGGCCGTCAGAACTCAACTCTCCATGAGGCACCATGGATCCGGTAAATATCACGGGGTAGGGGTAGGGCCAGAGGAGGTCAACCAAATAAGCCATTTCCTCCATGGAGTCCGTTCCGGTGGTCACGACTATCCCACTAAGGCCTTGAGCGGCTTCCTTTCTCAATAATTCCACGAGATCGGCCATCATCCTGATGTTGTAGTGACTGCTTGGCTGATGGCTCCAATCCACTACGCTTACTTCGCATGGAAGATCTTTGGATTTAAGCCATGAAAGCATTTCTCCTGCGTTCAGGCTCGGCACGTAACCCTTGGCGCGTTCGTCATACGTCATGCCAATGGTTCCGCCCGCAGCTACTAGCAAGACCTTGGAGCTTCCCGACATCCTAAACACCTCCTAAACGTAAGTACAAGTGTAACACTTTTTGAGTTTCAAAAAAGAGGGGGTAATGTTAAAATTGTGCTCCGAGGACTATATAAAACGGGAAGGGTGATTCACGGTGCGAACCGTGGTTGTTGGCGGAGGGAACGTTGGTTTCAATGTGGCGAAGAAATTGGTCGACCTAGGACATGACGTCATCGTAATCGAGCAAGATGAAGAAAAGGCAGCTAAAATCGATGAAATGCTTGACGTAATGGTCATCACAGGCAACGGCGCCAGACCGCAAATTCTGGCTCAGGCCGGCATACATGAGGGCGGAGACGTTTCTTTGCTGATCGCATGTACCGATAGGGATGAAGTTAATATCTTGTCATGCTGGATCGCTAAAAAAGCCGGGGTTAAGCACACCATATCCAGAGCCAGAAACCTTGAGTTCACCGATAACCGCATTTGGGCCGATGCAATAGGTATAGATGAAATGATCTCTCCCGAAAGATCCGTAGCGGGAGTTATAGAAAACATGCTATCCATGAGTTCGATTATCGTCTCCGACGACCTGTGGGACGGCATTGCTTCTTTATATGCAATGAGAATCAAAAAAGGAGCACTTATGGCAGGCCGCCCCTTAAAAGAAGTGAGGGAGCTTCGTCCGGACGTGAATGCCCTAATTGTATACGTGGAAAGACAAAGTAAGGAAGGTTTTATACCCCGCGGAAATACAATATTGGCAGAGGGAGATCTATGCTATGTCGTTTCGCTGAAAAAAGATGCCCATTTACTCGAGCGTCTGTTTGGCATCAAGGAGGATTTCAAATTAAAACGCATAATGGTAGCCGGAGGAGGGAAGATAGGTTTTCAAGTTGCCAGGAGATTTGAGACTAATTATAAAGACATCGACGTCCGTTTAATAGATCTCGACCCTCAGAAATGTCAGCGGTTGTCGGGTGAATTAACCAAAACCCTTATCCTCCAGGGAAACGTAGCCGATGAAGATGTTTTACTTAGCGAAGGCATAGACGATGTAGATGGTTTTGTTGCGACAACGGCAAATGATGAGCTAAACATACTTGTGGCAATTTTGGCCAAGGAACTTGGCGCAAAAAAATCTATCGCCGTTGTCAGGCACGAAACGTATAGAAAACTCGAGAATCGGCTTTCTCTAGATGCTATGGTGAACCCACATGAAGCCCTCGTGGCAGCCATAATGCGCTATGTGACGCTGAACACCAAAGGAGCTATCATGTCCACGGTGAAACAAATCAATGCCGAGATGGTCGATCTGGTGATAGGCGAAGGATCTCCTGTCGTAGGTAAGAAAATTATCGATCTGCATCTGTACCCTTATGCTATTATAGTCCTGGTCCAACGAAACGATGAAATTTTTGTTCCCGGCGGAATGACTGTTATGAAACCTGGAGATAGAATATTGCTCTACATAAATGCACCCAATGAAGACAAAATATTGTCCATGTTTATAAAAGAAAATAAAAAAGGTGCCAAGAGACTATAGCCATGCGTTTCAATATCGTAGCGAAAATTTTGGGACTAATCGTAGGAGTAGTATCGCTATTTATGTTGTGGCCCCTTGCATGGGCTTACTTAGACAATTCTTCCGAAGTCGGTCCTATATTTTCTTCGATGATAATCGGGATTGCCATAAGCGTAATTTTGCTTTTTGCCGGCAGCAATTCCACCTCGGCTGATATGAGGCCGAGGGAAGCGTTGGCGATAGTAGGGTTATCCTGGCTTTCGGTTTCTGCCATAGGGGCCTTACCTTTTTGGCTTTCCGGAGCCCTTCCCAGCTATACCGATGCCTTTTTCGAGGCCGTATCGGGTTTTACAACCACAGGATCTACAGTACTGACCGATATAGAGGCCAACGGCAGAGGGATACTTTTTTGGAGAAGCCTAACCCATTGGTTAGGCGGTATGGGAATCATCGTCTTGGGATTGGCCGTCCTTCCCTTTCTGGGAGTGGGGGGACGTCAACTTTTTCGTGCAGAGGTGCCCGGGCCGGTGCCCGAAAAACTGACGCCCAGAATACATCATACTGCTCTTCTTTTGTGGGGAGTTTACTTATTTTTAAGCGCTCTTGAGGCCTTTCTTTTGTATGTCGGAGGTTTGTCTCCCTTTGAAGCTCTTACCCATACTTTCGGCACGATGGCAACGGGGGGTTTTTCTCCTTTGAACGGGAGCGTAGGGCAATACAACTCCCTTTACGTCGATTCTGTTGTCACCATATTTATGTTCATGGCGGGTGCAAACTTTGCATTACATTACAGATTGCTGGCAAGGCGCGATCTAAACGCATGGTGGCGGGATGAGGAATTCAGATTTTATCTTATAGTCATTTTAGGAGCCATCGTTACAATATCTCTAATATTGTTTAAAAACAATATTTACGATAGCGTCTCCAAAACGATTCGTTACGTTTCTTTCCAATCCGTTAGCATTATGACGACCACGGGCTTTGTAACGGCTGACTACGAACAGTGGCCGGTTTATGCCCAGTCCTTATTGCTCATCCTCATGTTGATAGGAGGATGCGCCGGATCGACCGGTGGAGGTATGAAAGTCGTAAGACTCATGATCCTGCTCAAACATGTCGGTATCGAGCTCAAGACATTGATTCATCCGCGGGCTCACTATTCGATGAGGCTCAATGGCAAAACTGTGGAATGGGGTATTGTCCTTTCCATCTTGGCTTTTTTATCGCTGTATGTAATCGTATTCGTGATTGCCTTTCTCCTGCTAACATTAATGGGAGTAGATTTGATCACTGCCATAGCCGCTGTGGCTGCTACCCTTGGAAATATCGGACCGGGACTGGGTAACGTGGGACCAATGGACAATTTCGCAAATCTGACGATGCCGGTCAAATGGATACTTTCCTTCTGCATGCTCTTTGGACGTCTGGAGCTTTATCCGATGATGGCGCTCTTTTTGCCTGACACGTGGAAAAGATAACCTATGTATCCTTTTTTACCCTTACACAGATAATGATGTATAATGAATATGCAGTGTACGAAATAAAGAGACCTTTGGAGAAATAAGATGACGGCGACAAACAGCAGAAAAACCGTAATTTTAGCGGATATGGCGCTTTTGATTACGGCCATACTTTGGGGGTCCGGCTTTGGAACGACAAACTGGTTACTTGGTTTTATATCGCCCCTTTGGCTGCTGTCGGTTCGCTTTCTTCTGACTGCAGGTATTCTTTATTTGCTCTTTCACTCAAGATTATCCCTTTTAAACAAGCAAGATATCATTTTAGGGTGTCTCTTGGGAGCTTTACTGGCAGGTACCTTTGTGGCTCACATCATCGGACTGCTCTTTACAACCCCCGGGAAACAATCTTTCATAACAGGTAGCTATATCGTGATGGTACCCATATTGTACGCACTATTTTACAGTAAAATGCCGTCGCCTGTCGCTACAGTTGGAGCAGTTCTTGCAACTGCCGGACTTCTAGTGATGGGATTTACTCCCGGAATGAGTTTTAACTTAGGAGACGCGCTTTCTCTGCTGCTTGCGCTGGGGTGCGCGCTCCACGTTCTTTTCGTGGGCAACCTCAGCCGAAGAATAGATCCCGCAGCATTGACGCTCCTTCAGATGGCTTCGGCAAGCGTAATCCTGACGGCTTCAGCGTCTTTTATCGAACCCTTTCCCTCCTTTCAAGCAGTTCCGCTCAAAGCCTGGTTGGGCATTTTTTACGTAGTCTTATTTGTCACTGTAATTCCCTTTTTAATGCAGACCATCGCCCAAAGATATAGCCCCGAGGTGCACGCAGCCGTGTTGCTTTCCCTGGAAAGCCCTTCCGGCTACGCATTCGCAGTTTTCATTGGCGAAGAGCTAGTAAACGCACAGGTCGTCCTGGGCGGAATGATCGTATTTACCGGGGTCGTAATCACCGAACTTGAGGCTTTTATTCTAAAGAGGTTTGTCCGCCCATCTAATGCCAGAATTAATGAAGATGCTCCCGAACAAAACAGCACTCGTATATCTAACTCAAAGCAGTAAAGACATTGGACGAGGAAAAGATCATGTACGAGTGTAGGCAGAGAATTGGCGCTATTTCAAGTCGTGCCGGGATATAATAATTCTTAAGGAGAAATTACTTTGGAGAAAATAACTGATAAAAATATACAAGAACGCCCAAGAGCTAGAGACATTAACATAAATATCGGAGTATTTCCTCCTGGGAAATACAACGCTATTACCGACGTAAACGGAGTTAAGGTGGGACATTGCACTTTGATTGAGGGCGAAGGAGCCTTAAAGCCGGGAAAGGGACCCGTACGGACAGGAGTAACTGCTATCGTTCCTCACGAGGGCAATATTTTCAAGGAAAAGCTACCGGCTGCAGCTTTCGTCTTTAACGGCTTCGGAAAATCAACGGGATTACATCAGATAAACGAGGTAGGAAATCTGGAGACACCGATACTTCTTACTAATACTTTGAACGTCCCGCTTGTGGCGGATGCGCTCATAGATTGGATGATAACGCAAAATCCAGAGATCGGCATTCAAACCTGCACGGTCAATCCGGTTGTAGGAGAGATAAACGACGGATTTTTAAACGACATCCAAGGACGCCATGTAAAGAAGGAACACGTCTTTGAAGCCTTAACCACTGCACAGTCAGGGCCTGTAAAGGAGGGTGCAGTCGGTGCCGGAACGGGGAGCTCCTGTACGGGATGGAAGGGCGGAATCGGGACGTCGTCCCGTCTTCTTCCTCCCGAATTGGGCAGCTATACGATTGGGGCTTTGGCGCTTACAAACTTTGACGGTGCCCTGACAATCGACGGAGCTCCTGTCGGAAGAAAGTTGGGCCATCTTCCTTACTCTGAAAATACAAATCAGCGAATTTGCGGTCCTCTCTTTGAAAAAGAGCTTGGCGGATCCGTCATGGTCGTCATAGCCACGGATGCGCCCCTATTTCACAGAGGGCTGATGCGCGTTGCAAAACGGGCAGTTTTAGGACTTTCCCGGATGGGATTTTACGGAAGCAACGGGTCCGGAGACTTCTTTATAGCCTTTTCAACAGCCCATACCGTTCCCCACGAGACCGACAAACTGACCCTACGAGGCACTACGGTAACCAATGAGGCCCTTTCGCCGCTGTTTCTGGCAACGGTCGAAGCTGTCGAAGAAGCGGCGGTGAACTCCATTTTAAAGGCCACAACTGTGGTGGGACGAGACGGCAATGTCAGAGAAGGCATAGATATAAACAAAGTAATAAAAACTATAAAACAACATAGATGTTAACTTATATGCGATTCTAAAAGCGGTTGAACGATCCCTCCTTCACACAATCCAAGACATGCATCTACAACATCCAGGTTTCTTTTGAGCTCATCCATGACGGTCTTGATAGCCGTTGCCTTACGAATCTTAAAAAACAGGTCGGGTATCGATATAATCGCCCGACCTGTCGTGTATACTAAAACCCCAGCGTCTCGCCCACTAAAATTACATGACATTCCCGCCCGGAAGGTGCCCTTTCCAGCACGAGCATGGCACGGCAAACCCGCTCGGGCGAATCGCAGTCCACACAATAGCCAAGGGAGGCGCAGGGCGTTTTGATATTAAGTCGCATTGCGTTAGGCGGAGTAGCGAAGTTTTTAACGCGTGCTATAGCCGCATCTACATCACCGGGGCAAACTTTATTCATTCCGATGACATATATTATCTTCCCCATGGCCCATGCCATTCCGGCAACCCTGTTGCCGTTTCCGTCGATGTTAACGATAGTCCCGTCAATGGTGATAGCATTGGCGCTCGTCAAAAATACGTCGCACAAAAGCTCATCACGAAGCCTATTTAATCTCTCCCTTCCCGCAAGGTTCGGATCCCAGTGGTGGACAACCTGGTTGCCTCTTTTTTCCAACTCTTCAAGCAGGCCCAACTCCCTTATCGTCACGCTTCCCGGAATGCCCACGCTGGCACCTTCGGGTATCAATTCCAGCACCGAATCCTTGGCTTCATCGGCCGTTGCCACATATAGGGCCTTATAGCCTTTTTTCTCTAAGTTTTTCACCATAGCGTTACCCAAAAGGTCATAATGATTTTTTCTGAACCTTTCCCAATCGGCCATGCAATATCCCTCCTCTATATTTTGTGAATAAAATTACTTCAGCTTGACTCCTACCATTAAAATGATAACATTAATTGGCGAATTATTTCTTAATGAAGGAGAGGATATTGATGTGTAAAGTTGTCACTTCCGAGGGAGATTTTGAACATGAGCATCATCATTCCCATGTGGATGATCCTTTAGAGATAGCGGAATTACTCAGAGAAACCCTGGCGGACGAACTCGATTCCATGAGCGGACTTGCCGGTACTTGGCATATGATCGAAGACGAGGTTATTAAAAACAAGCTGATGGAAGCTTTGCGATTAAAACAAAAAACGATCTCCTTCCTTTATGAGGCTCTGCAGGAAAGCGAGAAGAAGGTCTGGGGTTAATCGGTTTAGCCGTATCGCTTATCATCGCAAATGCCAGACTCCATAAATGAATGACGATTTACAAGGAGGCTGGCATTTGCAGCAATATAACGTGGGCTTCTGAACGAGATCGTCTTAAGTTTTATCGATATGTATCTTGCCCCTGACGTAAGAAAAGTAAATACCTGCCAAACAGGTAATAGCCGAGATAAAAAACGCTAGATTAACGCTTCCCAAGAATAGATCGAGGTTTGCAGCTATTTGTGCTTTTTCGAGCTTTACGGAAAATATTGCCGTGGCCAAGGCGAGGCTCATCGTTTGACCGAGCAGTCGCATGGTGGCTAAAGTGCTTGAGGCAGCTCCGTAATATTCGTTTGTGACGGAACTCATTATGGCATTAACATTAGGTGACGAAAAAAGGGCAAAACCAAAACCCAAAAAACAGAGGGCAAAAATCATCAAATGAAAAAAGGATGTGGCAAGGCTTAATCGCGACAAGAAAAAGAGGCCCAACGCCGTAAGGGCCATGCCCGCAGAAGCGATGTACCTCGGCTCGACGTTATCCGACATGCGTCCTGCGAAGGGAGAAAAACCGGCTTGGATGGCCGGCTGTATCACCAAAACGGACCCTGCCAACTGTGGAGACATACCCTTGACATATTGCAAATAGAGGCTCAACAGAAAGGCAACCGATGCCGTTGCCGCGTAATTTATTAAGGCAGCTAAATTAGAAAAAGCAAAACTCCTATTCCCGAGAAATAGCTTTATATTGAATACAGGATTAGGAACAATCCATTGATGCCTTAGAAACAGAAGGGCGATTACGATACCGGCCGAAATGAAATAAAGGCTTTTAAACTGAGGTACGAGAAAAATGCCATACATAAATGACAACAAAAAGATGACA
This sequence comes from Acetomicrobium sp. UBA5826, assembly GCF_002433005.1. GTDB lineage: Bacteria > Synergistota > Synergistia > Synergistales > Acetomicrobiaceae > Acetomicrobium. The sequence continues at coordinate 3,011 of NZ_DJHF01000011.1, read as the reverse complement.
TATAAAGCGCTGCCCAATATATCGAAGGGCTCATCTTTGGCGACCCTCCATTCTCTTTTAATATAACGAAGTATCATATAAAAAACAAATAAGCTGAAAACACCCGTTGAAACGAAGATACTTTTCCACCCGAAGTTTTGGACTAAAATCCCGCCGCAGAAGGGCCCCATCGATAATCCCAAATACGTCGCTGCCGTATTGATGCCCATAGCCCTTCCTCTCTCTCCTGGCGGAAAAATGGAAGCAAGTATGGCAACCGATGTCGTAACAATCATTGCACCGCCTATTCCCTGCAGCAGACGACAGAGAATAAGGAAAGTCAAATTCATGGAAAACAATGCAAGAAAGTTGAAGATTGCCAAAAGCGCAGCGCCCAACAAAAAGATCTTCCTTCTTCCGATTATGTCGGCAGCCCTTCCCACGGGGACTAAGGCAGCTGCCGTTGCAAGCATGTAAGAGGTTGCGACCCAACCCAGATCTGCAGCGTCAGCTTTGAAATAAATACCTATGACCGGCAAAGCTATGTTTACCGTCGATATCATAAAAGGCCCCAGGAACGAGGCCGCTGCCGAGACAAAAAGCACTGTTCTTTTAAATGACTTATCCGTCAAGGCAAATACTCCTCACAGCAGAAATTAAAACAAAGGACTGAACAGCTTGGTAATTCCATAAACCACGCGTTCCAGAGCCGGCCTTTTTTCCCATTCGTTGGGGTGTAATAGTTTGGATCGGGCCATATAGGCCTCCTGCGCCCCGAGAATGCAATTTATCTCCTCTTGGCTGTAAAAAATCAAATCTACCTCGAAATCCAAAGCGAATGAACGAATGTCAAAGTTGCTTGTCCCAAGAAAGGCCAAGCCATCGTCTACTGTAACGGTCTTGGCATGTAATATATCTCCTTTATATTGGTAAATTTTGACTCCCATTTCAAGGAGGGGAGAGAAGTAGGCCCTGGCGACGCTGCCCACTATGAGCTTATCGGCTCTCTCGGGCACAATTAACCTCACTTCTACACCCATGATGCGTGCCGTTTCTATGGCGCGCATGGTTTCGCTGTCGGGTATAAAATAGGGAGTTGTTATAGTGACCCGTCTTTCCGCGTTCAGTAAAGCTAAAACCAACAACCTTTGATAATTTTGCAGCTGCATCGACGGACCGCTAGGCACAGTCTGGACGATAGCATTTCCCTCTTTATTCAGCCTGGGAAGAAAATACAATATTTTATCCAGAGGCACATCTTCATGAGTTTCAACATACCAGTCTTCATAACATACTGCTAAAAGCTGAATCACCACAGGTCCGGTTAGCCTCACAGAAAGGTCGCGCCACTGACGTCCCCCGGCTTTTCTATTGTAGGAGGGCTCGATGATGTTGTGAGAACCGGTATAAGCAACTTTTCCGTCGATTATTGCAATTTTCCTGTGATTTCTTATGTCATATCTTGCAGTAAAAGAAGTCCTTCTCAGAAACCTTAAGGGTAAAGCCTCGGCAATTTTGACGCCGCTGCTTCGCAGTAAATACGTGTGTTGTCGTAAAAATTCCTTCGCTCCGACAGAATCAACGAGGATACGACATTCAACCCCTCGTCTGGCTGCACTTTCCAACGAATTAAAGAGTTTTTTCGTCATCTTGTCGTATGAAAATATGTAATAAAGGAGATATACGTATCTTTCGGCCTCATCTATATCCTGACACAACCTGTCCAAATATTCCTCGAAATCGGCCAACAATTCCATCTTATTGCCGGCTACCGGACTCATATCGACCATTTTATAGGCCATATAGCTGATTCTCTTTTGTTGATCCCTTAAGACCGGATCATTAACTTCCTGTAGTACTTTAACCCTGATATCGTGAAGTGCATTGCCTAATTCCGACAGCAATGTTTGGCGCCGCCGCAATCTTTCCCTGGGCAGTCCCGTCGAACCGAAAAGGGAATAGAGAATTAAACCTCCCCAGGGCCATATATTAATGGCCAACAACCATGCCACGGCTGTAGGAGGTTCGTGTTTAAGGGGGACATAACAAAGCATTCCTATGCGGATGCAAAATGAGGTCAAATTGTACAACCAAAGAAGCAGGGTAGAAAGGTCTTGCATATCCCTTACCTCGATAATATTTTCGTGCTAAAGGGCAAAATCGCACACAAGGGGCAAGTGATCAGAAAACGTCACCCGTGGAATTAAAAGGTCAGTTACCTTTATCTTGGGGCTATGGAGAACGAAATCGAGCAACATTCGAGGCGATGAGCTGGGATAGGTCGGCATGCAGTCGGCATTGGCGTTTTTAAGCCCTACCTTCCTTATCAAAGGCTCCAGCTCCTCTTCGCCGCCAAAGGTATTGCAATCCCCGGCAAGGATAACGGGCTTGTCTGCCGAAAGACACTTCCTGCTCAATTCCTCCAACTGTTTTGCTCTCGCCTTGCGCCCGAGGGACAAATGGACCAAATAAAGAACAAAGTCATCGTATTCCACTTCCAACATGGCTCTCTTTACCCCAAAGCTGAGATATTTAATATTTGATTTTATCGGCGGTATTTTGGAGACAACCGCATTGCCCTGCAATTTCAGCACCGGGGCTTTGGTGATAAAGGATTTAGGATGATATTTGCATCCAAATATCGGCGTCCCACCAATCTTCGATGCCATCTCCACGGGCTGGCTTTTGCCGTTTTGCCTGTACGTACCTCCATCGGATTCTACCAAGCCAACTATATCGGGGTTAAGTTTTATCAAAAAGTCCGATATATCTTCAAAATTCTTTTCAGTTTTCCTGAAACTACCCCAAAACGGAAAGGGAATATGGTAATCCCAACCTGTCCCCGTAGCATAGCGTATGTTATAAAGCACAAAGCGCAATCTTTTTTTCCTCCTCGTCCGCTTTTTAAACCGTAAGGACAAATAATAAAAGTTTTTATTTAAAGTAGACGTTTTCCTCACTTGGTATATTAACCATAGAAACCGCCAAATGCAAGTAGAAGAAGCGTAGGGGACCGCGTCAAGTTTTTGTAG
>NZ_DJHF01000020.1 GCF_002433005.1 Acetomicrobium sp. UBA5826 | reverse complement strand
CACGCAATATCATGTAGTTCGTCGGAGGCCAGACGCTGCCTCTCCAATAATCGCCATTTGGATTATACTGGAGATCATCCGCGGATAATGAGGGAACCATGTGCGCTCTTTTGAATTCATCAGGATTTTCCAGATGAGCGAGGAATGACTTGAGACGNNCCGGCCAACAGCGCCCAAAATGCTGCGATACTCTTACAGTCACTCAGTTTGCCGTCTTTATGGAGATCATAGTAGAAATGGGTCTTTTTGTCCCACAGCCTGGCGTTGACGATCCTGGTCAGATCATCGATCTCTTGTTTCATCTTGGGGATATCATCTTCTCTACCAAGCTCTTCGGCCATCCGGACGAGAATACCGGCAGCCAGCACTCCTTGCAGGCAAGTGTCGAGCCAAACCATATGATCGTGATAGAACAACTCGATGTATCCGGGCAGATTGTGTCCCATTCTTGGCTGATTGTCCATGCCGCATGCCCATCCTGATGCCCAATAAGTTCCATCCGGCCAAGTCCGGTAATCCCGCATCCATTGATGATATGCAGCGAGCACAGGAAAAACGCGAGCAAGCCTATCTTTGTCTCCCATGTTCAGGTAATATTCCCATTCGGTCCAGGGCATCAACTCGGGGCCGGTAGAAGTTGGGTCGAAGCGTTGAAATCTGTCGTCACCGAGATGCTGGCCGATTTCACGACATATGAAGCCGTCTTTGTGCTGCTTGCTGTAGAAATTGTCCAGGGTTCTCAAAAAGCTGAACGCTCTGCTGCCGTAGCGGGCAAACATCAATATGAAACATGTGTCCCACATGAATATGCAGCCATTGAATGCAGTGTCTATATAGTTTGCTACAAAACCACTTTCCGGATTCAATTTGCGCAGATTCTTGAATGCTAACTGCCAGGTTTTCCAGTAACAATCGATAGCAGATTGGTGCTCTTCCCAAATTGGCTCAGGCAGTAGATGCTTTGAATTTTCAAATGTTGGAACTTCAGCATCTTCTTGCGGCATTGTGAGGAATGTATTTTGCCCAACGAAGCTGTTAGGCTTGTATGTGTCATAATATGCATTAACCAGCGGGCCTCGCCTAATTGGAACTGCAGTTTTGTCTTTTTTCTGCTCCAAACTGTTGCCCTCCGGTTATAGACGAGTTTGGTTCCTTAGCAGCATAACACTGCTTTATGCTCATAAACGCACAAAAACCCTGAAGGAATCCCGACAGGGCAAAATCGCATAGAGGAAAGTTTTATTTTAATAATTGGTCGGGGCGGCGAGATTCGAACTCGCGACCTCTAGTTCCCAAAACTAGCGCGCTAACCAAACTGCGCTACGCCCCGAGCTAAGAAATATTATCATCAAAAGAAGCTATTTTCAACTGCAATTTTTGCCCATGAACCCCTTCGTAACGACATCTTCGGTTGAGGGTTAAAACATCTCAATGCCATCTTTCCTGACTATCCCATATACGAGTTTCCTCTTGCTTTCTTTTTGCCCTGAAATCTTTATCGAAGCTTCCGCTTCTGGCAATACCTCTTGGAGGCGTTTTTCGTCGTTTCCGTAGAGTGTGGCTATATTTTCTCCTTTATTAACGTGTTCTCCTACCTTTTTATTTAGAAATATACCTGCCGACAGGTCGATCCTGTCTTCTTTTTTCTCTCTTCCAGCCCCAAGCTTCATAGCGCATATCCCAAGCCTCTCGGCAGCCATCTTTGAGACGTAGCCATCTGCTTTTGCTTTTAGTTCGTATTTAAATCTTGCTTGAGGGAGTAAAGAATAATCTTCCAGCGCATTCACGTCACCACCTTGAGCCATGACCATTTGCTTTAGCTTAATCATTCCCCTACCGGAATTAAGCGCATCTCTCAATAGATCCAAGGCTTCCTCTCTGTCTTTCGCTACGCCAGCCAAGATAGACATTAAACTTCCAAGTGCAAAACATACCTCCATTAAATCTCTATTACCCCTGCCCTTCAAGGCCTCGCAGGCTTCCATCACCTCCAGGGAGTTTCCGATTGCCTGTCCTAAAGGCTGATTCATATCCGTTATTACCGCCACCGTTTTTTTGCCTGCACTTTCGCCTATGTTAACCATGGTCTTCGCCAGTTTTACGGCTTCATCGACATCCTTCATAAAGGCACCGTCTCCTACTTTTACATCTAATACTATGCCGTCGGATCCGCCTGCAATCTTTTTACTCATAATGGAGCTGGCAATGAGCGGAATGGAATCCACTGTGGCGGTAACGTCTCTCAGTGCGTAAAACTTTTTGTCAGCAGGAACGAGATCTTCCGTCTGGCCAATTATAGAGATGCCTATAGTGTTTGCTATATCGACGAATTCCTCAAGGGGCAAAGAAACCCTCATACCCGGTATAGATTCGAGCTTATCCAAGGTTCCTCCGGTGTGTCCGAGCCCTCTTCCCGACATTTTAGCTATCGGGACTCCACAAGCAGCTACAAGGGGACAAACGATTAAAGTTGTCGTATCGGCCACTCCCCCTGTGCTGTGTTTGTCGATTTTTACGCCCTTTATGGAAGATAAGTCCGCTATTTTTCCCGAATTGGCCATGGCTAATGTAAAAGATGCAACTTCCTCGTAGCTCATGCCCCTAAAATACGTGGCCATCAAAAAGGCTGCTATTTGATAGTCAGGAATAACATCGGATGAACAACCCTTTATTAAAAAATTTATTTCTTCCTTCCTCAGGTGTATCCCGTCTCTTTTCTTCTTTATAATATCAACTGCTCTCATATCTATATTTACAACCTCCCGCCATTCTTGTCATATCTATCATAACAAAATTTTTTGTAAATTAGATTGTTATGTATAGTTAAATAATAATTTATACTATATAATTATGACACAGAGGCATTTCAGATTCGCCCAAGGGGGAAAGGAAATTTATAAGGCGACAAAGGGGGGAAAGGAATGAAATGGCTTGCAACATATCCGGAAAGATGCGTGGGATGCGAAAGCTGTATGTTAACCTGTTCAAAGACTTGGTTCAAAGAAGAGGACAAAGAACTATCTAGGATTCAGGTAAGCAGCAGCGAATCGGGTTATGCTATCAACGTGTGTAATCAGTGCGGCGAGTGCATCGATTATTGCCCTACTTTGGCCATCAAACGGGATAACAGCGGAGTGGTACGCATTGATGAAAGTAAGTGCGTCGGATGCCTCATGTGCGCAGGATTTTGCCCGACGGAAAGCATGTTCGTTGTCGAAAAAAGAGAAAAGCCTTTCAAATGTATAGCCTGCGGCATCTGCAGCAAAGAGTGCCCGTCGGAAGCGCTCGAACTCAAGCAAGATTAACAAAGGGGGGATAATCCGTGGAGAAGATGAAGCTTCTTGCGGAATGGAAATACGAGCCGAAAAAAATCGAAAGAGGATATGCCGGAAGGACACTTTACGTCAACATTGGCGACCGCTCTTTTAAAGAAAAACCCGTTACGGAAGATATGAAGGAAAAGTTCGTTGGCGGAAGGGGATTCGGACTTAAACTGCTCTGGGACGCAGTGAAGGACACCACAAAGTGGAACGATCCTGAAAACGAGTTAGTGATTTCAGGAGGTCCTTTGTGCGGAATCACCCAATACCCCGGATCCGGAAAATGTTATACCGTATTCATCTCACCACTGACAGAGCAGACCTACGACAGTAACGCAGGAGGCTATTTCGGTCCTTTGCTTAAATTTTCCGGGTGGGACGCCTTGGAGGTTCAGGGCAAATCCGACAGGGATGTAATACTTTTCATCGATGGAGACAACAATAAAGTTGAAGTTTACGAATCTCCCTTCGAGGATATAAATGCCGTTACCATTACAGAAGCTTTGCACGAGTATTTTGCAGACAGCGAAGAGGACAAACGCAACATATCGGTCGCATCAACCGGAAAAGGGGCAGAAACCACTAACTGGGGATGTCTCAACATGAGTTTCTACGACTTGAGGCGCAAAACCCCGCGCCTGAAACAAGCAGGAAGAGGAGGCGGCGGAACGGTCTTTAGAGATAAAAAACTGGCTGCCATCGTCGTTAGAAAAAGGGGCGTAGGTCCTGCCAGCAATAACCCTGCAGATATATCGGTGCTGCAAAGAACGGGCCTAAAGCTTCATAAGGAGATCAGAGACCTGGACGACCAACAGAACAAAATGCGCAAAGTGGGCACCCCTCATTTAAACGAAATAATGAACGAATATCATCTCCTACCTGTTCACAACTACAAGTTCGGCCAACACCCTGAGGCTTCGAAAATCCACTCTAAAATATTCGAAAAACTATTCACGCAAGGAATACCTGACGGATGTTGGTATGGCTGCTCCATGGCTTGTGCGAAAGCAGTAGATGGTTTCGAACTAAAGACAGGTCCTTTGAAGGGCAAAAAGGTTACCGTCGACGGCCCTGAATATGAGACATGTGCAGGGTTGGGATCGAACATCGGCATATTCGATCCCGAATGGATCATTGAAGCAAACTTTTACGCCGATCATTACGGCATCGATACCATATCCTTGGGAACGGGGCTCGCTTTCGTATGCGAATGCTACGAATTGGGTTTTCTAAATAAAGATATCACCAACGGGCTCGAGCTGAAGTTCGGCTCGAAAGATGATCTTATGGAATTGATACACAGAATGGGTCGCGGAGACGATAAGTTTGCCAGCATCGTAGGGCTTGGCATACATAAAATGAAAAAGGTATTCGCGGAAAAATACGGAGCTCCCTTCGAAGTGATGGAAAAGATAGGGATGGAAGGCCAGGGCATAGAAGTATCAGAGTATGTCCCGAAAGAATCCGTAGCTCAATGGGGCGGTTATTTCCTCACCCTTAAAGGCCCTCAACACGACGAAGCCTGGCTTATTTTCATGGACAGGGTAAACAAACAACTTCCAACCTTCGAGGATAAAGCCGAGGCGCTCCACTACTTCCCCAACTTCAGGCTATGGTTCTCCCTGGTTGGTCTCTGCAAACTGCCATGGAACGATATCGAACCTGCGGACAACGTGGTCAAATATAAAGGCATAGAGGCCGCAAAAGTTCCGGAACACGTACAAAACTACGTCGATCTCTTCAACGCCGTAACCGGGAAGAGCATCACCAAAGAAGAGCTAATAGTCCAGTCCGAAAGGGTATACAACTTCCAAAGAGTATTCCAACTGAGGCTGGGCAAGGGAACTCGAAGAGACCACAACATACCTTTGAGGGCAATTGGACCCGTCTTTCCCGAAGAGTGGGAGGTCAGAACGGAATATTACGATAACGAATTAAAGGCAGCAGGGATAGATTCCAAAGGTCTGACCACCGAAGAAAAGATTCGGAAATTACAGGAATATCGCTTATCCCAATGGGAACAGCTGGTAGATGCAGTGTACAAGCGCAGGGGCTGGAACAAAAACGGCATTCCAACAGTAGAGACCTTGAAACGTTTAGGAATCGACTATCCTGATGTCGTAGAAGTGGTGAGGAAACACTCAAAGCCCGAGGATAACTGGGAGGAGTAAGAATATGATAAGAGTAAACGGCGAGGAGATGGAGTGGCGTCCGGGGCTTACTGTAAAAGACATCCTCGAGGCCAAAAGGTTTGTCTTTCCCATGATCGGCGTTTGGATTAACGACAAACCCGTTCCTCGTGACAAGTTTGAGACAACCACCGTCAACGACGGCGATGAAGTTCAAGTAATACATATGATCAGCGGAGGGTAATAGCCCCGCCATTAAGTTAAAGAAAATTCACCTTTCGCCATAAACATAACTTTTCAATGGACACTTCGATAACGTTCGTTAACGTTCGTTAACGGTCGTTGTCGAAGTGTCTATTGAAAAATAACTACACAGGTTAGGGGGCGTCTTAATTGAAGGCAAAAGGAGAACCTAGGCCAAGGATCATCGATTCGTTGATCTCAATAGGAGCGCTCATCTTTGTAATGGCAATCTGCCTCGCAGTATATCACACAGATCCTCACGTTCCACTATTAATGGGATCGCTCTTTGCAAGCATCATCGCACTCAAGGTCGGTTACAAATGGAAAGACATCGAGACGGGCATGATGCAGGGAATTACCCAGGCTTTACAAGCAATAGTGATACTTGCAATTATCGGAGTCCTTATAGGAGTGTGGATAAAAGCGGGCGTAGTTCCATCAATGATTTATTACGGACTTATGGTCATTTCGCCAAAATTTTTCCTCGTAGCGACATTATTAATTTGTTCCATAGTGTCTCTAGCCACAGGTACTTCATGGGGAACCATCGGGACAATGGGCATCGCCCTGATGGGTATAGGAGCTGGTCTAGGGATACCTCCTGCACAAACGGGAGGCGCAATAATAAGCGGCGCATATTTTGGCGACAAAATATCGCCTCTTTCGGACACGACCAATCTTGCTCCAGCAATGGCCGGATTACGACTTGGCCAAATGACCGAAGAGTGATTTACCTGGACCCTTTAAAAAATAGAGGGGGGTTAACCCCCCTCTATTTTTGGCTAAGATGTCTTTCCATCATCATTTCCCTTTTGAAGATGATTGTTCCTTCTCCGAAATCTTTCTTTCCAAAGGAGGCCGCGCTTTTCGTCTCCACTTATTTCCCTGAACAACGGAATTTCCGTCCAGCCCCAGGGAGTCAAAAGGATGAAGCGAAGGGAAACGCCCATTTCCGTTAATGATTTTATGTGCTTTGAGTACTGAATTACATCGCTCAATTCCCAATTTTCGGCAATAATCCATATCCTTCGGCATGTTTCTTTTGCAAACAGCGCCGCATGATCTATTGCCCATCTCATCGCTTCATCGTTATCAACTGGCGTAAACGAGAGAACGATGGCTTCCTCATGTCCGAATCCGTCTATCTCCGGACCTACAACGTCAGCGTATTCTCTAAGCCATGCCAACTGCTCCAATAAGTATTGCGGATCGTCGAGGTCGTAACCCTCCGAAGCTAATTCTTCTATTCTTTTAACCTCGTCGCCGTTGGAGACAAACCCCCACATGAAACCCTGAATTTGAGAAAGCAACCTCTCAATGAATGGTGGATAATCTTGCATAGACATCATTTTAAGCAAATCCTCCACATAAAGTTGATTATCGTCGTTTGCATTACGCCTATCCTTCTTGTTTGTCATGCCACCTACACCTCCCGCCATCATATACAACCGATGGCCGAAAGAGAATAACATAACGGGAATAAAATTTCCAGTGGAAAAATTACTGTATTTGAAGCAAAATAAATATGACAATTAATCAAAAGGAGGACCAGGCCGAATGACGCCTTATACACTGAAAAAAGACAAATCCCAGCTGTTGATAATAGACGTACAGGAACGTTTGTTACCCGCCATCTACGATAACACGTCAATTGTAAGAAATATCAAGCTGCTTTTGAAGGCAGCCCAAGTGCTCTCTATCCCGACGAAATATACAGAGCAATACCCAAAGGGTTTGGGTCCAACTGTTTCCGACGTATTGGAGTTGCTTCCCACTGAAACTCCCCGGTTTGAAAAAATCCATTTTTCCTGTTGCGATGAGGGCAATTTCAAAGATTTTCTAGGACAGGAAAGGAAACAGGTAATATTAGCAGGCATAGAGACCCATATATGCATATTGGGCACGGCAATGGATCTGTTAAATGACGGATACCAAGTGGTGATCGCCATAGAGGGGGTAGGAAGCAGGCGTAAAGAACATCATCTTGCTGCCCTCAATGTCCTTTCACAATGCGGGGCCATGCTACTGCCAACAGAAAGCATTATCTATCAGTGGTTGAGCAAATCGGGGACTTTCGAGTTCAAGGAAATGTTGCCCTTTTTTAAGGAGTAACTCCAAAATGAACGATATTGCCGATCTATTCTTCAAGGGAGCATTCATTAAGTTTTTAGGTACAGGCGGCGCCAGGTTTGTAATGATAAACCAAACCCGCTCCACGGGTGGCATCTGGCTTGGCCTTTTCGGCTACCACATCCTAATTGATCCGGGTCCGGGTTCGCTGGTAAAAATTTGCGAAGCAGGTACACCCTTTACTCCGGAGATCCTGGAAACGGTCATGCTTACACATAAACACCTGGACCATAGCAATGACATAAATGTTATGGTTGAGGCAATTACGCATGGCGGCTTTAAAAGACGGGGCACTCTCATCCTCCCCCGAGATGCTGCAATGGGAGAGGGACAAATATTACTCTCTCACTTCAACACAAAAATTGGCAAAATTCATTACTGGGAGGATAAAAGACTGATACCGCTCTGCGAGGGAATGTTGGAAGCGGTCCGGTTGATTCATCACGGAGTGGAGTGCTACGGCTTTATATTGAGATATCCTGAGATTGCTCCCTTTGGTTTTATAAGCGATACACGATACGATGAAGAAATTGTAAAAAGATATCATTGTTGCAAGGTTTTAGTTGTCAACATGACCTTCAATCACATCAGAAATGGTGTTGACCATTTAGCCGTCGATCATGTCGCTCTGATCAGAGACCTGGTGGCTCCGGAGCTGATCATGCTAAACCATTTTGGTCGAGGAGTAATCGATGCCGGTCCTGAAAAAATTGCCTCATCCTTGACTACCAAAAGCTGCAAGGTTATAGCACCCTTTGATGGCCAAATGATTGATTTAAAATCTTTCGAATCTTTTTTTGAGGAGGATACTTAATGTTAATGGAATGGCATCGTGCAATCGAGCTGCACAAAAGAACTAAAGGCAAAGTGAAGGCATACCCATCATTAAGGCTTCGCACCAAAGACGACTTGGCCTGTGCATACTTCCCGGGAAGCTATGCCGCCGCCGATCTGATAAGCAAGAACAATGATGCTTCCTTTGAATACACGGGAAGGGGAAATTCGATCTTTGTAGTTTCAAACGGTTCTTCAATTTTGGGCCTCAAGGAACAGGATCCATTTGCAGCTTTGCCGATATTGGAGGGCAAATGTCTTATATACAAAGTATTTGGGGACATAAACGCCTTCCCCCTCTGCCTTGAAGCCAAAAGCGCCGAAGAGATCATCGAGACATGTAAGTTGATAACTCCCACTGTCGGTGGAATAAACCTGTCCAACATATCGTCACTGACATCGTTTGAAATATTAAGGAAACTTCAAAGCTCATTGGATATTCCGGTATCTTCCGATGATCATTACGGAATTGCCGTAGCGCTTTTCGGGGCTCTGAAAAACGCCTTACGCATAGTAGGCAAGGATCTTTCTGATATCAAGATAGCTATATGGGGAGCAGGCAAGGCAGGCATATCGACAGCAAGATTACTGCTTTCAGCAGGAGCAAACCGAATAGCAATGGTTAACAGCCATGGCATATTGACAAAGACAAATCCCTACATGAGCAAGGAACAAGCGGAATTGGCGGAAAGATTGGACCTAAACGTGGACTATCAAGATATTAAAGCAGCCATATCTCAAGCCGATGTTCTAATAGGGCTATCGACGAAGGACGCCTTCGAACCTGATTACATTAAGCTCATGAACCAAGACCCCATTGTATTTGCCTTGGCACTGCCGGAACCGGAAATTAATCCCGCTTTAGCAAAAGAAAAGGGAGCTGCTATAGTGGCTAGCAGTTTATATTGGACTACGACCATCAATCCTATAGCCAGTTTTCAGGTATATCCTGGGATAATGAGAGGAGCCCTTGATGTCCGAGCAGCGACAATAACGACAAATATGCTTTTAAAGGCAGCCGACGGATTTGCCCAATCAATTGACGAAAAGCGGCTATCTCCCGACAACATAGTGCCGCCTCTTTTTTCCGACGAGGTTACTCCACGCATAGCGGAGGCCGTGGCCCAAGCTGCCATAGAAGAAGGGGTCGCCCTTAACCCTCTTTCGAAAAATAAAGTGTATGCTCAAACCTGGGAGAGGCTATTCGGCGGAAGGATTATTTAATACTTTGGCTTCATAGGCTAAAAGGGCTTCCTTTATTTTTATGCCCTGCGGACCTCCATAGCCCAATAAATCTCCGTCCTTGCCTATTACCCTATGGCAGGGCACAAAGGGGGGCCAAGGGTTGTAGCGCATGATAGTGCCTACAGCCCGTGCTCCTTTTGGATTTCCCGCCAATGCAGCGACCTCCCCGTAAGTTTTTTTGTGCCCAAAGGGGATGCCTTCCACAACTTCATATACCTTTTCAGAAAATCTAGACGGCCTTCTTGGCGTTCCCAACTTTACCTTAGGCCTTTCGCCCCTCCAAAATCTGTTCCACGCCTCGAGCAACCACAAAGGCGGGTCTATGGAAGGCTCCAAATAGGAGGGAACCACGCGAACGACAATATCCTCGATATATATAATTTCAAAGGAACAAGCAGGGGAAGGCAATACGCAACGGCTTAATATATTCGGTTTTTTGTTTATTACCACAAGCTCTGGCATCTTTACCACCACAATCTACTTACGATCAACAAGCTCCCTACTATAGTTACCCGCAGAGAGTGTCTTTCGCTTTTTACCAGAACCTCCCGTGAGAACGGCCCTTTAATCTCCTCCATCTTCGGCCACCTTTTTATAATTAAAGTCCCGGTTCTATCCTTGTAACTAAGATATTCATTGCCGAATTTGTTTTGGAGAAACCCCTCCTCATAGGGTATGATCAAAAGGCAATAGATTATATAAAAGGACACCAAAAAAATCCAAACGCTCAAATAACCTGCCATAATCGCCCACCCCAAACCAATGAGGCCATTTCCCAGATAAAGGGGGTTTCTGACAAATGCATAGGGACCCCAGGTAGTTAATTTTGAAGCCTTTACCTCTACTCCTCTGTATAACCCGATCGAACCGGCCGCCCAAAACCTAATCGCCTGGCCTGCAGCAACGAAAATAATCCCCCAAATAATGCTTTCATGGGTCGGCTTTGCCAAAAATAGTATAATCAAATAAAGGGCAGTCCACAGACCGCCTCTCCACTTAAAAGCTGTCTTCCTGATTTCCTGTAGATTCATTTTCGCTTTTCCTCTCCAATATTTTAGTTATTATGTTCATTCCTATAGTTCTAATGGCGACTGCAACGCCTATTGCTATGGCTAAATAATGTGTAAAAAACCTCCATCCCAGCGACAAAAGACCTGCCATATTGAGAGGAACCAAGGTCTTGTACACCACCACACCGCCCCCCTCGGCTACACCGCTTGCTCCGGGAGTCGGTATGAAATATAGGACAAAAAAGAAAAGCCCTTGAAGTATCGTGGCTTTCATAAAGGATACGCTCACGCCTAAGGCATAGGCGAGAAGAGGGAACACCGATACGGTAAAGACAATATAAAGCAAAGTTAAAAGGCAAACCAGCGATAACCTCAAAAATCCGCTATTTGTCAATAATTGCATATTATGCACATACAGATCAATTTGCCGATTCAAAAAACGGACTGCCGAGAAGACGCGCAAGTTGAAGACATTTAACTTGCCAATGCGTATCGTAGTTACTTTAGCAATGTGTTTGATGGAATCTGACTTTGCTACACTTATGACAATTACAGCGCAAAACAAGATGACGAAGACAACAGCGTAAAGAAACATGCCCTTCATCGTAAGGCTGTCGATAAAGGCTTCCGGAACCAGGAGCATTGACAGAGGCACAAAAACGCTAAGTACGAGCACCGTTATTATCGTCCTCACTATGGTTAGGGCTACCCCTTTTCCGACAGGCACCCCGTTGCTGTGAAGAGCATATATTACAAGGGGGCCTCCGCCGCTTTGAAAGGGGGTAACGGCAGAGCCAAAGGCATTCAAAAAGACCAGCGAAAGAGCCAACTTAAGGGAAACATTCTCGCCAATAATTGCTGCTATTGCCTGAATGCGAAGAGCATCAAATATCCAAGCTGCGATAGAAAAAATAAGGGCCAAAGACAGCAACGACATTTTGGCTGAAGCGAATAATCGCCATGTTTCCTCGTCACTGGTGTAATATAGGGCTAATGTGCCAACGCATATTGTTAACACGATAAAATATAATATTCCCCTCTTCAGCGACAAAGGCTGCTTCCTCCCAACACGACAATACGTTTAAAGAACAATAATATGTTCAAAAGGTACTTTTTGCCCTCTCCTCCAAAACCTCAAAGAGAACGTAAAGAAACATCGGATTTAATGTACAGAGCCGCCTCAAATAAATCATATTTAACGGCTTCATATAGTGAAGTATCGCAAAAGGACTCCTTTGAGATCGAATGCAGATCATCATCTCTGTTGAGAAGTATACCTTTGCACCCTGCATTTCTTGCAAGTTGCACATCTACGAGCGAATCGCCTATTACCCAAGATTTGGATATATCTATATCATACTCACAGATAGCCCTTTTTATCATCCCCGTTTTGGGCTTCCTGCAATCGCAATTAACATTGTAAGGGGGTAAGCCCTCCGTAGGATGGTGGGGGCAATAATAAAAGGCATCGATAGTAACGCCATTATCCTTGAATAATCTACCTAAAATATCGTGAACATTTAACACAAATCCTTCGCTGAAAAAACCTCGCGCAACTCCACTCTGATTCGTCACCACAATCAAAAGATATCCCATCGACTTGAGTAACTTCAAACCGTCAACAACGCGCGGAAGGACTTTAATTTGAGAAATTGAAGAGAGATATCCTACATCCTCTATTAAAGTGCCGTCACGATCGAGGAAAACCGCTGAGCGCAAACCCTCATTCTCCCTTTGTCGCTATATCGTGAAGTTCGTCCACATAGGGCTTCATCTCCCTGAATTTGGGAAGTATTTCTTCGCGCAAACGATAGGCCAGCTCGAAAAATTTACCCTCCTGCAGGCAGGGCATGGCGTCTTCAAGGGAATGAGTCAAGGCTTGACTGGCATCGAGCAAATTCCCATCTGCAATGCTCTCGCCCTTTACGCCCAACAACATTATACTGTTTTGTATGACTTTCATTACCCAGCTGATACCTTCCATGAGCTTCGACATCAACATTAGAGCTTCTTGCGTATCTTCGCTTTCAAGTTTCTGTGCAACGAGATCTACTCCCTGCACTACAACAGGAATGTATTTTTTCGTCTCCTCCAAGGCCTCTATGACCAACTCCTTGACATCCTTCTTTTCACCGTCGATATCCACATACATTGCAGTCACCCTCTATCCTATTTTTTTAAATTTTCCCTCCACCATCTAACCATATCTTCAACCGTTTGCCTCAAAGAAAACTTCTGAACAAAGCCTGCTTCATCTTTCACTTTGCTCAGGTCGTTCCAGTATATGGGTTCATCCTTTTCGCGGACGAGATCTTTGTCCACGACAATTTCCACCTTGACGGGGCAACCTTCGAGGACTATATCCAAAAGTTCCTTGATCGAGCATGGCTTCTCTCCCGAAACATTGTAGGCCTCTCCACTCCTTCCGTGTTTTTCGAGGGACAAAAAACAATCGACGGCATCTCTTACATCAAGAAAAGCCCTCTTCGTATGGAGGTTACCCACTCGAAACACGGGCTCTGTCATTCCAAGCTCGATTGCGGCTCTTCTATATGTGAAATCTGAAACTACTTCGCCTTTCCTGCCCGGACCTACGCAATTTCCAATGCGAAGCCTTATTATATCAAGCCCGTAAGAACTGAAATAGGTAAAGCCAAGCAGGTCCTGTGTGGCCTTTGAAACGCCATATACGTGGGCGGGCCTGAAGGGCTGATTTTCCTTCACTGGGGTTTCGGAAGGATCGATAAATCCGTAAGCCGCCGTCGAAGAAGCAAGCATGATCCTTGTAGATTTCAGACCCAATTCCAGAAGGGACTCAAACAAATTTAAGGTTCCCAAGACGTTGGTTTCCATTGTATAAGACGGGGCTTTGAAGGACTCCATGGGATAGCTTTGTGCTGCCATGTGATACACCACATCGGGGCCGACTTCCTCTAAAGCCTCTTTAAGATGAGGCTTATATCTTACATCAATGTTGTAGGTCTTAACCGCATAGGGTTTTACCATTTCTACGTCAGAAGTTGGACGAAAATAAGATCCGTATACCTCATATCCGACTTCGGACATTTTTTTGGCCAGATGAGACCCAATAAATCCTCCAATTCCAGTTATAAATGCTCTCTTCAACTGCAAACCCTCCTATGAACCCAGAATATAAGGTATTTCCCTTTGAGCTTTAAAATAGTCCTCTGGCACGCCGATGTCTATGAAATAACCGCCCGAACGGAATGAGTAGACAACACCCCTTCTAACCAATTGCGGAACAACCTCCTTCTCCCAGGACAGGCGTCTCAATGGAAGCTCTTCCACGATATCTCTATCGACTACATAGAAACCCCCGTTGACAAACCAAAAACCGCCTTCCTCTGGCGGGACGTTCTTTTCTCCAAAGGATACTACCTTAGATTCGTCATCGACTTTCAAGGGATCTACCCGGGTCAGATCCTTCCATGGCCTGGATGCGATAGTCAGTTTTGCCCTTTTGTTGACATGGAAATCGAACATTTCACCCAGATCCATATCGAGCAAAGTATCTCCATTCATGAAGAAAAAAGTCCCCTCGTCGATATAGGGCAATGCATTTCGCAGTGCTCCCCCTTTGTCTAAGGGCTCTTTCTCCAGACTGTAAGTCGCTTTAAGGTTCCATTTGCTTCCGTCTTCTACAAAGGCCATAATCTTATCTGCACCATACCCCAGAAGCAGCAGGATTTTTGTAATCCCCCTGCAGCTTAACATGGTCAACAGCCAATCCAAAAAGGGCCTCCCCGCTATAGGCGCCAAGGCCTTGGGAACGTCCGAGACGACGCCTCTAAGACGTGTTCCCAAACCGCCGGCAAGTATTACAGCCAGTCTGCCTCTATTTTCTTTCATCGAAAAGTCCATCCTCCACCAAACCGCAGATGATATGCCCCCAAAGAATGTGAACTTCTTGGATTCTGGGGGTATCTTCCGAGGGCACGCTCAAAAGGACATCACACAGGGAAGACATTGTATCCGCCTTTCGACCGGTAAAACCGATCGTCTTTAAACCATTCTTTTTCGCATAATCCAAGGCCTTTAATACATTCGCGCTTTTGCCGCTGGTGGAAAGCCCTACGAGCACATCCTCGGGCCTACCAAAGGCCTCAATTTGCCTTACAAAGACATCGGAGTAGTCGTAGTCATTGGCGATCGCCGTCAACGCACTTGTATTGACATGCAAGGCCATGGCAGGAAGGGCTTTTCTTTCTCTTTTAAATCTCCCCACCAGCTCTGCTGCCAAATGCTGTGCATCAGCAGCTGAACCGCCGTTTCCGCAAAATAAAACCTTTCCTCCGCCTTTATAGGCAAGAATTATCAACTCGGCTGCCATCTTCACGCAACCAAGCAAATCGTCGCTCAAGAGCATCCTCTTTAATTCTATAGAATCATTTATCTGATCCTCTATGAATTTGATCAATCATGACTCTCCTTTCATGCTAAAAGCTCCGCACAGGCACTAAAGACATCATTAACACCTATTTTTGACATGCATCCAAAATCCCCGTATACGCACTCTTTTCCGACACAGGGCGCGCAGGGCAATGAGGGGGCCACCACCCTATGTCTCGTCCCCCAAGGGCCATATCTTTCTGGACTTGATGGCCCATAAAGGCCCACCACAGGAACGCCCACGGCGCTTCCAATATGCAATGTGCCCGTGTCGTTGGTAACGAAAAGGGAGGCCATACCAAGAAGGGCGCCTAGCTCTGTCAGCGGGACCTTTCCAGTTAAATCGAGAGTGTCGATCTCTTGCAGCCCCTTCAGAACTTCCATGCCCAGGGAACGTTCTTCCTCGGAATATCCTATCACACCTATTACGGCACCGAATTCCGAGATCAAGCGCCTGCCCAAACTTACAAACCCTTCTACAGGCCATCTCTTAGGCGGCCAGTTGGCTCCGGGGTTAAATATCACCAGTTTTCGATCCTTAAGCTCATCTTTATATTTTGTTTTAACCATTTCTTTCATCTCGAAAGGCACGAAAAACCTCAACTGCCTTATCCGTATTGGAATGCCAAGAGACGCTAAGGCCTGCAAAGTCCTTTCTGCTTCATGTAATGTCTTGGGCAAAAATACCTCCCGCAAACCCCATAGGGGCGCGTAGCGGGCCCCCGAAAACAGGGGCATTGCAGTTGCCCTGAGGTCGACAATCAGGTCATATTTCCCCTGCCTCATGAGCTTAATCGCCCTCAATCTCCCCTTGAATCCCGAAAATTCGCCTCCCCTATCGTAGACTCTTATTTTATCCCACATCGGGTCCTCGGAAAGGGCAGCTAATGCCCTTGGACCCACCCATAGGGTAAATTCGGCCTTCGGCAAAAAAAGCCTCAAGTTCCACAACGCAGCAGAGGCCATAACCATATCCCCAAGACATGAAAGGCCTATTACCAACACCCTTTCAATTTTATTCTGATCTATTCGCAAAGAAACTGCCTCCTGCCAAAAATACCTTTTTTCACTGTTCCGGCATGAATATTTTACCATCACGAACGAAAAAGCGAAGCTCGCGGTGTAATATCCTGACTCTGCTTGCCAAAGCACCTTAAAGGCAGATACAAAATATGTCGATACTACTTATAGCGTTAAATCATGTTATCATAAATAACGAAAATTTCTCCGATCAATAATAAGGAGGTTATCTCCATGGCTACAACCGACCCTCTCTTCCAGGTAACAGGCTTGGTCTCTGGGATAGATTGGGGCACGATGATCGATAAAGTTATGGAACAGGAGCGCAAGGTTACCGACATTTGGACTGCCGAAAAGGAAAAGCTGGAATTTAAAATAGATCTCTACAACGAATTCAGCGCGAACTTCAAGAGTTTGCGAACGGCGTTGACACCCCTAAAGCTTGAATCCACGTACAGGGCCAAAACGGCCGAACTAATTAACGTTGGCAGCTCTCTGGACCCTTCTTCGGTTTTGAGTATAACGGCAACAGCCGATGCGGAAATCGCAAGATACGATATCGAAGTGTTGCACCTGGCCAAAGCCCACAGCATCACCAGCAAAAGGCTTGACGATCCAACGCAGACCATAGGAGATCTAATAAACGAATTTACCGGGGGAAGTTTTACCATAGGATCGGGCGACAAGATCACTACAATTCAGGTCACGGCCAGCGACACCCTTTCCTCTTTGGCATCAAAAATCAATTCGGCCACGACCAACGAGGGAGAGAGTATAGGGGTAACGGCGAAGATAATGGATAACAGGTTAATAATTACCAGCAATGAGACGGGAGAAGCTAATGCCATAACGGTCACAGATGACAATAGTATATTGAGCGCCCTCGAAATTTGGGATGGATCCGATTTTACTAATGAATTGCAGGCGGCACAGGATGCAAAAATTAAAATTGACGGACTGGAAGTCCAAAGATCCGATAATGAGATTTCCGACCTTATAGAGGGCCTCACTTTAAAGCTCAATGGCACGGGTCATGTCGTGACCGATATAGTATTGGATGCCGAAAAGGCGGTTAACGCCATCACTGACTTTATTGATGCCTACAATGCGGCCATGGATTGGATAAACGTCAGGGTTTCGGAAAAACCTATCGAAGACCCTCAGGAGGAATATCAAAAGAAGATAGGGTTACTCAGAGGAGATTCCCTGTTGTGGCAAACCAAGTCCAGAATGCGATCTTTAATCTCTGACCCCATAGCCACGGGCGGTGCCTTCGCAATGCTTTCTCAGATCGGCATTACAACTGAAGCCACGGACTACGGCAAAAGCGGAATGTTGGAGTTCGACGTAGACAAGTTTATGAGCGCCATGACCACGAATTCCGATGATGTCGCAGCTTTGATGACAACGGTAATGTCGAAGATAGATACATTCATCGGAAATACGATAGACAACGTTCCTGTAGCAATCGGAAACACGACAGGCACCAAGGGACGCGTTGCAAGCCAGATAAATTTCCTGAATAACAGAATTACGGCAATAGACAAAAGAATCTCCGATTTCGAAGAACGTCTTGCTATCAAAGAAAAGGGACTGATAGAACAATACAGCCAGATGGAAACCGTCCTCTCTCAGCTTACATCGCAGGCTAATTGGCTTGCAGGAATTGTCACTCAATTGTCGTCCATAGGCTCTGGAGCTTAATTGCTGAGATTTGAAACAAGCCAGCTTTTATTACGTTAAAGGCTGGCTTTTTCTTTTATCCATCCCCTTTGAAATATATCGAATAACATCAAAAGGGCAGAAAAAAACACGCCCATGAGAATTCCCTCTCCGGGAAGCTCCAAAAGGGGCCATAAACAGGCTGTTCCAATCCCCACCGCACCCGAAGCAAAGGCCATCGATGGAGACAGCCTTCCGTAAAGGACCGTTGCAAGAAGCGGCACAAATACCCCAGCTCCTCTGAGGCCCATGCTGAGATAGCTCCATTGAAGTATGAAAGAACCGGCAGCTTTCAGGCTCGCAATAAAAGCTATGAGTATCACGGCTAAAAGGCTTAGCCGGTTTACCAGAAGACTGACTCTGCTTGAAGTAATTTTTTTAAAAGAAACGAAAAGATCGTAAGATACTGTTGTGGCAACTCCCAAAGATAGCCCCGCCGCAGTGCCCAGCGAAGTGATAAAAAGCGTTGCCCAAGCTACCCCGCTGAACACTTTGGGAAAATAATTATACAAAAAATAGGGAAGCGCCTGCGAGGGTTCGATAATCACGCCCTCTCTCCTCAGGGCTAACCCTATCCAAATTCCAAGGAGACCTATAGGTGGCATTAAAATTGCTGATAGCAGCGCTCCCTTTTTTGCCGTGCTCTCGTTTGAGGCCGATAAAATGGCCTGGGCATAAATTTGCGTTCCCAGGGTTCCGACGATCAGTGAAAGACAGGCGTTCGATTCCTTTAAAATACCCCTTGCAAAGAGAGAGAAATAGGGAAATCTGGGAAGCTCTCTTATCAGGGCCCAGGGGGTGTGGCCCATACCGTAGGCAACTACACCGCAGGCAATGAGGGTGATATACAATAAAATCAGCTTTGTCTGCCCTATAGCGCTATAGCTTTTTGTGCCCCCGGAATAGATAAATAATAGTATAAGAAAAGCGACGAGCAAGCTCAAAGCCCAAGATGGCAAAGGCACTATGGCCGACAATAATGCGCTCGACGCAAGAAACTGGGCTACTACGGCCATAAGGGTCCCGAGGGCAGAACCCACTGCAGCCAACCTGCTCATCCGGAGGCCGTAGTGATTAGACAGAAACTGTGCTAATGTAGTGACCTTAGACTTTCTCAGGGGCTCGGCTATGAAGAGCGCCAAAAGAAGACATCCTATTCCTCCTCCAAGGGTAAACCACCAAGCTGATAAACCATAAACATAAGCCATCTCCGCAGTCCCAACTGTAGATGCTCCTCCCACGAGGGCGCCTAGCAATATTCCAGAAACCGCAAAGGGGCTTGCCCTTCTGCCCGCCAATGAATATCCTTCTTCGTCTATTTTCTTTCCCGATGCGATAACGCCTATGGATATAACGAATATTAACGTAATGACTACTGATAGAAAAAACATATGACGTGCCACCCTTCACCGCTATAGTATTGATTTATTTTTTATGCATTAACTTTTATGCCATCACAATCCCAATGCAAGGGGCACCAAGACGGGAACGAGAAGCGTCAGCAAAAAACCCGATATAAAAGAATAAATTGCAATATCAGGAGAATTGCTCTTTACGATAACGGGCAAGGCGGTATCCATTGCCGTTGCACCCGCCACGCCCACTGCTTCAAAGGATCCGATATACCTGCTTATCAGCGGTATCGATATTAGGGCAATGACCTCTCTTATCACGTTCGAAAGAAAGGCTACGGTTCCCAGTTCTACGCTATGCATCTGAGTGATAAGAACCCCTGAAAGAGAATACCATCCGAAACCGGCACCAACTGCCAGGGTCTCATTTAAAGGCATTCTCAATAATATCGAGGCCAAAGAAGAACCAAACCCTGTCCCCAAAACCGTTGCCACAGGAACGATAAAAAGCTTTATCCCATCTTCTTTGATATTTCTAAGCGCCTCCTTATTGCAACCAAGATCAATTCCCACGGAAAATAGCAGCACGAACAATCCTAATGTGATAATCAAATTAGTTATGTTGCTTAAAGAAAATACCGCGAGCTTTCCAATTAAGATGCCGCCCGCTAAACAGGCAACTATGATGACGATCAATGATTCATCATTCCCTTTTTGTCTTTTGTCAAAAATCTGACGAATATATTTATACAAAATATTGTACCCAAAACAGACAAAAAAGAAACCGCAGCAGCTTTATAGCCCAAGTTACCTAACGCCTTGAGCACTTCTTCGTTGCTTCCAATCTCAATACCTATCGCCAGGAGCAATAAAATAAGACATAACGTCTGAACTCTCCCGTTATGCCTTTTTATAAAGTTTGGAACTCTCCCGAAATATCCTACTAGCGCTCCTGCCAACATAAAGGCAACGTAAAAATAAACGCTGTTGTCAATCAAAAAACCAAGGATTTTCATGCCGGCCCGATCACCTTTGTGTTTTTATATTTTAGAAAACCTGGACATGTTACCAAATAGCTTTTTGAGATTTCTTGCCTACACATCATTTGAAAATATCCTATTGCAGAATATACTTTACTTCAAGGCTTAAAAAACTTTTATTCTTTGTCTTAGTTATTGTAATTCATATTACATACATATTAATATCTCAGCGTGGTGATGTGAATGTTCGATTTACCCGAGAAGATCAAACGCGGCGTCGGCGAAGCGGTGTGCGCCTACTCCATGATCGAAGAAGGCGATAATGTTTTAGTTGGCTTATCCGGAGGGAAGGACAGTTCGTTGCTCCTCATTGCCCTAAAACACTTACAAAGAGTAAGCCCCATCAGATTCAATATAGAAGCCATGATTGTAGATCCAACGGGCGGGCAGTTTGATCCCGCAGGGCTGAAGGACTTTTGCGAAAGCCTCGATGTACCCTTTACGCATTATGCCTATCCTATATTTGAAATTATAAAAATCAGAAGGGAAAAATCTCCCTGCAGTTTTTGCGCGAACATGAGAAGGGGCATTTTGAGCGGGATCGCAAAGGACAGAGGGTTTAGGAAAATAGCTTTAGGACATCATCTAACCGATGCCACCGTTACGTTAATGCTGAATGTATTTTTCTCCGGAAAACTTCATACGCTACAGCCAAAAACGTGGCAAAGCAGAACGCAAACATGGGTTATTAGGCCATTGATATTCCTTCCTGAGGAAACTTTGATATCGGCAGCTTCCGAGATAGATCTGCCGGAACGGGGACCAAAATGTCCTTACGGGGACGACACGAAGAGAAAAAGAATAAATGAAATCCTGAAAAATATACTTGAAGAAGCGCCGCAAGGAGAATACAGCACTTTAAGGGCACTTCGTAAGACGCTTTGGGCTACTTAAGCAAGCGAAAGGACTGAGGAAGAAGCTCTGAAAGGCGGTTTCGCTGAAACTTACCTTCCATATCAAACGATATTATTTCCATATCACCAAATTCGGCCATTACCTGAAGACACGCTCCACAGGGGGGAACTATAGAGTCGGCACATATAATCATCATCTCGAAGACCCGCTCTCCCTGAGCGACTGCAGAAAACAGAGCAACCCTTTCGGCACAAATAGTTAGTCCGTAGGAGGAATTTTCAACGTTACATCCGGCGTAAATACGGCCCGATTGGGCGAGCAAAGCGGCACCCACCGAAAAACCAGAGTAGGGGGCATAAGCATTTTCCCGCCCCCTCTTTGCCACATCATAAAGTTTCGACACTATATCCATTGCGACATAAGACCTACCTCAAAAGGCCCGAAACGATAACGTCAATAGCTTCGTTCTCGGTCAAACCCTTGGCCATCAGACCCCACAGCTTTTCGTTGGCTATACGGCCTATGGCAGCTTCGTGGGTTATCTCAGCTCCGGGATGAACCACAGAGACGACGGGAACGGCTTCCGCTTTCGCATTTCCTTGCACTATTTCAGTGCAATCGACATGACCTTTCGATCCGTCAGCAGCTCCTTGCACTTCTCCGAAAAACTTGCCGAAGCTGTTGTCTTTCAATACAACTCTAGCTTTGGCCAATCCGCTCGACTTTTCCCCGGATAGCCTTATCGTATCTTTAACGTTGCAGATATCATCGTATTTCCCGTAAACTTTAGAGGTTATTTCCGCACTCCCAAGCCAACCGACGACATCCACTTCCACGTCGAGGTACAGAATCCCTACCCTTCCCTCGATTAACGAAAAATTGCTCACGTACCTGCCCTTTTCATCCACCACGACGCGGGTCAGTGGCCTGACTTCAATCTTTCCCTCAGGTCCGTGGACGTGCACTTCTTCATATGTCATGTCAGCACCTTTGCCCACTACTATATCGCCTTCCATCGCATGGAGGAATTTTACGGCATTCGGAAAAATACAGTGGGAGTAAAATTTAGCTTTCGCCCCTTCTTCCAGCACGATCCTGCTTTCTATGATTTGCTTTCCCTCTTTGCCAAGGTGGCCGAAACAAAGATGCACGGGTTTCTTTAAAACCGCTCCTGCTTTTACGGTAAAGGATGCCCTAATGCCAAATTCAGTCTCTTCGGCGTCGATTTCAAGACCGGGGATGTCTTTTGCAGCGATGATATTGTTGGCATGAACTATAACATGAGCATCGTCGGTCCTGATGGGTTCTCCCGCCTTTTCGGCTATTTCTATCAGTGACATATATTCATTACTGAGATTCATTGGAAATCACCCCTCCGGCTAAAAGTGGGTCTGAACAGGGGCTGCACAGCGACATAAAGTATTGCTTTACGGCAACTGGTTGTCCCTCGAGCATGACCTTGCCGTTGCAAAGCAGGTAAGCCCTATCGCAAGCCGAAGCTATGTCATCTCTATGGGTTATTACCAATACGCTGCTACCAAAATCTATTAATTTTTTAAAAAGCTTTATCACATCGCCCAAAGCCAGAAGATCTACTCCCGAATCGGGCTCGTCTAAGATGGCAAGCTTGGGCCTCATTAAATAGATAGACGCAAGCTCCAGCCTTTTTCTCTCTCCTCCGGATAGAGCCTTGTCAACAAAACGATCCAGGTAAAAAGGTTCCATCTGAATAAAATCCAAAGCCTCTTCTAGTTCTCTTCTCGTCGCATCCTTACGCGACAATCTCAAATATTCGGCAACGGTAATTCCTTCATATCTAGCCGGATATTGCCATGCTAAAGTTATCCCTAATCTCGATCTATCGGTAATCGAAAGATTGGTAATATCCTTTCCTTCAAAGAAGATCCTGCCGGAATTGGGCCTATAGGAAGGAAGGCCCATAACAGTATAGGCCAACGTCGTCTTTCCCGCACCGTTTCGGCCCAACACTCCAGTTACCTCTCCATGCCCGACTCGCAAATTGACTTGATCGAGCAGTTTTTTCCCGTTTTCTCGGGTTACCGTTACTTCATCTACTTGAAGCAAGGGGGTATCTGTCATTTATAACTTCCTCCGTTATGCATTCCAAACTTGGAATCATATTATAATCTCCGTTTTTTGGCATGCACCAAAATATTCTTCAACTTCTTTCACATATTCCTCGTATCCCCTGCGGCCCATGAGCGAATATATATATCGTTTCCCCTGTTCCACTCCAGGTTGATCGAAGGGATTGATTTTCATCAAAAAACCGACAAGAGCTGTTACATATTCATAGAAGAACACCAAAGCACCAATATATCTCTCGGAAACTTCAGGAATGTTAAGGTAAATAACCGGCTTTCCAGCTTTTATCAAAGCCGAAGCCGTCGAACGAGCCTCTATACTCAACAGATCTCCCAGGGCCTTTCCGTATAAAAACTCCAAATCCTTCAACGCCTCTATATCTACAACGTCCGGCAATAGAAATAACGGCCTATTTTTTACGTCGATAATCGTAATTAGCTTATCGTCCGGGCCTTCCGCGTAAAGTTGAAGCTGGGAATGCTGATCTATAGCTCCGAGAGCACGCACAGGAGTGGTGCCGCATCCCTCTTTGCCAAGGCTTTCTCCCCAAAGCTGAGCAAACCATTCGGCAAAATCGGCAAGATCGTCTCCATAGGGCATCATAACGGCCATATTACGGCCGGCTTTAGCGTGCAACAGGTTAATGCAGGCCAATAGCCATGCGGGATTTTCCCAAAGGTGCGACCGCAAGGCAAGTCTTTGATCCATCTCCTTAGCACCTTGAACCAGCTTTTCGATGTTGATACCCAAAGCGGAAGCCGTTGCCAACCCTACCGAGGAAAGAACAGAATACCTGCCCCCCACGCTTTCGGGAATATTCAAACTCCTACAACCTGTAGATTTGGCAAATTTGCGCAGGATGCCTTTTCTAGGGTCGGTAATTATCAAAAAATTGTCCCTTGCTCTTTCGCCTATCTTTTCCCTGACCTTTTGCCATACCCATAAAAAGTGCGCAGCCGTTTCCGTCGTGCTTCCCGATTTGCTGACGACTACAAATGCTATCTTCGACAAATCAAGTCGATCCAGTAAAGATAATGCCGTCTTGGGATCCGGATTTTCCAGCAGATAAAACTTGGGGGCCTTTCTGACGGAAGCATCAAGTTCGTTGTAAAAAGGGGGAAGGAGTGCCTTTGCAAGCATTCTGTTTCCCAAAGCAGATCCGCCAATGCCTATTTGCACGATGGCTTCAAAGCCAGAAAGCCAACGCCCGATTTCAATCGTTTCGGACAAATCCTGATAGGGCAGGTTAATCCAACCAAAGCCCTCAACGTCGTCTCTCCCTTTTTCCCGCAACAGGACATCGGCTTCTTCGACCATTCTTAAAAGACCGTCGATATTTTCTCTCAAAACGGGACGATCTCCACCTACAAAAGCACCTCCGACGCTTACGCTTAACAGCTCGTCCAAAAGGTATTCCCCCTTTAAAATTAAGCTAATCTAATATGCTGTTTTCCTTTAAAAGCTCTTTAATTGCCTCAGGATCATAACCGACAATAAACTTATCACCTATGAAGGTTACGGGCACACCCATTTGGCCAGTTTGCCTCACCATGTCCATAGCAGCAGCCCTGTCTTTGCTGACGTCTACCTCCTCATACTCGACACCCAAGTCTTTTAAATATTCTTTTACCTTTGTACACCACGGACATGTGGGAGTACTATAAACTTTCACAGTCATATTCTACACCTTCCTCTGATTTGAAAAATTAGGGTTACCAAACATATATAAAGAATATAGCATAATACCCGTAAAGGCGCAACAACTCGCAATAAAAAAAGCCCAAGGATCTTCTAAGTGCAAATCAATAGTGTTATATTATCCCTAAATTCATTTTTTTGACCAGCTTTTCAAATAGGAGGGAAGCTCATGCTTTCAACAAAACAAGATGACGAGCAGGCTTTACAGAACATTATCGAGACCTTTCGGGGTAAAAAGGGCATCACAATTTCGCTTTTATCGAAAATACAAGAAAGTTACGGCTATTTGCCACAAGAAGTATTGAGCAAGGTGGCCAAAGAGCTCGATATTCCCGAAGCAAGCCTCTATGGTGTAGCGACATTTTATGCCATGTTTAGATTTAAACCTTTAGGCAAATATACCATAAAACTCTGCAGAGGAACGGCTTGTCATGTACAGGGATCCTTGCTGATAGCCCAAGAAGTAATGAGACATTTGGGAATTTCGGAAGGAGAGACGACGGACGACGGGCTTTTCACGTTGGAGCTTGTCGCCTGTCTCGGGTGCTGCAGCCTGGCTCCCGTTATGATGGTCGGAGAAGACGTTTACGGTCGCCTGACGCCCGATAGGGCCGTAAAGGTTCTGGATGGCTACAGAACGAACAAAAGAGGTGAAGGCAATAATGGCTAATACAATAGTGCGCGTTGGGATGGCAAGCTGTGGTTTGGCATCGGGGGCAGACTCCGTCTACGAGGAACTCTCCAAAGTGCTTGTCGGAGACGAAAATACTATTTTAAAAAAGGTCGGATGTATTGGCCTGTGCTCATATGAACCTTTAGTTGAAGTAGAAATCGAGGGCAAGAGAACCATTTATGGATATATGACACCCGAATTAGCCAAGGAATTGGTCGGCTCCTCCTTGCAACCCACTTCAGTCCTAAAAGAAAAGATTATATACAGCGATGAGGAAACTCGGGCGCCGGAAAACAATAGGATGGCAAAGCAGGTCAGGATAGTTCTCAGAAACTGCGGGATAATTGACCCGGAAAAAATAGACGAGGCCATTTCCCGAGGGGCTTACGAGGCGTTTTCAAAGGCCGTGAAGGAAATGTCTCCCGATGAAGTCATAGATGAAGTGTACAGATCAGGCCTTAGGGGTCGTGGTGGCGCAGGATTCCCAACGGGGCTTAAGTGGAAATTTACGCGACAAGCCAAGGGAGAACCCAAATATGTGATTTGCAATGCCGACGAAGGAGATCCGGGCGCCTTTATGGACAGGTCCGTATTGGAGGGTGACCCCCACGCCGTCATAGAGGGTATGGCTATATGTGCTTACGCCGTCGGTGCTTCTCACGGTTATATTTATTGTCGAGCAGAATATCCTTTGGCCATAAAAAGGCTAAACATAGCTCTTGACCAGGCACGCGAAAGAGGCTTTTTGGGAGACAACGTTTTTGGCAGCGGCTTTAATTTCGATATAGAGATAAAAGAAGGGGCCGGGGCATTTGTTTGCGGCGAAGAGACAGCCCTGATAGCCTCAATAGAAGGAAAACGGGGAATGCCGCGACCCCGACCTCCCTTTCCAGCCGAAAGCGGCGTTTGGGGAAAGCCGACCAACATTAACAACGTGGAAACCTATGCAAACGTGCCGTGGATAATACGACATGGAGCATCGGAATTCTCGCGTTTTGGTACTGAAAAAAGCAAGGGAACGAAGGTATTTGCCCTCGCCGGCAAGGTAGCCAAAGGAGGCCTCATCGAAATTCCAATGGGAATGCCCATCAGAGAAGTAATATATGATATTGGCGGCGGAATCGCCGACGGAAAAGAGATCAAAGCAGTGCAAATGGGCGGGCCGTCGGGAGGATGTATACCTTCCTGGCTCCTCGATACACCTGTAGATTACGAATCCATAACAGCAACGGGAGCAATCATGGGTTCCGGAGGCATGATTGTTTTGGACGAAACAAGCTGCGTCGTCGATGTGGCAAAGTTTTTTCTGAACTTCACACAACGCGAATCCTGCGGAAAATGTCCCTTTTGCAGAATAGGTACAAAAAGAATGCTAGAGATATTAGAACGCATCAGCAACGGAGAGGGAAAGATGGAGGATCTTGATCTGCTTTATGAACTGGCATTACAAGTAAAGGAAGGTTCCCTATGCGGTCTTGGACAGACGGCCCCAAACCCTGTGTTGACTACGCTAAAATACTTCAGAGAGGAATACGAAACTCATGTTAAGGACAAGAAATGTCCCGCAAAGGTGTGCCCTTCTCTCATTCGCTACACAATAAATACCGATCTATGCATAGGTTGTACTAGATGTGCCAGGATATGTCCCGTTGGCGCAATTAGCGGCAAAGTTAAGGAACCCCACGAAATAGACGACGCCAAATGCGTGAGATGCGGCCAATGCAAACAGACCTGTCCTGTCTCTGCTATATTTGTTGATTGAGGAGGCTTTTAGGTATGGAGCGAAACATTAGAGTATTGCTAAACGGTCGTGAAGTCTACGGTTACCCGGGACAAACGATATTAGATCTGTGCAAGGATTGTGGTGTGGACATACCTTTTCTGTGTTACGATCCGCATCTTTCGACACACGGAGGATGTTCTGTTTGCCTGGTGGAAGTGAAGGGGGCCAAGGCTTTGGTGCGAGCCTGCTCCAATAAGATATCCCAGGGCATGGAGATATACACCAATACGGAAAGAACTGTCGCGGCAAGGAGGACAGCTCTGGAGCTTTTGTTATCGGATCACGTTGGAGATTGCAGACCGCCCTGTACTCTTGTCTGCCCTGCCAGAGGTGATGTTCAAGGTTACGTAAACTTAGCTGCCTCCGGCTTTTACAAAGAAGCCTTGGACTTGCTCCACGAAAACGTAACCCTTCCTGCTTCCATAGGACGAATTTGTCCTGCACCCTGCCAGGAAAAGTGCAGACGCAATTTCGTCGACGAAGAACCTGTTTCCATAAGAGAGATCAAGCGCTTCGTAGGAGACTGGGCCATCGAAAACGGCATGCTGGGCCACATAGACGAAATACAGGAAAACGGCCACAACGTAGCTATTGTAGGGGGAGGCCCCGCTGGATTATCGGCTGCCTTTTTTCTCAGAAAAAAAGGTTATGCCGTAACTATTTTCGAGAAAGAATCGCATCTGGGAGGCATGATGCGATACGGGATCCCAGAGTACAGGCTGCCTAGAGACATCATGCAGAAAGAAATAGACTGGTTGCTGTCGTGGGGCATAAAGGTCCAGACGGACACTGCCCTTGGAAGAGATATAACTTTAGAGCAATTACGCAGGGAATTTGATGCCATATTGCTCGCCTTTGGCTGCTGGCAAAGCACACCTTTACGCGTCCCGGGAGAGGACCTAAAGGGTGTATTTGGCGGAATAAATTTCCTGTATCAGGTGAATAACCGTCTTCCCGTAGAGATAGGCAAGAAAGTCGCTGTCATCGGGGGTGGAAATACCGCAATGGACGCCTGTCGATGCGCCAAAAGGCTTGGGGCTGAAGAAGTTACAGTAGTTTACAGACGCACAAGACAGGAAATGCCGGCGGAGGACGCTGAAATCGAAGAGGCAATGGAAGAAGGGGTAAACTTTATTTTCCTTGCAGCACCCAAGGAAATATCAGGTGACGAATCGGTCCGTGAACTTGTGTGCGAAAAGATGGTCCTTGGCGAGCCCGACGAATCGGGAAGAAGAAGGCCCATTCCTACGGGAGAAACATTTACCTTGACTGTAGATACCGTGATAGCTGCAATAGGACAAAGGGCCGTACTCGACTTTCTGCCGCCTGAAATCCACGACGGCCGAAAGATTTTAGGCGATGACAACTACGCTACCCCTCTCGAAAAGGTATTTCTATGCGGAGATTTGAGGACCGGACCCGATATAGCAATTGCGGCTATAGGGGAAGGCCATTTTGCTGCTGAATCTATACATCATTTTATTACCCGCGGATATCCCAAGCGCCCCTTTGAATGCGACGTCACGAGAGAAAACCTAGGGCCCGAAGATTTCAGGGACAAGAAAAAACAACCCAGGGAAATGCCTAAAATCTTCCCGGCAGAGGAAAGACTTGAAAAACCCTTCGAAGAATTCAACAGGGGGCTCACGGAAGAGCAGGTAAAAATAGATGCCAGCCGATGCATGGAGTGCGGATGTCCCGACGTCTTCGAATGCAAATTGCGCTCTTATTCGATCGAATACGAGGCTTCGCCTACACGGCTTAGCGGAGAAAGGATAAAGCGCCTTGAGGAAAAATTGAAATACTTCGACAGAAACATGGATAAATGTATACTTTGTGGAAGATGCGTCAGGACCTGCGATGAGATCGTCGGACTACATGCCATTGATTTTGTAAGCAGAGGATTTGTCTCGACAATACACGATGCATACATGAAGCCCTTGGACGAATCTGAATGCACGGGGTGCGGCCTTTGCGTGCAGCTATGCCCCGTCGGCGCTCTTACCGAGAAACGAAAGGAGCGTTGGCCTCACAGTGAAATCCCGACGGCCACAAAGACTACCTGCGGTGAATGCTCTCTCGGGTGCGAGATATATGTAAATGCCGACAAGGGAAAACGTAACGTAGTGCGGGTTACTACAGAGTTGGGGTCCCCAACTTCGCCCACTCTCGGGCTGTGTTGTTTCAAGGCGCGAACCTTCCATTTAAAAAGACAAAGGCCGGAAATAAATAAAGATATCAAGGAAACTTTGCTTGAACTCGTCGACTTCCTTCGTTCCGAAGGAGTTGTCTCGCTATTTTTAGGGAACTCGCTGAGCAACGAAGAATATGAGTCCATAAAAGAGTTTTTAAACCGTAAAGGGCAAAATATCGCAGTCTCAATTTTGGAAGCCGATGACTTTAAAGCTTTCACATCCCTTGCCAAGGAGGCAAACTTGAAGAGATGTACGCTGGGACAAATCTACGAATCCGATGTCGTCTTCGTTATTGACGAAAACATGGATCAGGAAGTACCTTTGATCACCACGATGTTACGGAAAAATGTAAGAGAAGATGGCTTAAAGGTCATTTACTTGGGAAGCGATCCTGGATTGCTCGACAGGGGTACCACAATTTTACTGAAGACCGATGTAGCGGAAATATATCCTATACTCGAATCTTTCACGGATGAAAGGCTGATCAAAAAGACATCGGAGCTCTCGGGGATAAAGGAGACAACGCTTGTCAGGGCAATAAATACACTAAAATCGGCCAGACATCCCATTTTCTTGGCGGGACCAAAAGTCACCTCAAATGCCTCTTCGGCCAAGGCGTTCGTAAAATTATGTTCGACCCTGGGCAAATGCTCCTACATACCTCTTTATCGGGGAGCTAATACCGAGGGAGCTTTACGCGTACTTGGAGATATTTTAACTCCGACAATCGATAATCTGAGCATGATCAAGGAGGGCCAGGTTACGAAACTGGTGTTGGTCGAACCCGATCAAGCCACCGTTGAAGTCCTACAAGGGGTCAATGCGGACAATCGTGCCAAATGCGCCCTCTTGACATCAAGATCATTCGAGGATATTAAAGCAGATTTGGTAATGCCAATTGCGGGTTGGTACGAAAGGCGGGGAAAGGTAATAAACGTATCGGGAGAGATCTTGAAACAAGAAATAACCGTAATACCTCAGAAAAAGAGCAAAACCCTGTCTTCGTTAATCAAAGCACTCATAGAAATCTGAAAAACGTCAGAAAAGGCTAATAATTAAGCGGGAGAATCCTCCCGCTTAATTATTATATTCGAGCTAGGGATACGAAGTATATTTACTCTTCTACCGCCTCGGTTTGAGCCTGAGCTATTATCTTTTTAGCCAGATCTTGAGGGACTTCTTCGTAGTGAGAATATTCCATGGAGAAACTGCCTCGGCCCGAAGTCATGGAACGAAGGACGATGGCATACCTGAACATTTCCGCGAGAGGCACTTGGGCCTTAACCACCTGGAATCTCCCTCTGCTCTCGATACCCATAATTCTCCCTCTTCTAGAGTTCAAATCGCCCATGACATCGCCAAGATACTCCTCGGGCACTACCACTTCTACGTTCATGATCGGTTCAAGCAAGACGGGAGAGCCTTCCATAAAACACTTCTTGAATGCCATTGAAGCTGCTATTTTAAAGGCCATTTCTGAAGAATCGACTTCATGGTAAGAGCCGTCGTAAAGAACGGCCTTAAAATCTATGGAAGGATAACCGGCAAGGACACCCTTTTGAGCTGCTTCCCTTAGTCCTTTTTCGACGGCAGGAATGTATTGCTTAGGAACGACCCCACCGACAATGCGATCCTCAAACTCTACACCGCTGCCCCGCTCTGTAGGCTGCAACTCAAGCCACACGTCCCCGTATTGCCCTCGGCCACCGGTTTGCTTCTTGTATTTGCCTTGCGCTTTAGAGGGCTTTTTGATGGTCTCTCTGTATGGAACTTTGGGTAAACGAGTTTCGAGTTCCACGCCATATCTTTCTTTAATGCGCGACAGGACTACGTCCAGATGTAAATCTCCCATGCCTGAAAGGAGGTGGTCTCCGGTTTCAACGTTTTTCTCATAGCGCAACGTGGAATCCTCTTCGAGCATGCGATGAATAGCGTTAGACAGCTTATCTTCGTCAGCCCTGCTTTTAGGAACGACTGCCAGGCTATAAACTGGGTTCGGAAATTGGATCGCGGGAAACGTAAAATCGACTCCCTTGACTGCAACAGTATCCCCGACACCGGCGTTTTGCAACTTGGGGATAGCCACAATGTCTCCCACTGTCACTTCCTTAACGTCCTTCCCTTCCTTGCCCCTCATGAATCTCAAAGAGCTTATCCTTTCCTCGACCTTTTTATTTACAATGAATACAGATTGATCCGAAGTCAAGGTCCCAGAAAATACTCTAACGAATGATAGCTTTCCCACATAGGGATCGACCATGACTTTAAAACAGAGAGAGCTGAATTTCTCATTGGGATCGGGCTTCACTTCTACTTCATTGCCCTCTGCATCTATCGCCTTTCTGGGAAACATATCTACTGGGGAGGGCAGAATATCGATTATGGTATCTAAAAGCTGGAATATTCCGATATTCGCAAGAGCCGAACCGGGCAATACGGGCATCACTATCCTATTTAACACCGCCTTTTTCAATGCCTCTACCAACTCTTGTTCTTCCAGTTCTTCTCCGTCGAGGTAACGCATCATCAGCTCATCGTCAACTTCGACTACCCTCTCCACCAAGGCTTCACGGGCAGAGGAAAGTCCTTCCTCGAGTTCGGAGGGACAATCAGTCTCCTCATACTCTCGACTTCCATCACCTTTATATATAAAGGCCTTTCCGGTCAGCACATTTACTAAGCCTTTAAAATTTGTTTCCTGACCGATGGGTAAAAACAACGGAAGTGCTTTATCCGTCAAAACCTCCTGAATTTCTTTCAATGTCCTGTAAAAATCAGCATTTTCCCTTTCCACTTTATTTATAAAAAACAGTACGGGTATGGAAAAATCCTCGGCAAAATCGAAGGCCTTTTCAGTTTGAACTTCCACGCCATCGACTCCGCTTACTACTATAACCGCCGAGTCAGCCACTCGCATTCCCGAACGCAGATCTCCAATGAAATCGGCATAACCAGGGGTATCAAGAACAAACATCCTTTTGCCATTATAGTCGAAGGTTGCGACGGATGTATTGATAGAAATCTGTCTCTTCTGTTCTTCGGCGTCATAATCGCTGACGGTATTGCCAACCTCTACTTTGCCCAAACGTCCAATAACTTCCGTATCGAACAACATTGCCTCAACCAGCGATGTCTTTCCTGCACCTCCGTGAGCTGCTACCGCAATCGTTCTCGTATCTTCAGGTTTGTGCGCTCCCATCGTCCTACCCCCCTAATTTAAATCTTGCTCATGATGAGCGATTGCACCTCTTTCGGATCTGCCTGTCCTTTCGTTTCTCTCATGACAATGCCCTGTAAAAATTTAACTTTTTTACCTTTTTTATCATTGCCAGCTTTAATCTCTTCTACAACCTCAGCGTTTTCTGATAGGACTTTGACGACAATTGCTTCCAAATCGGAGCCAGTTAATTTGCCTGTGCTTAAACCTAAAGCTTTAATGGCGTCATCGACATTTAATGATTTTTCCAACATCATGGCGAAAACCTCTTTCGCAGCTGTCGTCGAAAGATCCCCTCTATCGATTCGAGACAAAAGAAGGGCCATCTCATCCGACGGTATCGTAATCTCCTCTGCGGAAATTGCCCTTTCGTTCAATACCCTCATTATTTCAGTCCTTATCCAGTTTGACGCCACTTTAACGGGAGATCCTCCTTTGACTAGATCATCCATGAGAAGAGCCACATCGCGCCGCTCCGTAAGTACCTCCGCCTCTTCGAGGGATAAACCGTAATCGCTGATAAATCTGTCCCTTATTTCCCACGGAAGTTCGGGCAGTTCCTTGCACAACTGAACTATGGTTCTCTCATCCACGACAAGGGAAGGAAGATCGGGGTCGGGAAAATATCTGTAATCCTCGGCTTCTTCCTTGCTGCGGCTTGAAACGGTCTTACCCGAATCGTCATCCCAATGCCTGGTCTCGCGAACTATCGTCTCCCCTTTGCTTTTAACTTCTTTCTGCCTTTCGTATTCGTACTCCAGGGCTCTCTCTAAAGCTTTTAGGGAGTTCATATTTTTTACTTCTACCTTTTCACCCCATTTGCCGCCCGGTTCCATTATCGAAATGTTTGCGTCAACTCTCAACGATCCCGACTCCATGTCGCCGTCGGAAACCCCGAGATATCTGACCAATTGGCGCAATCTAGACACGAACTCCCTTGCCTGCTTTGGGGATGTTATGTCAGGTTGGGTGACTATTTCCATCAAAGGAACTCCCGACCGGTTATAATCTACAAGAGAATAATCAGCACCCATCAACCTTCCGCCGATAGCAGCATGGACAAGTTTTCCGGCATCTTCTTCCAAATGAAGTCTTTGTATTCTGATCTTGTGCGCCTTTTCGTCATCATTCACCTCAAGATGACCGTCAACGGCAAGGGGCAAATCGTATTGGCTTATCTGGTAGGCCTTGGGAAGATCGGGATAAAAATAATGTTTTCTATGGAACACCGTATGGGTATTGACCTTGCACCGCATAGCCAAGGCCATCCTGACTGCATACATTATGGCCCTTTCGTTAATGACCGGAAGAGATCCCGGCAAACCCAGGCATATAGGGCATACATGGCTGTTTGGCCTGGCGCCAATATAATCAGTCGAACAAGAGCAAAACATCTTGGATTTCGTCGATAATTGAACATGAATTTCCAGTCCTATTACAGGAATAAATTCATTCACTTTCGATCGCCCCCTAAAGCAGTTGCAGCCGGTCCTACGACCTGTTCAATAACCGAAGCCGCTTTTAAGATATCGCCTTCTCCAAACTTCTTTCCTATCAATTGAACGCCCACGGGTAGCCCGGACTGGCTCATCGATGCTCTCATCGACAAAGCTGGCAAGCCCGCCAAATTAACGGGTATAGTAAAAAGGTCTGCCATGTAGGCTTTGACGGGGTCAGTCAGCTTCTCGCCCCGTTTAAAGGGCAACGTCGGCGTTGCAGGAGTTAGCAAGACATCGGCTTTTGAAAAGGCTGCATTGAATTCTCTGATTATGAGCTGTCTCACCTTCTGTGCCTGCAAGTAATAGGCATCGTATCTGCTGGAACCTAGGACGAAAGTCCCGATCAGTATTCTCCTTTTCACTTCGGGGCCGAAACCTGAGCCGCGGCTTTTGAGGTACAGTTCCTTCAAATCATCGGCAGCCACGGAAAAACCGTATTGCACTCCGTCGAAACGGGCCAAATTGGAGCTTGCTTCGGCTGGCGCTATAGTGTAGTAACAAGGAAGGCCGTATCGTGTCGATATCGGCAAATCGACCTCCACTATTTCAGCACCAGCCTCCTTGCATATTTCTATGGTTTGGGAAATTGCTCTTTTTATCTCATCATCAATTTCTAGGGATTCATAACCCGCCAAATATCCAACCTTAAAACCTTCAAGGGAAGTTACGTTTAAAAATTCAGCGTAATTCGGCCTTTCTTTTCTGGCACATGTAGCATCTCTGGCGTCAGGTTCAGATATGACCTGTAAAATTGCCGCTACATCCTTCAAACTTCTGGCAAAAGGGCCAATTTGATCCAACGAAGAAGCAAAGGCAATTAAGCCGAACCTGCTGACTAGGCCGTATGTCGGCTTTAATCCGTACACCCCACAAAAGGCAGCAGGTTGCCTAATGGAGCCACCGGTGTCACTTCCCAAAGCAATGGGAGCATAACCTGCAACAACGGATGCAGCGCTACCTCCCGAGCTTCCCCCAGGCACTCTGGACAAATCCCATGGGTTCAAGGCCGGGCCAAAGGCAGAAAACTCCGTCGAGCTTCCCATAGCAAATTCATCCATGTTGGCTTTGCCAATTATCACCGCTCCGGCGCGCTCTAAGCACTCAACTACATGTGCACTGTAGGGAGAAATCCAATTTTCCAGCATCCTGCTTCCACAGGTAGTCCTTACTCCATCGACTGTAATGTTATCCTTCACTACAACGGGGACTCCGAAAAGGGACCCCAACTCTTCGCCCCTCGCTAAAGCAGCATCCAACATCCACGATCTGGAACGGGCCTCTTCGTAGAGAGGCGTTATAAGGGCGTTCAAATTTCTTTCGTTAACCTCTATGTGTTCCAGGGCCGTCTCTATTACATCTGAAACCGTGAAATCACCTTTTTTGTAACCTTCCACAAGCTCTAAAGCCGATAACTTCAAAAACTCGCTATTTTTCATCGTGATCGCCCTCCACAATTCGCGGCACCTTGAAGTAGCCCTCTTCGGAGACCGGAGCCTGGGAAAGCACCTCGCTGTATCTGTTCCACGCCACAACTTCGTCTTTACGCCAGGGCATGGGTTCCATATCCTCTAAACTAAAGGGATTTATATCCTTTGTATCAAGTTCGCTTAACGTCTGAAGCTGATCCAGAATATTTTTAAACTGCGTCCCGATATGTTTAATTTCATCTTCATTGAGCTCCAGCATGGCCAACTTGGCTACGCGTCTTATTTCTTCGACTAGTCCATCCGATGTCCCACTCATAGCACAAACCTCCTCAATTTCCTTTTTTCGACATTGCTTCGTCGACCAATTTCCAAAAAGTTTGCTCATCAACAATTTTAACACCAAGTTCCTGGGCTTTTGCTAACTTGCTTCCCGGGTTACGACCAATTACGACGAAAGCTACATTCCTGCTCACGGAACTAGATGGAATTGCCCCAAGATCCTTAACTATATTTTCTGCCTCGTTCCTGGTAGCCTTTTCAAGTTCGCCTGTAAAAACTATTTTCCACCCTTCCCAAGGTCCCTCTTGCCTTTCGGACTTTTCCTCCGCCATCTTAATGCCACATCTGGCCAATTCCTTTATGGTAGCAAGGTTTTTTTCATCTCTGAAGAATGCCACGATGGATGAAGCGATCTGGGGGCCAATACTCGGAATGTCCGATAGATCCTGGATGTCCGCCTTAGCCAGGTTATCCATACTTTTAAATCTTTCGGCTAATATTTCGGCCGTCCTGGAACCGACATATCTAATGCCAAGGGCATATATAAGCCTCGAAAGGGGCCTGTTCTTTGAGCTGTTAATGGCATTTATTAATTTTTCAGCAGATTTTGGACCCATTCTGTCGAGGGAAATTAGATCTTCCTTTTTCAGCTTATACAGATCCGCAAATCCGCCGACCATCTTTTTATCCACCAACTGCTCTATTATCTTTTCGCCCAAACCCTTTATATCCATGGCGTCACGGGAAGCAAAATGCTTTATACTTTCCTTAATTTGAGCCGGGCATGACTTGTTCGGACATCGATAAGCAACTTCGCCTACCAACCTGACCACTGTTGCTCCACAAACAGGACAATTCTCCGGTATGGCAAAAGGTCTCTCTTGGCCCGTCCTTGCAGAGTAGTCCACTCGAACTACTTCCGGTATAATTTCGCCCGCCTTGCGCACGTATACGTAATCTCCAACCCGCACATCCAGGCGCTTTATTTCGTCTTCATTGTGAAGGCTTGCACGCTGGACCACGGTACCGGCAAGCCTAACCGGTTCTAGTATTGCAACGGGGGTGAGGGCACCCGT
This sequence comes from Acetomicrobium sp. UBA5826, assembly GCF_002433005.1. Taxonomy (GTDB): domain Bacteria; phylum Synergistota; class Synergistia; order Synergistales; family Acetomicrobiaceae; genus Acetomicrobium. The sequence continues at coordinate 105,032 of NZ_DJHF01000020.1, read as the reverse complement.
TCTGCCGACTGAAACTTCTATCCTTAAAAGGCGCGTCCTTTGCTCTTCCGCCGGATATTTAAACGCTATCTGCCATCTTGGAGCTTTAGCGGTAGTTCCCAGCTGTTCGTAGGCTGTCAGATCGTCTACTTTAACCACCACTCCATCGGTAGCATAGGCCAAGGAGTGTCTTTTTTCTTTCCATTCCTCTATGTAGTTCCACAACCCTTCAAAGTTTTTACAGAGCCTCTCATTTCCCTGGGTGGGAAAGCCCTTGTTTCGCAGCCAGGAAAGGACTTGAAATTGAGAAAACAGGCCGTACTCTTCCGGATGGACTACTTGATAGACGAAAATGCGAAGCCTGCGTTTGGCGGTCACGTTAGGATCAAGCTGTCTTAAACTGCCAGCAGCAGCATTCCTCGGGTTGGCAAAAAGGGGCTCCCCATCTTCTTCGCGAGATCTGTTGAGCGAGGCGAAGTCTTCCTTGGTCATGTAAACTTCGCCTCTGACCTCAAGTCTTCCAGGCAAAGGTTCCATAAGCCGTAAGGGAAGGCTCTTTATGGTCCGCAAATTCTCTGTAACGTCCTCGCCGACCCTTCCATCTCCCCTCGTGGCTCCCAAAACAAAGCGTCCATCTTCATAAACGAGAGACACGGCAATGCCGTCTACTTTCAGTTCTGTAGTAAAATCTACTTCTCTTTCCAGAATTCGATATACCCTGGAGACGAAACTTTGAAGCTCTTCTTGAGTAAAAACGTTGTCCATGGAAAGCATGGGAATCTCGTGAACTACTTTCCTGAATTCCTCTTTCGGTTTCCCGCCCACTCTTTGAGTAGGAGAATCGGGAGTTATAATTTCCGGGAAACGCCTTTCAAGCTCTACCAGCTCTCTGTAAAGGGCATCATATTCCTCATCTGTAATAACCGGAGAATCGAGGACATAATAGTAATAGTTGTGTTTTTCTATCTCTTTTCTCAGCTCTTCTGCCCTTTTTTTAGCTTCCCCCAAATCCACCAACATCACTCCTTGGGACGCATCGTAGGAAACAGAATGACATCCCTGATTGAACTTGAATTGGTCAAAAACATCGTCAATCGATCTATTCCGATGCCCAATCCGCCCGTTGGCGGTAAACCGTGCTCCAGGGCTGTTACAAAGTCCTCATCGAACACATGGGCTTCCTCATCTCCTGCTTCTCTCTTTTTAAGTTGATCCTGGAAACGTTCTCTCTGATCCAGCGGATCGTTAAGCTCGCTAAAAGCATTTGCAACCTCAGCTCCGCATATAAAAAGCTCAAACCTTCGGGTAAAGTCGGGGTTATCGGGATCACGTTTGGCAAGTGGCGATATTTCCACGGGATAACCCAATACGAAAGTAGGTTGTATAAGTTTGTCCTCCACAAAATTATCAAAAAATTCTGTCATGATCAAAAGCCTGCTCTCGTTTCCCTTTATTTCGAGACCCCTTTCCTTTGCTATCCTTCTGGCTTCCTCGTCGGTAATATTTAAAAAATCAACACCACAATGTTCTTTGACCAAGTCCACCATAGTTGCCCTCCTAAAAGGGGGCTCGTAATTTATCATATGTTCTCCGTAGGGCAATTGCCTGCTTCCCATGGCATCAGCACAGGCCACTATAATTTCCTCGGTCAGGTTCATCATATCATCGTAGTTGGCATAGGCCCAGTAAACTTCCATTGCCGTAAATTCTGGATTATGCATGGAATCTATGCCTTCGTTTCTGAAATTCTTACCTATTTCATACACGCGTTCATACATGCCGACGATCAGTCGCTTCAGGTAAAGCTCCGTGGCTATCCTAAGATATAGGTTTATGCCCAAAGCATTGTGAAACGCAATGAAAGGCCTGGCCGTCGCCCCTCCTGCCATGGGAGACAGAATTGGCGTCTCGACCTCGAGCGTCCCGTGGGACTCCAATACTTCTCTGAAGGTTTTTATGATCTTTGCTCGCTTCCGAAAAACTTCCCTAACCTCAGGATTGGCTATAAGATCTAAGTAACGCTGTCTATAACGAACCTCTGTGTCTTTCAGGCCGTGCCATTTTTCGGGCAATGGCCTTAAGGCCTTGCTCAATAACTTGAATTCAGTCACCAAAAGCGATAGCTCGCCCCTCTTTGTTCTGAAGGGATGTCCGACGATTCCAAGATAATCTCCGGTATCTACCCACTTCTTGAACCATTCGTATTCCTCATTGAGGGTATCAAACCTAAAATAAAGTTGAAGCCTGTCGGTATCGTCTTCGAGATGAACAAATGATGCCTTACCGTGTTTTCTGATTGCCATTACGCGACCGGCAGTTTTAATGAGGGCATCTTCGTCCATCTGGTCCGGTCCTAAATGGGAAAAATTAGAACGAACGAAGGATAATTTATGCTCCTTATCCCACTTATCGATCACAAAGGGATTAAATCCGGCATCCTTGCGAAGCCTTTCTAATTTTTCCATCCGTTGTTTTATTATTTCCCTTTCCGGAGTAGATCGTTCTTCCATATTAGTGTTTTCGGTGCTCATTCATTGCTTCCTCCTTAGCGCAAAAGTCACTAAAATTATTGGCAAAAGAATTAAATAATTCAAAGGCTTGTGTAATGCCATGGGCTCTTGCCATCGAAGATCGCAATTGTGAAGCCCCAGGCATTCCTTTAAAAATACATGATAAGAAGCGACGAAGCAAGAGCATGGCTAAATTATCCTTAACTTGACACAAATCGGATATAAAAGAATGAAATATCTCCCTCTGAAATTCAAAGGTAGCTTTTCTGCCATTTCGAAAGCCCAACTTAGCCAGGGCATCGGGAACGATAAAAGGATCTTTCAGGGCACCTCGCGCAACTAAAACCCCTATGCAGCCCTTTTCCAAATAATCGAGTACGTCATCGGAGGTAAAAACGTCTCCTGTACCCGTTATTTTACCCGGGAAAGCTCTGGCTGCCTCGCCGACAATATTTCTGTCGGAACTTCCCTTATACCCCTGCGAAACCGTTCTTCCATGCAAAGCTACGTTCTTGGCGCCAGCAGAGATCAATAGATCACACCAACTTGCTACATCCTTCAAATTGTGACTGGGAATTCTGGTTTTAACCCAGATCGGAAATCCTAATTTTTTGGCCTGTCTAATCATCTCGGCAGCCACATTGGGGCGATTTATTAATGACGCGCCGCCACCGGATGCCATAACTTTTTTCGAAGGACAGGCCATGTTAATGCTTAAGGCCTCAAAGTAGCTAATTCGGTAGGCTTCCTGAGCAGCTTCCAAAAGGGAAGCCACATCTCCAGAAAAAAGCTGCAACACCAACGGACCCTCGTCATGATGCCGTTGCAAAGAATAAAATACAGAGGAATGTCTTTCCATCAATGCTCTGGTAGCAACCATCTCTGTATGGGCCAAACCGACACCTACCCGAAAAAACATCTTCCTGACGGGCCAGGATGTTATATCTGCCATTGGGGCAAGCCATACAGGGTTATTTGGCATTTCGTTCATATATAAGCCTCAAGCCCTCCAACGTTAAATTGGAATCAACTGTATTTATTCTGCTCGACCATCTAGCGACTACCTCGGCATGCCCTCCAGTAGCAATGACCTTTGGCGTTTCCTTCTGCTCTTGCGACATTCGATCAACTAAACCGTCTATCAAACCCGCATATCCTATAAGTATACCTGACCTCATCGATTCTGACGTAGATCTGCCAACGACCCTCTTTGGAGGCTCGAGAGTGACGAGGGGAAGTTTTGCCGTCTTTCCGAATAGCGCCTCTATGCTGGCAAGCAAGCCAGGTGCTATTGCACCACCGAGGTAAACGCAGTTTGACGTCACGTAATCAAGGGTAACTGCCGTGCCAAAATCGACAATTATTACAGGACATCCGTAATGATGAACAGCCGCCACTGCATTTACAAGCCTGTCCGCTCCGACTTCGGCCGGTGTTTCGTACCCTACTTTGATCCCAAGATCAAGCTCTGAACTTACAACCATAGGTTCGATGCCCAAGTATTTGTATATGCCACGGCTCCAGGCAGCTTCCAATGGCGGAACCACACTCGATATTATTGACCCTGAGATGAGATCTTGACTTATTTTAGTCATATTAAGCAATCCCGTAAGGTATATCCCCAGCTCGTCTTCGGTACGCCTCTCAGAGGTGAGTCTCCAATCAGCGATCAGGCAAGCGCCATCGAAGATACCAACGCAAGTGTGGGTATTTCCTATATCTAGCACAAGAAGCATTGCAAAAACCTCCCATCAAATCAAGATAATAACATTATATAAACGAACAACCCACAACTTGAAAGACAAAAATTCCTAAAATTGTTAAAACTTAATCTTTTGGCCAATATAATAAAAAATATTCCAAGGGAAATAAAGGGCCAGGGCCAAACTTCCGTAAGGGTTGCAGGCATCAAAGATGAAATCAGATTAAGCGCCCTTTCAACGGCTACCAACACTCCCTCTATCAAGAGAAGAAAAGGCCTGCCAATTTCGAAGGGCAAGAAAGCAAATGGAGCAAAAAGAATTACTGTCAAAAACAAAATGCCGAACATCGGAATGGCAATGGGATTAATTACAAGCCCTGCCAATGGCAGCGTTCCAAATGTTGCAAGGACACAACCGGCGTTAACAACCCAAAGGAGAGAACTCAGTATAAAGGGCAAAAACTTTTTGGGAAAAATGTCCATGCAACCGATTGTCAGAGCAGACATCACGGATAATTTCCATCCGATATCCCACACAAACCACGGTCTCCACAATATTAAGGATATGGCCGCTAAGCTGACGGCCTGAAGAAGCTTTATCGGTCTTCCGATCAACTTACCGATCAAAGCGAAGGTAACCATCAATCCGGCACGGGTAGCGCTCGCTGCAAAACCTGTAAAGATCAAGTATACAAATAAAAAAAGAATGGATATTTGTACCTTGAGCCTAGATCCTCTTAAAGTCGAAAAGATTACCCCCACAAGAAGGGCGACGTGGAAGCCGGAGACAGCCAACAAGTGAGAGGTGCCCCAGCTTGAATGAAGTTTCACCAATTCCGGGTCCCTCACGCCCAAAAGCATTGCCAAAAGATATCCCCGAATTCTTGGAGGATAATTCAGCAGTATCCATTCTTTCAACGATGATCGCCAACGAAAAACGCTCAAAGGAGAGCTCTTGCGGGACTTTTTCACTTGAAGGCCTACCAGACGACCCACTACACCCCTGGACCTCCAATAAGTATAGGGATTAAATCCGATGTTCCTGCGCTCTATCGGCAATACCGACGCCTTTATACCGACAGAGTCTCCTTCCTTTAAAGCTAAAGAAGGAGATGTAAAACCGACAAATTTTCCCTTGGGTGTCTTGAATACGACTGCCCTTTTGCCGCCCCAGGGCCTTTCGAAAGCAACAACGGCCTTTTCCGCTAGCCTGCCGCTTAAAAAGAGATCGGTCTCTACTCTATAGCTCGACCACAGGCTACCAAACATGCTAACGACAAAGCAGAGGATAAAAATATACGAAGAATTCGGTGTTCCATCGTAGGCACAAAATCCTAAGCCTAAAAAAATAAACCCTGAGACAATGCCCGACAGCCAAAAAGGGAAACCCTTTCCCGTCAAAAGGATGGAAATCACTAGGGATAATAACAAGGATAAACAAGGAGCTTCCCTGAATAACTTCATCGATAGCCAACGGTAATCAGAGGCCTGATTTTTTCCATCTTCTTGGGACCTATTCCCTTTACTTCAAGCAACTCCTCGACAGAACGAAAACCTCCCTTGTCCTCCCGATAGGATAATATCGCTTGAGCTGTCTTGGGCCCTATTCCGGGCAGCGACTGCAACATCTCGGCAGTTGCACTGTTCAGATCTATTAAATCGGAACTACCATGATAGTCCTCAAAGGCAGCTCCATCGATTTTCGGGGGCTTCAATTTACCCTTTTGGTCTATAAAGACCGCTTCCTTTTGCTCACTCAACGTTAGAGGGATATGTTCTCCTTTTTCTGGTACATGGACGTGACACCCATCTTTCAAGTTCGCCGCTAAATTGACGGCAACTGAATCGGCTTTCTCGGTAAGCCCTCCTGCTTCTGCCACCAATTCGTATACCCTGGATCCTTCCGGCAGTTTGTATACGCCGGGACTTTTAACTGCTCCCGTGATATACAAAACCCACACCTTCTCGGGAATGGACGTTCCTGCACCATTTGCGTCGTTTTCTCTTTTTGCTCCTTCGAATTTGGTGTTTGTAAGCTCATCGAGGCCGTAATATTTTTCATCTGTTTCATGGACTTTCGATTTGCCTAACGAATAGGCTGTCGAAACACCGATTGCCAAGATTAAGCATAGAAAAGCTGCAGCTATCCCTTTGAATCTTTTCCCTTTGCTGTATTTTTCAATTTTTCTTTTCGCTTCCTGTATTTTAAATTCTGACTTCGAGGACATCGCTAAAATCTCTAAAAGATACTATTTCGCCATATAAATACCAATTAGACGCACCAGTTATGCGCACTTCGCACAATTTACCAAGCATGCTTTCATCTCCCGGCACAAGCACCACCTTATCCGTAGGCGTCCTGCCCTGCAACATACCTTTGCCCCTAGGGGCAAAGTCGTCGAGCAATACTTCAAAAACCTTACCCTCTAAGATTTTGTTTTTTTTAAATGAAATCGCGTCTTGCAATTCGTTTACGATTGAAAGCCTTCTCTTTTTTTCTTCTTCAGGGATTTGATCGGGCATACTGGCTGCCGGAGTACCCTCTCTCGGAGAATAGGAAGCGGTATGAACTAAGTCGAATTCCATCGTTTTCAACATCTCCAATGTGCATTGAAAGTCTTCCTCCGTCTCACCGGGGAAACCAACGATTATGTCGCTGGTTATAGAAACTTCGGGCAGAGCCTCTCGCAGGCGCTTTATTATTCTTCCGTAGTCCTCAACTGTGTAACCCCTGTTCATTTTCTTCAAAATCCTGTTGCTCCCCGACTGAATCGGGAGGTTAACGGCCGGACAAATTTTCGATTCCTCTGCCATTGCTACTATTACGTCTTCGGTGAAGTCGCGTGGGTGAGAAGTGGTAAAACGAACTCTCAATAGTCCGGGAACCTTAGCCACATCTCGCAGGAGATTAGAAAATAGATAACCCTCTTTAAGATCCTTGCCGTAGGAGTCGACGTTCTGGCCTAAAAGAGTGACCTCGAGGACGCCATCATCTACGAGCTCGGATACTTCCTTTAATATCTCGCCAGGTCGCCTCGACACAAACCTTCCCCGTACATAGGGCACAATACAATAAGTACAGAAATTGTCGCATCCATGGGCAATGGTTACAAATGCCTTATAGGAATTGCTTCTGATCATTGGAGCATCATGTAGATCTATCAGTTCCCTGGGGTCTTCGTCGAGATATAAGACAGTTTTATGCCTCATTGCATTCTCCAAAGCATCGGGAACCCATCCTATATGTCTCGGCCCTGCTACGACCTTCACTTGTGGAAACCTCCGAAGCAAATCAGCTCCCATGTTTTGGGCCATACATCCGATAACTGCCAAAACAGGCTTACCCTTTGTCTTGTAGAGTTTCCCGTAACGCCCAATCTCGCTCAACACCTTTTGCTCGGCCTTTTCTCTAATGCTACAGGTTACAATTACCACTGCATCAGCTTTGTTTCTATCGGTCTCAATCCAGCCTCTTCGTATTAAGGATGTTCTCAACCGATCTCCATCGTATTGATTCATTTGACAACCGTATATATCGATAGCGAAACTAAAAGCCATTGACATCATTCCCTTTGCTGATCTTATCTTACAAAGATATTATAGGCACTTATCCATGGTCTAACATCACAGACTTAACAACATCCTTATGGCGCTTATCGTCACCACAACAGACAGTATCAACCTTAGCCACCTATTTCCTTTTAAAATGGCAAAATGCGCCCCTGCTATACCCCCAATGAAATTGCCTATTGCCAAAACGACACCTAATGGAAAGTTAACCATTCCGTTAAGGAGGAAAATCGCTAAGCTTAATGTGGTGAACATTGCTATGACTACGACTTTTAGCGCATTGGCGTGAAGAAGATCCTTACCTCCCAACCCGACAAGTGCCCATAAAAGGAAAAAACCTACACCCGCCTGTATAAATCCTCCGTAAACACCTATTAGAAACATGGCAAGGATCAAAACCCATCTGGGCAAGGAAATCTCGCGTTCGCGCTCCCACATATCCGGCTTCAATACCAAAAGTACGGCCATGCAACATATCAACACTGCTACTGCAATCCTCAAATATCTCTCATCCAAACTAACCGCTCCAAATGTGCCCAAGGCAGCACCTAAAAGAGAGGGCAACCCAAAAAACAAACAATCTTTGAGTCGAAAAAGTGATTTTTTATGAAAGTGTTGGGCAGCAAAGACGTTTTGAAACAAAACACCAACGCGATTGGTTGCGTTAGCCACCGATACATCTAAACCCATAAAAACTAAAAGAGGTATGGTAAGCAGGCTTCCCCCTCCGGCTAACACGTTCAAAAAACCTGAGCAAAAACCAACGGCAATTATCAATGCAACAGACAATATTGACATTAAAGTTCCTCCGATATTTTCAAAAAAATTTTAACGAAATGTGCATGATAATTAAACCAAGCCATATGACTTTGTCAAGTATTGTTTTGCTTTAATATCCTGACATTGCACTTTTTTATCGACTTCACCATCGGAAATCGCTGTGAAACCATTGAAATTCTCTTCATTTTGGGATACAATTTAGGTAAACCTAAATTAGAGGTGACATACCATGAAAAAATCAGCAATAGCGGTGTTAGCGGTAACAATACTGATATGCTTTTTTGGCTCAGCTTTGGCTCAAGGAAGTTATGGATTCAATGGAAAACATTTAGGTTATACACAGTACAATATTTATATCCCTAATACGATAAAAGAATGGAATCACGGACATGCGACAAATCATATTGCAGGATACAGATATTATTCTGCTGCCGTGCCATATAAAGTCAAAATCCCCACTTACATAGGCCAGAACATCCGTCACATGCAACAACATCGATTTAACTTACGATTAACATTGTATACAGATCCGGCAAACAGATTTAGGATATATCGTCTTCACGAATCGATATTATCTCTCCAAAACGAAATCGATCGATGGAAATTACGACAAAAAATTAGAATGCACGACTTATATGAAAATTAAATCGCCACATCCAGCAAAGGAGGACCCTCAACCTCGTCATTTCACTGGCAATTACGATGTGTCGATTGACATAGCCGATAAATGTTGTAAAATTCTTAAAGCCTAAGCGATCCATAAAGCTCTTTCCTCAAGGAGGTAAGGTATATGTCGACACAGAGAACCCAACAAGACGATGTCATCCTTATGACACGTGAAGGATATCAGAAGTTGAGGGCTGAATTGATTAAACTAAGAAGCGAAGGCCGATCGGAAATATCTCAGCAACTCGAAGAGGCCAGATCCTTTGGCGATTTGAGCGAAAACGCAGAATATCATGCAGCTAAAGAGGCCCAGGCAAAACTAGAGGCCAGAATTCAACAGTTGGAAACACAGTTATCCAAAGCTAAGGTGATAGAGAACGACCAAATAGATACCAGCCAGGTGACTTTAGGGACCAAGGTAACATTGAAAGATTTGGACTTGAATAGAGAATTCACCTATGTAATCGTTAATTCGGAAGAAACCGATCCCAACAATCATAAAATTTCTGTCTCTAGTCCCGTTGGGCAAGCGATAATAGGAAAGAGCGTGGGAGATGAGGTTATAGCAAGGGCGCCCCGCGGAGTTAGACGGCTTAAAATTCTTAATATAGAAGTGTAAAGACAAAATATTTAAAGAAAGCTTATAAGCGTCTTTTCTTTTCTCTTTATATCTAATTTTAATTAGAGCTTTTTATTCAGTGTATTTTGGATAAGTGCCTTCACAAATCTGTCGAAATCCCATCCGATCGCCTTTGCAGCTTTAGGGACCAAACTGGTACTCGTTAGTCCTGGAACTGTATTGACTTCCAATACATAGGGATTCCCTTGGGTATCGAGGCGCATATCTACCCTGCTGTACAGCTCACACCCCAAGCTGACATGGGCCATTAGCGCGGCCTCTTGAGTCCTTTTGGCGATCGAATCCTCTAATTGCGCCGGCACGAAATATGCGCTGTTGCCGGGTGTATATTTCGCTTTATAGCTATAAAGCGAATTTTTGGGGACTATTTCGATTACGGGAAATGCTTGTGGCTTGCCGTCATCCCAAACAGCAACGGTTATCTCTTTTCCAGAGATATAACGCTCCGCAATGATAAGGCTATCATAGCTTGAAGCCAGCTGAACAGCTTCATATACGTCGCTGGAGGATGTGATGACGGAAACACCCAATGTACTGCCACACCTCGCCGGTTTGATGACCATTTTACCGCCATTCAAAAAATAATCGTAGTATTCCAAGATTTTTTTGCAAGCGCCATTGATCCCCTCTTGAAATAAGTTGGCCTCAACACCATCGGGGGTGGGAATTCCGTCTCTTTGAAACCTATATTTACTCAATACTTTATTCATGGCAAGCATACATGCCTCAGATCCCGACCCTGTGTAGGGGATGTCGTAAAAATCAAGAAAGGCCTGCAACCTGCCGTCTTCTCCCCAGCTTCCGTGTAAGGCTATAAATATTACATCGCAATCACGCTCATTCATCAGCCTAACTACGTCTTTGACCGTTTCAACATAGCCATCCAATACATCGAACCCACACCTTGAAGCTGCTTCCAATACAGCCTTCCCACTCGCCAAAGAGACCTCACGTTCCGGGCTATCGCCTCCATACAACACTAAAACTCTCATTTTATGAAACCAACCTCCTGGGCCGGACTTCTTATCTCTTCGACCTCTCCGCCAAAGGTAATATTGCTCTCAGGGAAAGCTTTTATAACCAACCTCAAGCCGATCCAGTCGTCTTCATCTTCATCGGAATATAACGGTCTCTCATCTTTATATATTATCTCCCAGGCATAACAATGCTCATCGTATACCAGGCTTCCCACAACCTCATCCAAATGTTCGTCCCTGAAATCGTAAGCCGTCCTTACGGCAACCCTCCAGCGACTGCCCAAAGGAATCCCAACAGTCTGAAAGATCTCTCGCCTATCGTCGTAATCGTCCCAACTCATCGGCGATTCGCCCGTAGTCCAACGCTGAGCATAGCTTGTCACCATGGGGAATTCGCCGATGCGGTAACGCAAACCCCATATTACATCGATAATTTCCTGACGTTGACTTGGGTCATCGTATTTAAACCACTGATAACTAGACCAAATGAAGGGAGTGAAGTTATTGTTCTTTTTATCCAAGGGCAAAAAAGAAGTAGAAAAGTCGAAACCGTAACCCCATCTATCGACCGATGCCTCATCTTCACCTCTAACTCCCATAGCTTCATAATGCCCCCAATAAAGGGCGAGCCGCGATTTAGTCTTTGAGGTCAGATCGACCCAGGGAGTGAACAACTCGACTTCGGGAGACCGCCAAAGTACGCCATTGTAAGTTCTTCCCGATTCTTTTTTTATAGAAACGCTTTCTGCCTGAGTCCAATGAACCCTTCCGGAAAATCCTGCATTATGGTAGCCTGCACCCCAGCTGGGACGATATCTCTTTTCGTCCTCATCCGAATTATATAAATAGGCTGCCGAGGCAAATAAATTCCACTGATCGGTAAGAACGTAATTGCCCGATAATATCCACTCTTCATTCATATCAGACCAATAAGCCAGATGGGCATTTACGGACAGCCTGTCGTCCGTGACGATAGGGCCGTATCCTATGATTCCCGTTCCCTTGTCCGAGTCGTCCTTGAATTGATAAACGAAAGGACCGCCCGGCTTTCTTTCTTTTAAACTGACTTCATAGTTAAAAATATATGTGAAGAGCAATTTACCGTCCATATAGACCTTGGGACGCTTTAGAACCACTTTATTTCCCGGTATTACAGTCATTTTCGTAGTATAAAGGTGATAATGAGGTTGAGGCGCATCGCAAGTCGTATAGTTCGCCCTTTCCCAGACGGCAACGTGGGCCTCTCTGTCGGTCTTTTTTAAATCCTCCTTGCCCAACCAACCTTTCTCTAATGCCGCCTCTGCGGGTGCTACCATGACATCCCCGCCATATACGTAGACAGGGCCTTCTTGGCCCGATCCGTTTTGCATTACACCCTCCTGAGTCATTAAGTTGTATTCTAACTTATCTCCCCTTAAAATCCTTTCGCCCCATTCTAAAACGACAGGCTCGTTATCCTTGCTCTGGGCAAATACCATTGAGTTATTTACGTAATACTCAACGTAAGGAGCAGTAAGCGTCATATCGGCTCGTTTTATGACAACACTCCCTTCGGCCTCGGCACGGTTCTCAGCCTCAAAAAAAACCACTCTATCCGCTTCCAGCGTGATTGGCAAGGAAGCATCTTGAGCAACGGCACAAGTGCTTGCGAAAGATACAAAAAATATCAATAAAAAAATATAAATACCGTTTTTGCGTAGACTCGAATGGTCGCGTCTCATCATATTTAATTCCCCTTCTATTGGAACGAAAGTGATGTCATTTGTTTGCCAAGTCTTGCGCTTTATATACTACTTTAACCCTTTCAGACAATTGCATTTCACCGGAAAGGCGCACCACTCCTCTCCGGGACTCTATTTCTATTAAATCGCCAAAGGCACGAATGCCGTTATCAAAGAAAAAAAGTTTTTCGTCAGGTTTCCAGTGTATCTCAGGGGATTCCCAATGATACTTATCCGAATTTACCTGTGTAATGCCGTTGGCATCCTTTAAACTGACAACACCCCCGGACAATTCTGGAACGCTCCCCTTCTTAGCCTGCACCTTCCATTCGCTGTCGCTGCTTCCTTTAATGGAAATACTAATATCTTCAAGCACATACATATCTTTCGTCTTCCATCCTTTTTTAGCATCCAATATGTACAGACTATCGTCAATTATATTTTGATAATGGATATTTTCTACTGCAAAGACATTTTTATCACCGTCATCACTTTCGACAGTCAAATACAAATCCCTCACCAAAAAAGCGGCGAAGAAGCCGGCAAAAACGATAAAAAGAATTATAAGCCACAACCTCTTTTTACCAAACAATTCGCCACCTTCTCCTTTCTTCGACAACACCTAACACCTTACTTCGTTCAACTTTTAAAAGGAACATTTTCTGAATCCCGCTAATTTTTACTCTGTTGTCGTTGATCCACGCGAGATCATATCCATCGCTAAAAGCCCATCTGATGTTGGACTCCATCGCTGCTTTCTTGAAATCTTCAAATGAATAGGCATTTTGGCTTTCAGTCGATAGAAGCTTATACATCGTTTCAGTATCTCCGGCTATCCAGCTTTCTACAAAAAGCCTTACAACCTCCTCTTTGGTCATGGAAGTTTCTTTTTCGATGTCTTTCAACATGTTCTTCAAAAGTACGTCCGTATCTGTCTCTTGCGGTTCTTGTGCCCCAAGCAACGGATCGGGCCCGGGGGCTATCCTGGGCACAACAATCTTGTCGCTTTCACCGGCGACATCCTCTTTTTCAGAAGAAGTTGTTTCATCAGGAGCTTTCTTCTCCTTCATCCCTGTTTCTTTATCGTCACTTTCTACCGTGTGTGTAGCGGGAAGCTCTACCACGATCTTCTCAAATTTCGGTTTTTCCCCAGCATTTTCACTTTCATGCCAGGTTTCCTCAGTCTTTGTGTGTTTTTGAATATCGGCCTCAGCTTGTAATGTTTTCGACCCAAAGGGGAAAAGCATTTCTCTCGGCTCAAGACCGCCTAAAAGGACGGTAAATTCTTCGACGTCGATTTTTGGAAAATATACCAAACCCTGCAATAAACCGTATATGGGTTCATCGAAGCTGCTGTCATAAGCCAACAGGCACAATTTCTCTCCGTCTTTTTTCAAAAACAGGCGCTCTGATAAAGGATTCAAAGACAGAGGCTTTATGCCGAAATTATATATCGTAAGGAGAAAAGGCTCGCTTTCGTCGAGCCTTAAATCCTTGACAAAGGCCCGGCGATACTTTTCTTTATCTTGTTCGCCGAACCCTTGTCTTTTAGCTTCAATGGAAACCCAAGGGTCTACAATATCTTCGGGATAATGTACCAGCCATACCAGGCAATCCGTACCCCAGCAAAAGGCCGTGTTGCCTTGAAGCTTTTCCACCAGTTCTATGGCAACATCTTCTGCCCACGCCGACCCCGCAATAAGACGACATAGGCAGAAGAATATCGAAATCAAAGCTATCCAGCTTATCTTCCTCAAAAGATGAACCCCTTCTTTGTACATTTGCGATTATAACTTGTAATCTATAACAGCAGAAACGCCCACTCCTTGAACTCTTCTAAATCGCTCCAAAGGGTTTAGAGAATCAATGGGTATTAAAATTTCTATCCTGAAGCGATCCTGAAACTTGGCATCGATCCTTGCTACAGCTTTCGTATTATCTATGGCCGATTTTGGGCCCGAAACCTGGGCAGCACCTATGCGCGTTCCTTGGCCTACGGATACTATTGGCACAACTTTGGTAGATTCTTCAGAAGCCACACCTCTATTTAACGTGACAGTGTTTATGAAATCGTTAAGGGGATCAGCTATAGTCTCTACCAAAAAACCTCCCCCAATAACGCCTATTATATCCGATACATCGAAGGCATATGCAATGCCTCCTCCTGTAGAAATCATTGCAGCCAAAGACAAAATTAAGATAATTTTCTTCATGCTTTACCCCTCCAATAACATATGCATTAGTCGTTAACGACTAGGCATAATGTAATTATCTTTATCCCTATTTGGTTTTATTGTTAGTCGTAGATGTATTTTCCGTTTGCTCGACCTCTTCCGCAGGAGGAGGTGTCTGCGACGGGTTAATTATACTTTGCAACATCTCGGGCACGGGATAGGCCCTTACAGTCGTAGCTTTAGCAGTTTCCAGATAAAAAGGGGTACCTGCCGGTATGTCTTTGACATCGCCCTTCACGAGCATTCCACCTGCAAAACCGAGAGGACCGAGCAGAATAGCACCGACAAAACTGGCTCCGGCCGCTGCAATTACGCTATCGTCGGCCTTGCTGGCTTTTTCTGCTTCTTCGCCCATCATTACCGGGATTTTATTTACAAGGTCTAAAGGTATGATATGATCGAAGGCGATTTTAACCTCTGCAGGTCTACCAAAACTCCTGGGAGGTTTTATGCTGTCAATTCTACCGAGAACGTAGCTTCCTGAAGGGGCGATCAAGGATGTATTTACGACAAAATCACCCTGCATTACAAGCTCAACGGAATCTCCCACCTTTACGTCCTGAGGCGATAGAGTGTTCTTCAAGGCCACTTTAAAAACCTTTTTGTCGGGAACTTCAACTTCCTCCCATGTTATGCCCTCAGGAAGTATTAAGCCTACTATTCGCTCAAGCCTCATCGCAAAGGGGCCGTCTATTTTAGGTTCACCCTCCAGCAACTTCTCAAGAGCTTCTAGGCGTTCCTTCAAATTGCCGTCGCCAATCTTCTGTGTTACGATCCACTCGCATACCCCTAACTTAAAAATGAAGGACGGTTGATCCGGCAATCCATTCTCCAGAAAATTCAAGAAAGCTTGTTGACGTTCCGAAAGGCTTCCCGGCAACTCTCTCCCGAAATATGCTTTCTCTATTTCGGACAAACGAGACATTAATCCTCCGCTTTTAGGCTGCCCATAGGTCAACTCTTCGATGTGGGATAGAATCTCAAAAGGGGGTTTATCAAGGGCTTCTTCCCCGTATGCAGCCATGTTACTAGAGATAATCATCGCTATTGCCATTACTATAAGCAGGCTTTTCAGTTTCCCTCTCATGACAGTCGCTCCCTTCAGTTTATAATAGAGCCATTCTTCAAAGCTGCCCCTACAAAAGACGAAAAGAGGGGATGCGGTCTCGTAGGGCGAGATTTAAATTCGGGATGGAACTGAACACCGACAAACCACGGGTGATCCCTCAATTCGACAATTTCAACCAAATTTCTGTCGGGGCACACTCCTGAAACAAGTAAACCTTCTTTCTCCAAGCGACTCCTGTAATCGTTATTAAATTCCCACCTATGACGATGTCTTTCGTAGACCATAGCTTCTCCGTATGCCTCATAGGCCAGAGTACCCTGTTTTATTTCGCAGGGGTAGGACCCAAGCCTCATACTGCCGCCCACATCGGATATGTTTTTTTGTTCTTCCAATAAATGAATGACAGGGTTGGGCGTTCCCGGATCAAATTCGGAGCTATGGGCAGAAACAATGGAACAAACGTTTCTGGCAAATTCTACTACAGCAATTTGCATTCCCAGACACAGGCCGAGGTAAGGTATCCTATTTTCGCGAGCATATCGCGCAGCCATGATCTTTCCTTCAATTCCTCTTCTACCAAATCCGCCGGGCACCAATATGCCATTCACCCCTTTTAGAATGTTGACTCCCTGCCGTTCGAGCTCCTCCGCCTCTACGTAACGAATGTTTACATGAGCACCGTTGTTAACCGACGCGTGTTCCAGTGCTTCCTTGACGGAGAGATAGGCGTCTTTGTGTCCTACATATTTTCCCACTAGGGCTATTTCGACATTTTTTGAAGAATTTTCGCTCCGTCGTAAGTAATTTTCCCATTCTTTCAAATCTGGCTCTTCGCTGTTTTCAAGGTTCAGCATCTCCATAACCATGGTATCGAATCCCTGATCGCGCAGTAGCATGGGTATTTTGTAAATATTATCACAATCAATGGCTTCTACAACGTTCTTTTTCTTTACATTGCAAAATAGAGCTATTTTATCTCTCAGTTCTTCTTGCAAAGGAAGGCTTGTCCTGCATACAACTACGTCAGGTTGAATTCCAATACGCCGTAACTCGTTTACGCTATGTTGGGTTGGTTTGGTCTTTAATTCTCCTGCCGTGGGTATAAAGGGAACCAGAGTGACATGACAATATACTACGTTTTCCCTGCCGACTCTGTAACCAAACTGCCTGATGGCTTCCAAAAAAGGCTGACCCTCAATATCCCCTACAGTTCCACCTATCTCTACCAATACTACATCAAAGCCTTCTCCAGCTTTTTGAATCCTCTCCTGTATTTCATTCGTGATGTGCGGTATGACCTGAACGGTGGCTCCCAGATACTTGCCCTCCCGTTCTTTTTTTATTACAGAGGAATACACCTGACCTGTAGTTACATTATTTTTAGCCATTAAAGATTCGTCAATAAACCTTTCGTAATGCCCAAGATCCAAATCCGTTTCTGCACCATCGTCGGTCACAAAAACTTCACCATGCTGATAGGGGTTCATCGTGCCGGCATCCACATTGATGTATGGATCCAATTTAATAGCCGTCACCTTATAGCCTCTTCGTTTAAGCAACAGCCCCAGCGATGCTGCCGTAATGCCTTTTCCAAGAGATGAAACCACGCCTCCGGTAACAAAAACGTACTTACTCATATGTATACCTCCGTAACGAGCCTTAAATTTATTTTAAGATAGTAAATATCATATCATCTAAAAAGGCCGAGGAGGCTCTTCTCTCGGCCAAAGGTAGCAAATATAAATTAATTTGACATGGTAAAAACTGCTTATTTTACATCAAGTCCGAATACATTCACTGCACTCTCTTTAAATTTTTGCAAGATATCTTCTCCCTTTGCCTCGACATAAAGGCGAACTACGTCTTCAGTTCCCGATGGTCTCAATAAAATCCACGCCCTCTCGCAGATAATTTTCAATCCATCGTCTCTTTTTACAGATATAACAGCATCGCCGCAAAAGGAACGATCATGCCAACTGTCGATTAAGGAAATTACTTTTTCCTTCTGCTCATGGACAACTTTGAAGTCGAGCCTTGTGGAGACATATTTTGCACCAATTTTATCGTATACTGCTTCAAGCAATTCCTTTAAGCTGCGCCCCGTTTCAACGACAGCCTTTAATACCAGAAGGCAGATGAGGATGCCATCTTTTTCAGGGATATGTCCTGCTATGGAAGCTCCCCCGGACTCTTCCCCCGCCAACAAAACCTTTTCCTTCAAGAGCAATTGGCCTAAATATTTAAATCCCACAGGGGTTTCCCAAACCCGTTGGCCTGTAAGTTTAGCTATTTCGTCCAACATATGTGTCGTAGCCACAGTTCTTGCCACTCCACCGGTGCGACCGGTTTCCAGCAAATATGAATATAGTATGGCTAATATATAGTTTGCCGGGTAAAATTCACCTTTTTCGTCGACAACTCCAAATCTATCGGCATCGCCATCCGTAGAAAGTCCAATTACATTCAATTCATTTACCTTACCTATGAGAGACTCCAAAGTCTCTTTTTTGGGCTCCGGACTTAATCCTGCGAAGTCAGGCCTTATATCTTCATTTATAGAAATTGCTTCAAACCCACACTCTCGCAATATTCGAGGCAAATATCTGCCGCCAACACCGTGTAATGTATCGACAACGATCTTTTGGGCATTGCCTTCCAATTGAACGATACCCTTGATGTGGGTTATATATGATTCGGTGGGGTCGGCATATTCTATGTTTTCGTTGGAAGTGTCTACAGAAGGCGGCGCCATCGTTATGTAAGACTCAATTTTGCCGGTGATATCGGGTGTGGCCGGACCCGCAAAATAGGGAATATATTTGAGCCCCTGATACTCAGGAGGATTATGGCTTGCAGTGAACATTATTGCTCCTCTTGCACCATATTCCTTTACAGCATAAGCGCACGTTGGAGTAGCTGTCGGTCCTTCCAATATCGTCGGCTTAAGCCCCATAGCTGCCAGAACCCCGGCAGCTATGGCTGCAAATTTTTCGCCCAGAAAACGGCCATCACGAGCCACCAGCACGCTTGTCTTATCACCGTATTCTTCAAGTATATATTTACCTATCGCCCAACTAACCCTTTTTACATTATCGACGGTAAAATCGTCTGCTATTATTCCACGCCATCCATCGGTCCCAAATTTAATCACAATTATCACCTCAAGTACTTCAAAGGATTGACGGGAGAATTATTTTTTCTGACTTCAAAATGTAGATGTGATCCCGTAGCCCTGCCAGTCGCTCCCACAGTCGCAATTACCTGACCTGCGCTAACCCTCTGACCTCTCTTTACCGAAATGCTGTTGCAGTGGCCGTATAATGTCCTATATCCTCGACCATGATCTATTACGACTGTGCGGCCATATCCCCCCATCCATCCGGCGTGAACAACACGACCCGCCGCTGCAGCAGCTATGCGAGTACCCCTAGGGGCGGCAATATCCAAACCCGTATGAAGATCTTTACGACCCGAAAAGGGATCTCGCCTATATCCGAATCGGCTCGTAAGTCGTCCTCTTACGGGCCATCTAAATCCTATAGAACCGCTGTTTCCATCGGCCCTAGAAGTCCCGCTTGTAAAACTGCTCAGATCCTTTGCTCCCGGCAAGAAGATTTCGCTTCCGGCTATCAAGACTGCATCAGTATCAATTGAATTCGCAGCCGCAATTGCCTCAATGTAAATTCCGTATTTTTTTGCAATAGAGCTTATAGTATCTCCCTTGTTTACCTTGTAAAATATACCGTCCTGGTTGGGGATCCTTAATTTGCTGCCTGGTTTCAGTAAGTCAGGATTCTTCAGATCATTACAACCAAATAAAGTATTGATATCCAAATTCACTTTATTTGCTATCGTCCAGAGGCTGTCCCCTTCTTGGACTGTATAAGTACGGGTTTCTACCTTTGGGGCGGACTTTGCTTCTTCTTCGGCTTTAGCGCGCCTTTTTAACAGCTCTTTCAAAACGACGTCGACATTGTCCTTAGATGTTGGGATTAAGAGAATATCGCCGACATTCAACTTGTGTATGTTGCTAATTTGATTGGCCTTGGCGATATCTTCAATCGAAATTCCGTACTCCGTGTATATTTTGACTATACCGGCCAAGGTTTCGCCCTGTTGAACTTCATGTACCCGATAATCGGGCGTTACCTCTTCGAGAATTATCTCACCGCTACTCTTATCGTTTCCAGCTTGGAGAGCAGTATCCTGCCCGTTAAAGTACTCTTCTTGCAACTTGTTTAGTTTTTCCTGGACATCATTTCCCGGCTCTTTTTCTTGCGAGTCTGCGTTGTTCAAAGTTAGTTCCTTAAACATTATTGCCCCGGAACCGTCTGGCAAAGGACCTATGGCACCCATATCTCCATCGGGGATAAGGAGGTCCGTTACATCAACGATCAAGTACCCAGGCAAGCCAAATTCTTTTACTTCCAAAAAACCTAAGCTTTCCAGTGCTTCTACTTTTGACCTTTGAAGGGCAGCTGCGGCTATAAATACCGTAGCGGAAATCATTAACGCAACAAATACGAGAAAATCCAACCTTTTCTTAAAGGACTTACCATTAACAGGATCGTGCCCGGACATCTCTCCCCCTCCTAAAACCTAGGCTACGGTATTGATTTAACTCCAGGGTTAAAATTACCTGAAAAACGAAAAGGATGCAACCGTAATTTTGATATTAAACCTTGATAGTCATCAAAAATTCCTTATTTGAGGATGTTTGCCTTAGTTTTTCCAGTATCAAATTCAAGACCTCAGCTTCGTCGAGGTTCGCTATTCTCCTCCTCAGAGTCCATATCTTAGTCATTTCCTCTTGACTTAAGAGCAACTCTTCCCTTCTGGTGCCAGATCTGAGAAGGTCCATAGCAGGGAAGATCCTTTGCTCGGCCAACTTTCGAGACAGATGAATTTCCATATTTCCAGTGCCCTTGAACTCCTCGTATATCACGTCATCCATCCTGCTTCCGGTGTCCACTAAAGCCGTACCCACTATAGTAAGGCTTCCGCCTTCTTCGATGTTTCTGGCAGCACCAAAGAACTTCTTTGGAAAATATAACGCGACGGGGTCCATACCTCCGGACAGAGTCCTGCCCGATGGCGGAACGATCAAATTAGACGCTCGAGCAAGACGAGTAATGGAATCAAGCAATAAAACAACATCCCTATGAACTTCGACCAGACGCTTAGCCTTTTCGATGGCCAAATTAGCCACTCTTATGTGTTCTTCGGCCGGCCTGTCAAAGGTAGATGCGATAATCTCCCCATCAACGGAGCGTTGCATATCTGTGACTTCCTCAGGTCTTTCATCTATAAGCAGCACCATCAGTATGGCTTCGGGGTTATTTGCAGTAACGGCATTGGCGATCTCCTTCAGAAGTGTAGTCTTGCCGGCTTTTGGGGGAGATACTATCAAAGCCCTTTGCCCCTTCCCCATAGGGGCAAAGAGGTCGATTAAACGAGTTGACAATATGTCCGATCTTGTTTCTAATTTAAGCTTTTCATTCGGAAATATCGGCGTGAGACGTTCGAAATGGGGCCTCTGCCTAGCCATCTCGGGATCGGAGAAATTTACCATCTCGACCCGCAGCAAAGCATCGTAATGCTCCTGATCCTTCGGGGGCCTAACCATTCCCCAAACCACATCGCCATTACGCAGATCGAATCGCCTGATTTGAGACACAGAAACGTATATATCGTGATCACTGGGCAGCAGCCCTGAAGGTCTCAAGAAACCGTATCCCTCGGGCAGAATTTCCAACGTTCCCCCGCTAAAACGCAATCCAAGTTTATCAGCCTGCCTAGCTAAAATAGCAACAACCAAATCATCCTTACGCCTTAAAGTTGTAACAGAAGGAACGGAAATTTCTCTGGCTATCTGGCGTAGATCCTGGATTGTGGCCTTAATCAATTCCCTGAAGGTGTATCTGGGGCGCGGAACTACGGTTGCCACTTCCTGTTCTTCCTCAACCGCTATTTTTTTGGTGCTTTCCGTTGCTTGATCTTCAATGGCATTAGTACCCATGATGCTTAACGTATACCTCCCAATCAGCTAAAAACTTTTTTAAACCCTTATCCGTCAAAGGATGATTAAACATTTGCTCCAAAACGTTAAAGGGGAGCGTAACAACATGTGCTCCCGCAACGACTGCATCAAAAACATGTCTCGAATGTCTGATGCTCGCTGCAATAATTTCAGTTTTTATGTTATGGATCGAAAAAATCTGCGCTATATCTCGAACCAACCCGATTCCATCCTCACCAATATCATCAAGCCGACCGACAAAGGGGCTAACATAGGCAGCTCCCGCCAAGGCTGCAAGCAAAGCCTGTTGAGGCGAAAAAACCAACGTGACGTTTACTGGAATTCCCTCTGAAGATAGCTTTTTAGTAGCTGCTATCCCGTTTTGTATCATAGGGATCTTAACCACGATATTTGGATCCAAAGAACTCAACGATCTTGCCTCTGCAATCATTTCTTCGGTATCCATCGATATTACCTCGGCACTAACGGGACCTTTAACAATCTCCGCTATCTTCTTCACATGTTGACGAAAGGAAATTGAACCCTCTTTCGCAACTAAAGAGGGATTTGTGGTAACACCTCTGATGACCCCCCATTCAAGACCTTTTTCAATCTCGTTGATATTTGCAGTGTCAAGAAATAATTTCACTCTCAGAACCTCCTATCGAAAAGGAAATATCAGCTAATCGCACGCCTTTGCAAGTTATATAAAATTCATACAATCCTTTTTTTAAGGGAGTACCATCGTCGCGCAGTAAATAAAAAACCTTCACCCCTTCTCCATCTAAATAAACACTCTCGTTATGAATCAAATCACCCTCGTAATACCATTCAACACAAGAATCGAAGTAACTGCTGCCCCGGTAGGTAAAGGCGACACACACTTGCGTTATACCATAGGAAAAACCGGAAGAACTCGAAACTACATTAACGGGCACGAGATCACTGGTTAAATCCTCACATACTATGATATTAGTAATCTCTATTGCACCAGAAATCATGTCGCTACGAACCGTAACGACAAAGGAGGGGACTAACAATATAGCGACTGCAAGAATAAATATTAAAGGCTTTTTAGTCGCATCGTCCATTAATAAATACCACACCTTCCAAGTTATGGCAAGTAGTTATTGGCTCTATTTGCGTTATTCTTCCCGGCATTTCCATGATGTCAACTAAAAACATCGGCTTTATATACAGTTCATACGGTTTTTAGTGGTCCAATAGCTAAATGAACTGTTGCCTACTACTCGAGGGTGCTGTTTAATGATACTACAACAGGAAAAATTTTTCAGTATATATAAATTGTACGTAATTTATTTGTGAAATTTTTGGAGTGAATTTGACTCTTTTTCAAAAAAACAACGTTAGATTTTATTGTCGAAAACTTGAGAAGCGATCTCTCAGATACCTACACGGGTCTTTCCGTGTAATAGTCTTAAATTTCCCGATGACAATTCATACCAGGGGCCTGCAACTTCCTCCGCAAAATCCGTATCGTGGGAAGCCATAATAATGGTTTTATCAAGATGAGTTAAAATTCCCGATAGATTGTTAGCAGCCTCTTCGTCGAGACCGCTTGAAGGTTCATCGAGTAAAAGAAGTTGCGGATCCATAGCAAGAATCGCCGCCAGAGCACCTAGCCTTTTTTGCCCTCCCGAAAGCGTGTACGGGGGATTATGGGCAAGATCCTCTATTTTAAGTTCCTTCAAAACGCTCCATGCCCTATCCGTAGCCTCTTCCCTGCTAAGCCCCATATTCAATGGGCCAAAGAGCACATCATCGAGCAAAGTGGGGCAAAAAAGTTGGTCCTCGGGATCTTGAAAGAGAAAACCGACTTTTTGGCGTAAATATCGCAGATCTTCCTTAGTCCGAATGCTTTTGCCATCAAAAATAATTTCTCCCTGGAGTTGTCCGAGCAAACCCATGATCGCATAAAAAAATGTCGTCTTGCCGACCCCATTTTTGCCAATAATACACACTTTTTCCTTTTCATAAATTTCGAAGTTAAGTCCACTAAAAATCGGAGGTTTGCCCGGATAAGCAAAGGTAAGATCTTTTACAACTAACAACGGCTTCATACCATTAAACACCCCACAAGAAGGGCGTAAAGAACAGCTAGCTTTAAAAAGTCGGGCCGTGAAAGCCTGGATTTAAAGGTCAGAAAGGTATAGGTTCCATTAAAACCCCTAAGCAGCATAGCATTATAAACTCTTTGCGATCTAACAAAACTTCGCAATAGTAACATGCCAATTAAATATCCGTAGGCTCTAAAGGTTCGCAAATTCAAAGAAGGCTCAAAACCCCTCAATGCCATGCTGCGGTGTATCCTTGAAGCCTCCTCAGCCAATACATGAATATATCTGTAGGTAAAATGAAGCAAAGCTACCAATTTTGACGGAAAACGCAGTTGACATAAAGCCTGCAATATCTCAGGCATGGAAGTCGTCTGGAGAAGTGCCATAAATGCCAATACAGCTGCATGGATGCGAATTGTTATGAGTGTGGCTGTTGTGACTCCTTCTTCTGAAGAAAAAGGAAGAGTCAACCATAGCATTAAAACGAACCCATCTACAGCCATCAAACGTTTTAAAAGCCTTTTAACCGGTACTCCCGAAAGCCCGACTAAGACAATAGAATACATCAACAAAAAAATCTGAGCCATAAGGGAATCTAAAAGAGCCACACACACGGCTACGGAAAAAGTTAAAAGCAACTTTACATAAGGCGGAATACGCTCTAAAAAACTCCCCTTTGGCTTACTATGATAATTGATGTAACTAACGTTTATCATGCCCGTCACCGCTTCCCTTTTTAAACCAAAGGGCAATGCCTACCAAGCCAAAAATGTACCCTACGCCGCCTATGATTTGATTAAATCCCGGTTTTGAGAGCTCCTTACGGAGTTGTATAATTTCTGCATGCAACGGTTCTATCTCGCTACGAAGTACAGATTTTACAATAGACGCAATCTCCTTTTCGTCTAAAGTGGCAACCAGGTTTTCTATTTGCTCTTCCTCCATAGGAACTTTATCTGTAGAATTAGAATCAGACATGATGGTACTATTATCAAATGAAGATAAATTTATGTTTACTCTTCCAAGATGCCCCATACCTCCATCGACTACTACAGTTACAATTTTCCTATTTGACGGGTCAATATCCACCGAAAACTTGCCATCTTCATCCGTCCATCCTCTTCCTACAACAGAGCCGTCCCCTTCTGCCTTGACCAATACCTCGCAATTTCTGGCCGGTGCCCCATCGTTGAAGTAAGCCTCCCCAAGGATCGAGCTGTCCTCTGAGTAGGCAAATACGTTAAGTTTATGAGCCATAGCAATGGTCGCCGGATAAACGATAACGAACAATGCTAGAATAACCGCGAAGAATAAAGGTGCCCTGTTTACTCTCATTTTTCGTCCACCCCTAACAATGAAGGCATCATTTTGTAGATAAATGACGCGATAAAAGCACCTATCAAGGATTCAAGAATCACAACAGGAATATGGGCAATCAACACCAATTTAGCCGTTATCAAAAAAACCTCTCCGCTAAAAGCCAAGGCAAGCGCAGTAAAAAGAGTGGCTAAAACAACCCCTATCCCTCCAGCCACGGCCCCGCCAAGCCAGGACGGTTTTCCTGAGATTATAACGCATCTCCCCAAACGACCGCCTACAAGTCCGGAAATAGCCATTGTGCAGATGTTAACCCCGAGAACCGCCAAACCGCCGAATTGAAACAACAATACCTGCAAAAAAAGCGCAACAAGATATGCGGGAAACAACTTCATTCCCAACAAAAGGCCACCTATGCCGTTAAGCAGGAGATGCACGCTGGCTGGCCCGATATTAATATGAATTAAAGACGAAACGAACAAAGCTGCAGATACAATCCCCACTCGAGGAACTTCATCTATTTCCATTTTCTTCAGTCCAGCCGCTATGCCGACAACTGCCCCAACTGCTCCGATTGTCAAAGGGTATAAGGACAGTACACCCTCTGAGATATGCATTAGTTCCCCCTCTCCGCCTTTATCCAAATAACTGCCCCAAGCTCTATATCAGCATCTTTTCCGCCAGGAGACTTCATTTTTTCGGGAGCATCAACCAGTGCAGCAAAACCCCACCAACCATCCCAGGGCATGGCATAGGTAAATACACCCTGATCATCGGTCCGCACTACCTGTGTAACATAAACATCTGAGGGAGCCTTAACTTTTTTTCCTTCATTGTAATACTCCACTTCTACTACGGCACCTGCCAAGGGCTTCCCCTCCATAATAACCTTACCTTGAAAAACATTGCCGGGCCACAATCCGTAAGGCCTCGTCAACGGCACTATCTCAGCCCTGAGCCCGAGCGGTTTCTGCCAACTTTCTTCCATGCCGAAAGCATTGACGACGGTTTTCGCATAGTGGATGATATATTTGTTTTCAGCCTCTTCCCAATAAGGTGAGGGTTCTACATAAAAAATGTGGTCTCCCGGCCGCTTTACATCGAAGACAGCTTCCCAGTATCTTAAACCCGAATCGTTTTTGCGAACCTTTAAATGTTTCATAAGATCAATATTCTCAGAACGAATTAGAACGCCAAACTTTTCGGGCTTTTCCATATCCATCATTTCCTGTTCAAAAGGATGGGTAAAAAGAAGCCTTAGGTTTAACTCAGAATTTTCGTTTTGAGAAATTACGTTTTTATCAGGCAAAATTACCTGGAAATGAGCCCACGAAGGAGAAGTCGAGAGACAGACACAAAAAGCTACAAATACCGCAAAGAATATTCTGTTTAATACTTTGTTCATAAGAAGAGAACCCTCCTTAAGTGTTACGTTTCTTTAGTTTAGTATTACTCATGAAAGTCCGTTTGTCAAGGGACTGCTAAAAAAGTGCTAATATTATGTATAGTAAAAATATCAGGAAGGGAGATGAGCTATCGGCATTCAAGTGCCGAAAATATCATGAAAAAGATTGTTATTTTGCTCGGGAGTCCCAGAAAAAACGGAAACAGCGAGAGGTTGGCCAAATCCTTTGCCACAGGCGCTGAATCTCAAGGTGCCCAGGCCAGATTTTTTAGACTCCACAATATGAATATAAAAGGTTGTTCGGATTGCAGGCAGTGCTGGTCCAACGGCAAACATTGTATAGTAGCAGACGATATGTCTCAATTGTACGAGTCCATCGATAATGCCGACGTCGTTGTTTTCGCAACACCCCTTTACTGGTATAGCTGGAGCGCACAAATCAAAGCGGTTTGGGATAGAATGTTGCCCTATATGTCGGACAAGGCAAAAACCACCGTTAAGGGCAAGCAAAGCGTATTATTAGTCACGGCCGGAGACGAACGCGAAGACGTTTTTGACGCAGTTTTGGAATCCTTCGACAGATCCGCATCCCTTTTAGGACTCAAGTTGGCAGGTAAAATATGTGCCCACAATGTTTACGATATTGGAGATATAGAAGAAGGAAATTGGTTAGATCAAGCCAAAGAATTGGGAGCATCCGTCGGCAAAGCTAGTTAGTATAATCTGCTGATTCAAACAAGATAACTGCGTACGCAAACGCTAACGTACGCAGTTATCTTGTTATTCGAAAGAAACATTAATCCACAAGAATTTTCTACGGAACAGCCCAGATTTTAGGGAATATCTCCTACTGTCTTCCAAGAAGCTTTCTAATAGGCCCTTCGATATAGGGCAGAATGACCAGAGCTATTATCGCACCTACGCCAGTTTGGGCCAAATCGGTGAGAAACTCAATGGGAGCAACCTTCCATCCATATAAAATACCTGCAACCAATGTATATCCTGCAATCATTACGCATGCGCCCGCTATCACTGCCTTTTTTCGATTCTCCCGCATTCTCCCAACCACAAAACCCTCGATTCCCTTGATCACGAAAGTAAAAGGTGCCCATAGGGGATAGCCAAGAACAATATCGGCAAGAGCTCCTCCGATACCCCCGCAAATAGCTCCATATTTTGCCCCCATCAACATAGCAACACAATATATAACGCCTTCGCCAAAATTGAAATAAATCCTATATCCAGGCATGGGAATATGAATTATTGTTGCTACCGCTACAATTGCCGCAAAAAGAGCACCCAATGCCACTTCCTTGGCGCTTCCCTGTGAAGAAGTCATTTCTTACCACCCTCCTCTATATTTGAAAAATAAAAAGATCATTTCCAACTGATTTATTTTATACCACATTTTAGACGTAACTGGTGATACCAGTAAAAGATCCCAACCATTCTAATCTGGCTTAAACATAAATTGCGCATTTGCATCATATGTGATAATATTGCCACATATCTATCAAGGAGGGTTAATAATGGATATGGAAACTCAATGCAAAAAGGCGACGCTGTTAAAGGCCATGGGGCATCCAGTCCGTATCGAAATCATCGAACTGTTGGGAAAAAAGGAGATGTGTGCCTGTGACATTGCAAGTTTATTTAACTGCGACAGGACTACTGTGAGCAAACATTTGGCCATCCTGAAAGATTTGGAAATTATCGAGCAAAGACGAGAGGGTTTATATATTTACTACAGCCTTAAATTGCATTGCTTAGTTCCCATGCTTCAGTGTATAGAGCATGCCATTTTTGACGATCCGGTGAAAATTCAATTTGACTGTAAATGTTCGTGCTCCCAAGATAACTGCGAAATTTAACATAAATATATTATATTTAGTTAGTTAGGAGGCATTTTTATGAGCGACAACAAGAAATTAGCTTTAATTCTTCTTACATTTCTCTTTTTTTACTTTATACCGGCCGATTCGCCCAGAGTAACAGTCGCTGCTTCGGAAGCCTTTGCAATGCTTCATGAATATGCCAGACAACACGTCCTGCTTTGCCTGGTTCCTGCTTTTTTCATAGCGGGTGCCATTTCCGTTTTCATCAGTCAACAGTCCGTCATGAAATATCTCGGAAGCCATGCAAAGAAGTTCATATCTTATGCCGTTGCAGCGGTTTCTGGCACAATTTTAGCCGTATGCTCCTGCACCGTTCTTC
Organism: Acetomicrobium sp. UBA5826; assembly: GCF_002433005.1. Lineage (GTDB taxonomy): Bacteria > Synergistota > Synergistia > Synergistales > Acetomicrobiaceae > Acetomicrobium. The sequence continues at coordinate 76,151 of NZ_DJHF01000020.1, read as the reverse complement.
CCTTATTTGCCGGAATTTATACCCGAGGAGCTGGAATAGGCCCTGCTTCCACATTTCTTTACTCTGGACCGGCTATCAATGTGTTGGCCATAATTTTAACGGCGAGAGTACTGGGTTTTGAGATGAGCCTGGCCAGAGCGGTTGGAGCCATTCTTTTCAGCGTAGTCATCGGATTAGCAATGTCAATTATATTTAGAAAAGACGAAGAGAAAAGGCAGGAAGCTTTTGCCTTCCCAGCCGAAGATGGTACATCTCATCCTCTATGGCAATCGGCATCAGTTATGGCAGGCATGATTTGCTTTTTGATATTCGCAAACCTTGCAGCTCCAAAGGCGGATATCGGTTTTTGGGCACAGCTTTATAACGTTAAATGGATAGTAGCAATGATCAGCATTTCCTTTACTGCCCTAGTGATTAAAAAATGGTTTTCAGCAGAGGAAAGATCCGAATGGTATAGCGCCACTTGGGGATATGCGCTTCAAGTATTGCCATTGCTTTTCGCTGGCGTCCTGATTGCCGGCTTTCTCCTCGGTCGCCCCGGGCACGAGGGTATCATCCCAGGTGCATACGTATCTTATCTAGTGGGCGGCAACTCAATCTTTTCTAACTTTTTCGCGTCTATCGTTGGAGCCTTCATGTATTTTGCCACGCTAACGGAAGTGCCGATATTGCAGGGTCTTTTGGGCGCAGGAATGGGTAAGGGACCGGCACTTGCCCTTCTTTTGGCAGGCCCGGCTTTATCATTGCCAAATATGCTGGTGATACGAACAGTACTGGGAACAAAGAAAACTGTCACATACGTTATCCTCGTAGTGCTGCTTTCTACGCTGGCTGGAATAATTTATGGTAATCTTTAGCTTTGGATAATAACTTCTTTATTATTAACAGGAGGAAGCTAAAGACATGAATTACGTTACTGGATTCGTTAACTGCAAGGCCTACGGGGACATCGTGAATAGCCGGCATTTTGAAGCCTTTTTGGTCGTTAATGGTAAAATCGCCTCCACAGGATCAAACATAGAGATTTCGGAGCAAACCAAATCTTTGAAAGGTGAAACAGCAGACTTGGGAGGGAAAATTGTCCTACCCGGTTTCATTGATTCTCATTTGCACATCGATGAACTTGGAATGTACATTAACTCTTTGAATTTAAGAAACACGGCAAGCATCGAAGATCTTCGAGATAAACTAAATAATTTCGCTTCAAAGGCTTCAACTTCGTGGATCTTAGGACATGGTTGGGACCAAGAGCTTTTCAGAGAAAAAAGATGGCCTACAAAAGACGACTTAGATGCCGTTGAGAAAGAAAGACCTGTTATTCTCTCAAGGGTATGTCTTCATGCCGCGGTCCTAAATTCAAAAGCCTTAGAGATGACGGGCATAACTTCCTCCACGGGCATAGTGGTGGAGAGTGAATTTCAACGAGTCAGGGAAATATTTAAAGATAGCCTTTCTATTTCCGAGTGCAAAAAAATCCTTAAAGATGCCCTTCTTTATGCTTCCAAACTGGGGTTGACCTGTCTTGGGTTTGTAAGCTGTGACGCAAAGATGCTGTCTGCTTTAATGTCACTATGGCATGATGGAGAAATTACCACAAGAGTCAGGGTATATCTAGAGCCAGGAAAAAGATGTCAAACCGGGGAAAAAATGTACGAAAATACCGATATCTTATCCGCCCTAGACAAACTAGGCATAAAGAGGTGCTTCGGCGACGACATGTTAAGGATACAGGGAATTAAAATACTCGCCGACGGGTCGCTCGGTGCCCGCACAGCATGGCTTACCAAGCCCTATTCTGATATGGCTGACCTGCAGGGATTCCCAAACATAGGCAAAGAAGAACTTTTACAGTTGGTCAAATCAGCTGAAGCTGCTGATTTACAGATCGCTGTTCACGGAATAGGCGATGCCACAATAGACATGATACTTGACACATTTCAGGAAGCTAAAATTTATGATCGAGGACACCGAATCGAGCACCTTTCCGTTTTAAGACCAGACCATATTAAACGCATGAAGGATATAGGCTTGTATGCCTCAATCCAACCGCATTTCGTGATCACGGACTGGTGGGCTATTGACCGATTAGGCTCAGATAGGGCAGAGTTCATACACCCCTTTAAAAGTATTTTCTCTTACGGAATACCGACTGCATTTGGAACAGATTCGCCTGTTGAAGAACTTAATCCCTGGGAGACCGTCTATGCTGCAGTTACAAGGGGCAAGTATGAGGATATTCCTCTCGCAGCAGCGACACCAAACGAAGCGCTGGACATAACAGACGCCATTTATTGCTATACTGCAGGAGGAGGCAATATCATGCTAGACCCCGATATAGGAAATTTGGGAATAGGCAAGCCGGCCGATTTTATAGTGTTAGACAAAAACCCCTTTGAAACTGACCCTAGATATATTAAAGATATAAGGGTCCAAAAAACATACATTGGGGGCAAGGAGGTTCGATAGATTCGATTTATAATTGGTACCTATAAATAATAAAATATTTGCCTCATGTTAACCTCAGTAAAAATTGCCTCTCCCACTCAGTTAAAAAGAGGTTGTTGGAATAATCTCAAAGAGCTATTTCAAGCTTATTTAAATTCCAATAACCTCTTTTTGTTTTTGCGTCATATATCGTTAATAAGAGATATCTTCTGCTTTATAATGCATAAACTCATATAGTCGTTTAGTTTAATATTTGACTTTTTATTAAAAGTGCTATATAAACATGGATTATTAAATTCAGCCCATGGGTCACACTTATGTTATACATATGCATGTGCGCATCATGCAGCAGGAATGTCTATTTGTTTTAATAACATTATGAAGGAGTGATCTTTATATGCAGCTTAATCCATATGAAATGCTAAAAAAACAAATCGATGATGCCGCAAGATACATTGACATTGATCCGGAGTATTTCGATATTCTAAAAGAACCAAGAGAAATTTTAGAGGTATCTCTTCCGGTTCGTTTAAGCGATGGCTCAATAAAGATTTTCAAGGGATGGCGCTGTCACTACAATAATGCCCTTGGACCCTATAAAGGCGGAATACGCTATCATGTTCAGGTAAACAGGGATGAGGTAATTGCTCTAGCCGGATGGATGACTATAAAATGCGCTGTAGCCCAACTGCCCTTCGGAGGCGGAAAGGGAGGCATAAATTGCTCACCTGCAGATCTATCGATTGACGAGCTGGAAAAGTTGACCAGGGCATATGCCTTGGGAATATCGCGCTTCATAGGCACAGATTACGATGTCCCCGCTCCCGATGTAAATACCAATCCTCAAATCATGGCATGGATAGCCGATACCTACGAAAAGATCAAGGGCTTCAGTCAGCCCTCCGTCATTACGGGCAAACCAGTCGAAGTGGGCGGTTCTTTGGGTCGAAGCAAAGCAACTGCACAGGGCGGAGTATACGTTCTCACTGAAGCGTTAAAAGCACTAAATTTCAATAATAAAGATCTCTCCTGCGCCATCGAAGGATATGGAAACGCCGGAAGTCATATGCATCTTTTATTAGAAAAGATGGGAATAAAAGTTATCGCTGTATCGGATACCAGAGGTGGAATTTATAATCCAAAGGGCTTGCCTGCCAGCGAGCTAAAGGAACATAAAATGAAAAACAGGACAGTTGCTAATTTTCCGGAGGGCGAGAATATAACAGACAAAGAATTATTGTCGAGTAATGCGGATATCCTAATACCCGCCGCCTTGGAAGGGATGATAAACGAGACAAACGTCAGCGATATAAAGGCCAAGATTATTTTAGAATTGGCAAACGGCCCTGTCACTCCGCAGGCGGAGAAAATGCTTTCCGACAATGGAGTCTTAATAATTCCCGATGTTTTGGCAAATTCCGGCGGAGTGATCGTTAGCTACTTCGAGTGGGTCCAGGGAAGATCGGGGGAATATTGGGACGAATCGACCGTGGATAAAAAACTTTACAACAGGATAACCGAGGCATTCCGGGAGATATGGGAAATTAAAGGCAGAAAAAAAATAAAAATGCGCGAAGCTGCATACGTAACAGCAATTGGAAGAATATCGCAAGCAATGCGCATACGCGGAATTTGGCCATAAATTATAATTACATGCATAGCAACTATGCCTCTACGAGCCTGCCTCTGCTGCGTTAAATTCCATCATTAGGCAGGCTCGTTAAAGTTATGCTCAGAGGTTATCTAATTACCCGATAAGTTTCTAAATGTATCCTTCAGCGCCCCTTCCGACGGAACTTTACCTGCAATGACAACCTTCCCGTCAACAGCTAAGGCAGGGGTAGCCATTACTCCAAAAGATATTATTTTATTAATATCTGTAACCTTTTCGACTTCATAATCTAGACCGAGTTCTCGCGCAACTTTTTCAGCCATATCCGCAAGTTTCTTACACTTAGGGCACCCCGTGCCAAGAACTTGTATTTTCAATTCAAGATCAACTCCTTTGTTCATGAGGTATGTGGCAATTATATCACACATAATGGCTTTTCAGAAACATTCTTGTTTCAAGACAATTTTCGAGGGATAATTTGATAGAATGCAATAACAATTATTAAAGGAGGGACAGAATTGTTTGCAATAAAGGACTTTTTGCGAACGGAAGTGGTGCCTGCGCTTGGTTGTACCGAGCCCGGCGCTGTAGCGCTGGCCGCAGCCCGGGCAAGAAAAGAAATAGGTTCCGAGGAAATCAAAAGAATAGAAGTCGATGTAAGCCCTAATATTTACAAGAATGGCTATGCAGTAGGCATTCCGGGTGTCAAGGATTTAAAGGGAAATGCTGTGGCAGCAGCGCTAGGGGCTATTTGCGGCAAATCGGAGTATGGCCTGGAAGCGTTAAAATGTTGCGATATAAGCGACATCGAAAAAGCTATGCAACTTGTCAAAGCAGGCCTTGTTACCGTATCTCCAAATTTTGCAAAAAGGGGGTATATGTAAAAGTTACGATAATAACCAACAAACGTACATGTTCTTGTTTTATTGAGGATAGGCATGATAACATTACAAAGATTATGATGGATGGTAAACTTATACTTTCAAAACGCAAAAGACTCCCCGTAATCCAAAATTCGGAAAAAGCAAGCATATTTGATGCTATTAAAAATATGACATTCAATGAATTGACTTCTCTATTAAACGACATAGATGATGAAGATATAAAGTATATTTACGAAGGAATAAAAATGAATATGGCTGTCGCGCATATAGGGCTAGACCCTGACAACGATTATGGTCTTGGAGTAGGAAAAACTATTTTCAAGATGATCAAATCCGACGATCTTTCCGCCCTTCCGCTAAAAATAAAAGCTTACGCCGCAGCTGCCGCAGACGCAAGAATGGCAGGAATTTCTAAACCGGTAATGAGCAGCGCCGGAAGCGGAAATCACGGTATAACAGCGATTCTTCCGGTTTACCTGGTGGCAGATTTTTATAAAAAAACAATGGAAGAAACTGCCAAAGCCGTGACCTTGAGCCATCTCACTACAAGTTTCTTAAAAAGCAGAACTGGGCGGCTAAGTCCGATCTGCGGATGCACCGTTGCCGCAGGCGCCGGAGCCGCAGCCGGAATTACATACCTTCTTTCTCAAGATATGACTAAAGTGGAGGATGCAATTGAAATTCACGTCAGCAACTTGATTGGCATGATATGTGACGGTGCCAAAGACACCTGTGCCCTTAAGGTAGGTACCGGTGCCTATGAAGCCTATAATGCAGCGATGATTGCCTTAGAAAAAAACGGACACGATATCCCGAGGGGCATCATAGGAGAGACTCTCGAAGAAACTGTAGACAATATGGCCGAATTGAGCAATAAGGGAATGAAGAATGTGGACACTATAATAATCAGCCTACTTCAGAATAACATTTTATAGCAATTCCTTATTTGATAACTTCATACCGAACAAAATAAAATATAAACACGAGTCCAATAGGCGTGACAGCTTACATGAACTCGTGTTTATACTTGTTATTTTATAGAATCAATTTGTTGCCCGGCTTGCCTCCTTTGGTTATTTTATCCAGTTCGGATAATATTGCCGGAGATGCCACATCTAGGCGCGGTTTCTTGTTTTCCTGAGAAGCTAGCTCACGAAGTTTTTGCTCGTATTCCTCCATGCTCTTTTTAATCGTACCGGCGTCTCCCTTGAGCCATAGAAGGATATTTTCCGCTATGGCCTTTACCTCTTCATCGGTCAGATCATTTTGAGTAGCGCCAATTGCCTTCATGAGCTTTCCCTGCTCTCTGACCGCATCTACGATATCGTCATCGGTTATAATACCCTTTTTATAAAGGGCTCGACCCAATACATCGAACTTGGTCTTCATGCTCTCTTCGGACATGGCCACGCTGTCTATACGAGCCATCATCAAAGAAAGCATATCTTCCAATGTCATTTGCATTGCTCTGGGTTGCATTATATATTCCCCCCTGTGGTAGATTAATTTCTAATATTTCCCTTCTTGCCTACGCGTCAAGCACGTGTATTTTAACAGAAACAGAATGAATTATAAATGGAAGTTTAATAAAAAAGGGACCTCAACGGGTCCCTTTTTTTGAGGAGGAGATAGGGTTTGGATACGGTATTTGGCTTTGTCTTCCATTGCCGCACCCAGCAAATGAGAGTTTAATCACCTATAGCTGTTTTGTCAACTTGAAAATTATATTCTATATTTTTCCATTATTTATAATTTTCAGAATAATTTTTGAGATAATACGGTATTTTTATGCTAAGGCAATCACTTCTATCTCAAGTAGAGCCTTTTCCTTTGGCAGTTTGCTCACTTCGACGAGAGATCTGGCAGGTCTATTATCGCCAAAAAATTCTGAATACACCTTGTTAATGGCCTGAAAATTGGCAATATCGGTTACAAAAACTGTGGTTTTTACGACTTTTGATATATCTGACCCGGCACTTTCCAGAATTGCCTCAATGTTTTGCAACACCCTGACTGTCTGCTCCTCTGCAGAACCTTCTACAATTAAGCCGCTTTCCGGGTCTAGAGGCAGTTGCCCCGAAACGAAGACAAATCCGTTTGCTTTTACCGCAAGCGAATAGGGCCCAACTGCTTTAGGTGCTTTATCACTATGAATATATTGCATTTACATCGCCTCCCTAAGACAGATAGTCCGTATGATTAAATCATATTACCACAACTCATAAACCCCTTTAAAGTACTTATTTCGCCAGCGTCTACGACCACCTATTTTTGAAAGTTTTTACCAAAAATGATAAAAATGATATATTTTAAGAGACCCAAGACATTAGCAATAAAAATCCAGCGGATTTAGAAAATAAAACAATCTGAAGGAGGTGTCAAAGGTGGGAAGAGTTATCGCCGAGATAATTGTGGTTCCCTTAGGCACAAACAGTCCTAGTGTAAGCTCTTATGTAGCCGAGGTGGAAAGAACCTTGAGAAAATTCAATCTGAAAGTCAGGTTGACGCCGATGAGCACTGTCTTGGAAGGTGAACTAGATGAGGTGCTCAATGCCGCTAAAGCAGCCCACAATTGTTTATTCGAAAAAGGAGTGTCAAGAGTTTCAACTAGTCTTAAAATTGATGAAAGAAGAGGTAAAGAATTAACAATGGACGGCAAAGTTAAAGCCGTCGAGGAAAAGCTTTAGCTTCCCACTAAATATTTCAAATGCCCCCCAAGCTGGCGGGGCATTTGAAATATGCCTAACTTATAACTTTTGCTTTTTAGAGTCCTTGGTATAATTGCCTAAAAAATCAACTTCCGCCTGCGGAGCATATTTTTTGATTAATTCTTCAAGCAAAGGTTCATCGGAACGCTTAAACAATAACTTCCATCCCGTGATTCCTCTTTCAAAAAAGACCATCACCATATCGCCCTTGTAGGCAAAAGTAGCTGCTTTTACATCTTCCCATGGAAGAAATTCTTTGGATATTCCCAGTATTCCATATACTTCTTTTGTTATTCCATCAGATGAAATGTAGATTTTCTTTTTATACATAATACCGTAAAAGGAAACGATGATTAATATTATCTTATAAAAAGAAAAATCTAATACTGCCGAAAAAATGCAATAACACCCAAAAACAAATAAAATGAATTTCATCCAAATGGGAGTCGAATAGCTTGATCGTGATTCGATGATGGTCTCCATCGGTCATACCTCCGTCGACAATTCTACTATACGTTTACGATATCCTCATCCGTATCCTTGCGCCAGAATATCGATTTGCCCATAGCTGTTAAAGCAATGGCCACGATCGGGTTAAGGTAATTAAAAAAAGCGTAGGGCAAATACTGAATCGTGGGCACTCCTAAGACGCTTGTATGATAAGCTCCGCATGTATTCCATGGAACTAAAACCGATGTCAATGTGCCGCTATCTTCCAAACTTCTGGAAAGCATTCTAGGGTGAAGCCCTTTTTCATCGAAGGCAGGCTTAAACATTCTGCCAGGGAGCACTATTGCAACATACTGATCCCCCAAGAAAATGTTGGAAACTATACAAGAAATTATTACCGATGTAACCAGTCCTGTAACGCTTTTCACATGGCGCAAGAGGGCCTGCAGCAATACTTCTAATATTCCGCAACGCTCCATGACACCACCGAAGGAAAGTGCGCACAATATCAAGGAAACAGTCCACATCATGGAATCGAGTCCGCCGCGTTCGAGCAAATCGCTGAGCATCCCTCCCACTTCTTGAGCAAGTTCGGGAGCGACATCGCTGACTCCCTGCGCAGCGAGGATGCCCGCTACGGCATCGAGACTCTCCGCTCCTGCAACTTCCGCGCTAAAAGCAGGGCTGTAACCGTAATGAATCGCAGTGACCATAGTTCCCAGTCCGCTGCCTTGAAGAAGTATCATTATGCCGCCCAGTACTACACCTGCAAATAAACTTGGTATTGCAGGAAACCTTAAAGCTGCCAGCAAAACTACCACTATAGGGGGAATAAGACCCACGATGCTTATGTTAAATTCTGCAGCGAGTAGCTTTTGAAAAGCAACTATCCTCGTCACATCCAAAGTCCCACCTGCAAACCTGAGGCCCAATACTACGGTAATAATGGCAACTATTACGTAGGTGGGCAAAGTTGTGGAGACCATCGCCCTTATGTGACTAAAAAGGGTCGTCCCCGAAACTGCGGGAGCCAGATTTGTAGTGTCAGAAAGAGGCGACATCTTATCGCCAAAGTATGCCCCGGAAATAACTACGCCGGCCGCCAGCGGCATTGGAACCCCCAACCCCGCGGCAATACCTATCAAGGCCAAACCTACAGTGCCTGAGGTACCCCACGAGGTGCCCGTCGCCAATGAAACAATAGAACAGATTAACAAAGTTGCAAGCAAAAATATGCTGGGTGAAAGGATGCTCAAACCATAATATATGAGCGTCGGCACGATGCCGCCCTGTATCCATGAGCCAATTATCATTCCCACTATCATTAATATCAAAACAGCCTGAAGCCCGGCAAGGATACCGCGAAACATGCCCTCTTCCATATCTTTCCATTGAAAATGCAACAAATAACGGCCCATCAAACACACAAAGGCAGCAGAGAACACCAGTGGAATATGCACATCTACGCCCAAAACCAAAACACCGGTTCCAATGCAGACAGCAGCTACGCTAACAGCCAGAACAGCTTCAAAAAGAGTGGGCTTTCTCGTCGAACTTCCATTTTCGCTCATTCTCATTTCTACCTCCTCTCATATTTTAATTATTGCCATGAAAATGATATTGCATCGGTAATATGTCCTCTTCACCTCCTCTTCTATCGACTGCACTGCTTGCATAATTATCGAACGCACATACAGCTGTGCGTCTCATTTATAATATATTTTATCATGCAGACATAGGAACGACATATATTATATAACCACTTAAACTTTCTATATCAGGACTACTTAACGCGTTTTCTGAAACTTCGCCAAGTATCAGCAGATATTAAAATTATTCTTTCCCATTAGATGTCGGACGTTGATAAGGCATGGGAACATATTGAACGGAGGGGCGTCTCTGTCCGGCTTGAGGATATAGATGCATCAAAGATGCTACATCCTCGGGAATTCCACTCGTTACATTGAGGCCCAATCGTTTTGCTTCCTCATACATAATGGGATAATCATGGGTCCACCTGCCATCGGTTAATACAGTGGAGAGTTCTTCTGCCTTTTCCTCAGGAACGTCGTTGCTTATCAAGAGGTCATATACAAAGCGCCGCGTTTGTGTAATGGCCTTTTTTGACATATCAGCCAATATGATAGTATTGTCATCTACTTCTGAAATTGGTTTCTGTTCAAGGACCTTTAGAATGGAAACAGCTGCGTATTGGCCAATTTGAGGATCTACCGGGCCCAAAACTGCATTTTCATCCATCACTATTTCGTCCGCAGCAAGGGCAATTAGCGTTCCACCAGACATAGCATAATGGGGAACGAACACGGTAACCTTGGCATCATGTTTAGACAATGCTTTTGCAATTTGTTCGGCTGCCAAGAGAACGCCTCCGGGCGTGTGAATTATTAAGTCTATCGGCATATCTTTAGGAGTTAATTTTATTGCCCTAAGCACTTCCTCGGAATCCTCGATGCTAATGAAATTTCTTGCGAACATTCCCAAAAAACCGATGGATTCCTGTCTGTGGATTAGTGTAATGACTCGACTTCTGCGTTTATGCTCTATTTTCTTGATCTGTCCTTGTCGTAGCCGTTCGAGGTTCCATTGCCTGAAGGAGGGAAGCACTAACAAAAAAAGAAATAGCAACAAAAAAATATCGAAACCGTACATCATAATTACACCACCTTAACATAAAATATTATTATCGGATGAACTGAAAGAACTTTCAGCTTTCATGGTTATAATAGCAAAAGGCCACGGAAAAGTAACTATCCGCGGCCTTAAATTATATTTCACACTTTTAGCGCGTATCAAGATTGTGCAGATTCTTTGGAGACAGCTTTCTTTTTATTGTTGTTTTTCCCTTTTGCCACAGGAATAAAAGTAATATTGTCTTCTGAGACGTCGACTTTGATTACGCTTTCCGGTTTTATTTTTCCTTCAAGCAAGATGTCAGCCAGCCTGTCTTCGATATATCGCTGTATAGTCCTTCGCAGGGGTCGCGCGCCAAATTTGGGCTCGTACCCCTTTTTCAACAAAAACCCCTTTGCAGCCTCGCTAACTTCGATGAATATACCCTTTTCGGCCAGTCTTTCAGCTACGTCATCGATCATTATATCTACAATCTGAAGAAGTTCCTTTTCGCCTAAAGGCTTAAAGACCACTATTTCGTCTATTCTGTTTATAAACTCCGGTCTAAAGGTCCTTCTTACCGCATCCAATATATTTTTCTTTGCGGCCTCGAAATCGATCTGATATTCCGATTCGGCAGCAAACCCAATGGCCGGACCTTTCATCAAATCCTGCGCTCCGAGATTACTCGTCATAATGATCACCGTGTTTTTGAAATCGACAACACGACCCTGTCCATCGGTTAACCTTCCATCCTCCAGAATTTGCAAAAGTATATTAAACACATCGGGATGAGCCTTTTCTATCTCGTCGAAAAGAACCACAGCATAGGGACGCCTTCTGACAGCCTCGGTCAATTTGCCTCCTTCTTCATATCCCACATAGCCGGGAGGTGCACCTATGAGTTTGGAAACCTCATGGCGTTCCATAAATTCGCTCATGTCGAGACGGATCATGGAATTTTCGTCTCCGAACATAAATTCCGCCAAAGCTTTGCTCAGCTCAGTTTTGCCAACGCCAGTAGGGCCTAAAAACAGGAAACTCCCTATGGGTCGCCGGGGATCCTTCAAGCCGCTTCTGGCCCTCCTGATCGCTTTGGCCACTATGGATACAGCTTCCTCTTGATCAATAATGCGTTTATGAATCTCTTCTTCCATACGAAGCAGCCGTTGGCTTTCTTCTTCCGTCATTTGCGTTACGGGAATGCCTGTCCATTCTGAAACCACCAATGCTATGTCTTCCTCGTCGACTATTGGTTCTTCTTGAGACTTCTTAGCCTGCCATTCCTTCCGTTTTTCTTCCAGTTCCTCTGATAACTTTCTTTCTTCGTCCCTTAAGGCGGCGGCTTTTTCAAATTCTTGAGACGCTACTGCTGCTTCCTTCTCCTTTCTCACCGTCTCGAGCTTCTTTTCCAGCTCCTTTATAAACTCCGGCGGATTCATAGTAGAAAGTCGCACCCTCGCACCAGCTTCGTCGATAAGATCGATAGCCTTGTCAGGCAAATATCTGTCGCTTATGTAACGAGCAGAAAGCCTTGCTGCTGCTTCCAAAGCTTTATCCGTTATTTTGACCCGATGGTGCGCCTCATATTTATCTCTCAAACCCTTTAAGATCTCTATGGTGTCTTCTATAGTGGGCTCACCCACAAAAACAGGTTGAAATCTCCTCTCTAAAGCAGCATCTTTTTCGATGTATTTTCTGTATTCGTCCAAAGTCGTAGCCCCAATTACTTGAAATTCTCCTTTGGCAAGGCTTGGCTTTAAGATATTGGCAGCGTCGACGGCTCCTTCTGCTCCACCTGCACCAACTAGGGTGTGAATTTCATCGATGAAGACGATCACGTCTTTGGAGTCGCGAACCTCCTTGACCAGTTTTCTCATGCGCTCCTCGAATTCACCTCTGTATTTGGTTCCCGCTACCAAATTGCCAATATTGAGTTGGACTATTCTTTTGTTTTTAAGAACTTCCGGGACCTCACCTGTAGCTATTCTCTGAGCCAATCCTTCGACAATTGCAGTCTTCCCTACGCCTGGATCACCAATGAGGCAGGGATTGTTTTTAGTCCTGCGCGACAAAATTTGAATTACCCGCTGTATCTCGCGCTCACGACCGATAACGGGATCGAGTTCGCCTTGACGAGCCATCTCAACTAAATCGATGCCTAATTGGTCGAGTGTCGGAGTCTTGGTATGAGATTTCTTCCTTGACAAACCTTGGCTTTGGCTCATTTGGTCTACCTCCCCTCCGGAGAGATATCGAACAACTTCCTGATACACCTTTTGCATATCCAACCCCATGCTGGTAAGAACCTGAGCTGCAATTCCCTCCCCCTCGGCCAACAATCCCAGGAGGATATGTTCTGTTCCAACGTAGTTGACACCCATATTTCGAGCTTCCCTCATAGCCAAGTCCAGAACTCGCTTTGCCCTGGGACTTAAAGGCAGATCTATCGGTTTGTCCTTTGCTTGTCCTTTGCCAACCAATTGTTCAACCCTCTTGCGAACTTCATCTAAATCTATACCTAAGGACATCAGCACATGTGCTGCTACTCCATCGCCTTCGGCCAATAAGCCCAGCAATATATGTTCCGTACCTATTACATCGTGACCCAACCTCAGTGCTTCTCTATGAGCTAATTGGACCACCCTTCTTGCTCGCTCCGTAAAAAATTGCCACATTCTACATCACCCCTCTTATCCTTACTTAGGTTCTATGCATTTAAGACGTTCCCGCAAAAAGGCTGCCCTGTACACATCCCTCTCATCCGGCGTCAGTTCCTTGCCCGCGTACAACTGAACATGGTTCGGTTGTACGCCAAGAACAAGATTATTCCAATCCTCCACGGAAAGTTTAGGAGTTATTTCCATGTCACTGCCCATTTTGATTAGCGAAATCAGTTCAAGAGCTTCTCTCGTGCTGATGTTTCTGCAATATCTCATTACGCCAAATGCCCTCCAAAGCCTGTCATCTAAGGAACTGTCTAATTTACGCTTCATCACCGCTCTGGCGCGTTCTTCCTCCGTAACAATTTGTCGTACAGCAGAAGCTACCTTATCAATCAGCTCTTCCTCGCCGAGGCCCAAGGTAATTTGATTTGAGATCTGATATAACGAGCCCAGCACATCGCTTCCTTCCCCATAAGTTCCCCTTACTGTAAGGCCAATGCGATTACATTCATTTATCAAAGTAGCGATTTGCTTTGACATCTCAAGCGCCGGTATATGAACCATTACCGAGGCACGCATTCCCGTTCCGACGTTCGTCGGACATGCCGTCAGATAGCCGAAATCAGAATCGAATGCATAATCCAACTTTTCGAACGTCATTTCGACCTTTTTTGCTATTCTCCACACCTCGTTAAGCTCAAGACCTGACAAAATAACTTGAATCCTAAGATGATCTTCCTCATTGACCATTATCGATATGACACCTTTTGAATCCACTATTACCACCCTGCCAGGTCCGTCGCCTGCGAAGGGCGGACTAATAAGGTGTTTCTCTACCAACACCCACCTAGATAAGGAATCCAGGGCGTCCATTTCTACAACATCGCTATCTTTTAAAAGGTCTGAATCTAATATCACTTGTTTAACTTTATCAACAATGGCATATAATTTTTCATGATCACATCGATGGGTAAAAGGAAAATCACTTAAATTTCGCGCTAATCTTATTCTGCTGGAAACAGCTATATTAGAATTGCTTCCTTTCCCCTTTACCCACTCAATTGGATGTGCTAACAAGTCACGCTTTGCCATCGCTACCATCACCTTTCGATGTTAATTCGCGGATACGATCGCGAATTTTCGCCGCACGTTCGTACTCCTCTTTTTCTACCGCTTCTTTAAGCTCCTTTTTTAATTGTTCCAGTTCGTCTCCTGTAGCATCTTTTTCTATGTAACTCAACTCAGGCTTACTCCCCCTATGACGATCAGCTCCATGGATTTTTCGAAGCAAGGGCTTAATATAATCTCGGAAAGACTCGTAGCATTTTGGACATCCGAACTTGCCGGTTTTTTGAAAAGTCGAATAATCCAACCCGCAGCCTTGGCATTTAATCTCAGTTCTCACGGGCCTGCGCAATTCTTTGGCAGCGAAGGGTTCGAAGAGGGAACCTAAGAGATTTTCCCATGACAAATCAAAATTAAAATGAGGGAATAGGTCAATACCCTCCAGGCCCATAGTCTCTGCGCATTCTCTGCATAGATGATATTCCTTTACCTCACCGTTTATTATTTGTTTGATATGCACCTCTGCTTCCCGTTCCTGACATCGTTCGCACATCATTGTAAATTCCCCCTATATAATGGCCAGGCTTTTGAGCACCCGCCTAACAAGTTCAGTATTAATTTCATCTCTGCGATAGGCGGGTAGATCGAAAAAGGATACCAACACTTCATCGACAAATCTCAAGATAACTTCTAACATGGTGCGTTCCCTCAGCGTCAACAGTTCACGTTCTTCCAAATTTTTCAAAAGACGCCTTGTTTCCTGCGGTGTCATTACTCCATCAACTATCTCTTCAATGTGATTGAGCCTGTCCTCCACGCCGGAAAGGCATACCCGTATAATTCTAATGTAACCATTTCCTCCCCTTTGACTCTCTACGATAAAACCTCTTTCAGGCGTAAATCTGCTTTGCAAGACATAGTTTATTTGGCTAGGCACACAACCAAAAACATTTGCCAACTCCTTGCGTCGCAATATAATCTCATCCGCCGAATTAGCCTCAAGCAGGCTTCGTATGTATTTTTCTATCTTTTCAGTGAGGCTTTCCATATCCATGCACCCCCATCCTGCCTATGGCATTAGTGCGACCATGCTCATTATATGCATGAAGGTCAAAATATGTCAAGAATATTTTTAGGGATACCAAACATTTTTTAGGGGAATTAAAGAGAGGAAATCTCGATCGTTACAAGAATAGCATCTTAAGTCCTACAAGACAAATTACAAGACCGCCAAAAACACAAGCCCATCGGCCCAAAAGAAAGCCAAGAGCTCTGCCGAAGTATACTCCCAATAAACACATGCATAGAGTAACAAAACCAACAACAGAG
Source organism: Acetomicrobium sp. UBA5826 (assembly GCF_002433005.1). Classification (GTDB taxonomy): domain Bacteria; phylum Synergistota; class Synergistia; order Synergistales; family Acetomicrobiaceae; genus Acetomicrobium. Next base: position 60,361 of record NZ_DJHF01000020.1, on the reverse strand, counting down.
GAAAAGAACATGATAGAAATATTCGCCACTGCAATACCAATTCCAACGGACAATGCATCGATCGAAGTGGCAATCGCAAGAAATAACAATGCAAGCCCTTTAGTAATATCTCTTGGACTGCATTGTTCTTCCCTTTTTGAATCCCTCAGCATTTTAAGACCGATACAAATAAGAACAACCGAAGCTATCCATTCGTCATAGGGTGAAAACTTGCGCAAAATATAGTAACCCAGAAAATATCCAAAGATGGGCATAATAAACTGAAAAAAACCGAACACACTCCCCATTCGTAGGGCAACCGTAAGATAACAATCCTTTCGGCAAGCTCCAACGCTCAAGCATACCGAAAATGCATCCATCGATAAAGATAGGCCAATTAGTATAATGTAAACAATAGGCAAATGTGCGAAACTCCCTTCTCAATCTTTTAAATGCCCTTCAACAGCAGATGGTCATTATACTCCTTTCGAATTATATAACCATGCGCTCCAAAACCTTAAGTTGCTCTTTCGCCAACTTTATGCTCGGTCCCTGCCAATAATCTTCTGATATTTGCATGATGTCTAACTATCGTAAGGAACGCCAAAAAGGATGAGGCCACGATATAAAAAATATCGGCGTCAAACAACTTCAACCATATCGGCGTTGAAGCAAGGGATATCATAGATGCTAAAGAAACGTAACGACTCACCTTCATCACGCAATACCACACAACCCCCCCAAGGATCGAAGCGAGAGGGTAAAACATAAATATAACGCCGAAGGAAGTTGCCACTCCCTTTCCGCCTTTAAATTTCAACCACACAGGAAAATTGTGTCCCAAAACAGCTACTACTCCTAAAAGAGACAGCAATTGCGGAGAAGATACCCCCAAGACCCTTGCAATTAGTAAGGCTAATCCGCCTTTTGTTATGTCGAAGATACCCACAGCGATTGCCCACTTTTTACCCATAACTCTTCCGACATTTGTAGCTCCTATATTGCCTGAACCATACTTCCTGATGTCATCGCCCTTTACTAGTTTGACAACTAAATATCCCATAGGAGCTGATCCCAGCAAATAGGCCAATAGTATCAGAAACACCGACACCTGACATCACTCCTTCTCTTTGCGCAATATTAGAGCATCCGCAACCAACACTCCTTTTCCTTCGTCTAGTACAAAAACCGGATTTGCATCCAATTCTTTTAGCTCACTTTCTATACATGCCATTCTCGATATTAAACTCACTGCTTTTGCCAAAGCGTTTATGTCCTTTCGTTTTTGACCACGTGCTCCTGCAAGCAGGGGATAACCTTTAAGTTCCTCTATCATTTCCATAGCGGTATTCTCATCGATGGGGGCACGTCGCAACGAAACATCTCTCAGCACTTCGACATATATTCCTCCCAAACCGACGGCGACAATCGGACCAAAAATCGGGTCTCTTTTGACACCTATCATACATTCCAAACCGCTACCGACCATTTCTTGAACTAATACTCCCTCAATGTTGGCTTCAGCGTTAAATTTCCTGGCCTTTTCCAATATTCTGCCGTAGGCATTGCGTATTTGTTCTTCGTTTTGCAAGTTTAGGGCAATTACTCCGGCCTCCGTTTTGTGAAGAATTTGAGGAGACATAACCTTTAAAGCCACGGGATACCCAATCTCTTCGCTTGCTTCTATGGCCTCTTCCAAGGACAAGCAAAGCCTCTCATTTGTCACCGGAACGCCCCAATGCTCCAACAATTTCTTTGAGTCATATTCCGTCATCATTAATGGAAGTTTGGACAAAAATGGTTCTCCCCTGACCTCTATATCCTTCGTAGGTTTCAACATAACTTCATGCCAGTTGGCAAGTGCGCTCAGTGCAAAAGCACTTCTGCGCAAACTTTGAAATAACGGTACACCTGCAGCTTTAAGCTGTTTCAAAAAAACTTCCCCATGTTTACGATCAATCAGCCAGGTACAATTTATAGGTTTTTTGGTCCCTTGACTCGCAGCTATGAGGTCCTGGACCATCTGTTCGCCCGATTTACCGGTAATCATGGATATAATGACGGTGACCATGTCTATGTCAGGACATTCGAGCACCGCATCTAAACAGCCAGGGAAACCTTTGGGGTCGTTTATCACCTGCGCAGTCATGTCTATAGGGTTTGAGCTGGAGCCGAAGGGGGGTATATAGGGTTTTATCTTCTCCTGCGTGTTTTCATCCAAAACCGGCACATTCAGGCCATAGTCGTCCAACAAATCCGTCATGATTATACCTGCTCCTCCGGAAGTAGTTAACACCGCTACCTTTTTGCCTGTAGCCCTTTTGGGAGATGAAAATATGGTTCCCAGATCGATGATATCTTCTACGTCAGAAATGCTTATAACACCATATTGCTTAAATACGGCATCCCAAACTTCCCTATCACCCGTAAGAGCAGCCGTGTGACTTTTCGCTGCCTCTTTAGCCACCTCGCTCTTGCCAACTTTCAGTACTGCAATTGGAATTTCCCTCTTTTTGGCTTGTTGCACTAAATCCAGGAACTTTGAGCCGTCTTTCAAACCTTCCATGTAAATGATAAGAAGTTTCACTTCTCTGTCTTCAATGATGAACCGCCCAAAATCAACTACATCTAAATCTACTTGATTGCCAGTAGTTACTACATAGCGAAACTTTACACCACTGTCGGCACCTAGAGCAAAAGAGGCAAATCCGAAAGCTCCACTTTGCGAGACGTAAGCAATATGTCCAGGTTCCAGGGGTTCTGCGTCTAATGAAGCAGAAAAACTCAGAGGAACACCGTCGACAAAATTTACCAAACCTTGACAATTCGGACCTACCAAACGGATATTCCATTTATTTGCTATATAAATTATTTTATCCTGAAGTTGAGGGTCGTCAGCTTCAGCAAACCCCGAAGAAAATATGACAGCGAAGGGAACTTTTTTCTCTCCGCATTGTTCCAAAATATCAGGCACAACACCAGCTCTTACTCCAATAATAGCAACATCTGGAGATGCCGGAAGGGATCTAATATCTGGATAACACTTGAATCCATGAAGTGAATCATATTTAGGATTCACAGGAAAAATATCCCCTCTATAATTGTATCGGTTCAGCAATTTTAAAGGTCGACCTGATATGCTATCCATGTTAGATGATGCGCCAACTATGGCTATTTTTTTAGGCTTAAAAAGGCGGTTTAGGTCCACAAACGATGGCATTTCATCCCCTCCTAACAATATCGGACATGTAAATATATTATCATATCTCCTTTATTAACAGATTCAGGAGAGGAAACTTAATACACACAAATTGCGATACCCCTTCTCTTTAACGCTTTCAAAAAAAGAAGGAGCCAAAACAGGCTCCTTCTTTTTTTGATCTATGGTGCCGAGGGGGGGATTTGAACCCCCACGGGAAATCCCACACGCCCCTCAAACGTGCGTGTCTACCAATTCCACCACCTCGGCGTTGCAATCGCATTATACGCAACTTATTTTTATTAGTCAATACTGATGAGAAATGGATCAATTGGGTATGGCGCTTTTAGTAAGCAATTTAGCACATTAGCCCTAAAATTAAAAGGGTTAGGATTTTTCAATTGGCAATGTGGTCTTTTAGAATACATATTTTACAATTGGATGCATCCAAATGCGCCTTCAGGCCTATGGGTACGGTAATTTTAGAATCACAATGCCCGGCTGAAAAGTTAGCTATTGTGGGTTTTCTGAGAGGGATAATGTAATCAGCGAATACTTCCTCAAGATTAAGGCTTTTGGAAGCATCTGTCTCTTCGCAATTTCTAAAATCTCCCAAAATAAAACCTGCAGCCTCTTCCAGTTTCCCGGCCAAGCGCATTTGCAGAAGCATTTTATCTACCTTGTAGGGTTTTTCGTCGATATCCTCCAGCAAAAGCAGTTTCCCCCGAGTATCTATTTCATAGGGCGTTCCTAACGTAGCAGCAACTATGGACAAATTTCCCCCGACAATTTCTCCCTCTGCTTCTCCCTGAGATAAAGCACGAAGTGGTCGGCCTTCGGGATTGGATAGGATCATATTTTCCGTTGAGCCGCAAACTGCAGATATGAAACTATTTTTAGTAAATTCATCTAAACCCTTCGCGAAATCTATTCCCATAGGTCCGTGAAAGGTGGGCATTTTTGCCCTTTGAAAAAAGGTTACAAGCAGAGCCGTTATATCGCTATACCCTATAAAAGGTTTAGGGTTGTCTTTGATAATATCGAAATCCAGCATATCGAGTATTCTCATGCTCCCGTATCCACCTCGCAGACAAATTATTCCGTCAATATCTTCATTAACGAACATTTTGTTTACATCACTGGCTCTTAAGTGATCATCACCCGACAAATAGCCCCTACGGGCATAACAAGACTCGCCAACGATGACCTTAAACCCCAACTCTTTAATTGCGATCTCGGCCTTCTTTAGGTCCTCCTCATTGGTTGGGCTCGCAGGCGCCAGCATTCCAAGGGTATCGGGTCGTTTTAAAGCCCTAATTTGCATTCTTGTTTGTCCTCCTCTAAACAAAATTTCATTTTCACTTTGGCATTTGTATGTAATTTGTAGTAAAATATTTCTTAGAAAAGCCCTTCCTCATCGGGACATACATACATAGGCGTTGCCGTTCCCTCCTGCCTATGTATGTATGTCTTTATTTTTAGGCATTTATCGAGGGGTAATGGAAAGGATACGCTCAAACTACAAAGAACGCTTCACTATGTTTCCCTCGACCATAACAAGGAGAAGATGACTGAAGTAGCTTAAAGGATCCCCGTCCCACACCAGAAGATCGGCTACTTTGCCCTTATCTATTGATCCGAGCTCCTTCTCCATTCCGATATGTTCGGCTGCTTTTATTGTAATGGCTGCCAAAGCCTCATCTGAAGGCATGCCTGCCGAGACAGCTAAAGAGGCATGCAAAACCAGATGATTTAACGGCACAACCGGATGGTCAGTAGTAAAACACAGATGAACGCCCTTTTCGTATTGTTCTACGGCACCTTCCCACGATCTGTTTTGAAGTTCCAACTTAGATCTTGAGGTGATACCCGGACCATAAGCTACAGGAATTTGCTTCGGAGCGAGGACCTCGGTTATCTTGTCTCCTTCTGTACCATGCTCTAATGTAAACTTGAGGTTGAACTCATCGGCTATACGAATGGCTGTTATCATGTCATCGGCCCTATGGGCATGAATCCTTAAGGGCAATTCGCCCCTCAATACGGGAAGCAAAGCTTCCCATTTCATATTTCTGTCAAAGATATTGCCTTCCCTTTGAGCACGATCTTTCCTTTGAGCATAATCTTGAGCCGTCATAAACGATTCTCTCAAAATTGCAGCCACTGACATCCTCGTGGCGGGAGAACGGTCTTTCTTTTTGTATAAATTTTTCGGGTTTTCTCCGAAAGCCGCCTTCATACCTGAAGGAAAACTTCTAACCATTTTATCTATTATTCGACCGTAAGTTTTGATGATCGCTCCCTGACCACCCAAAACATTTGCACTTCCGGGCAAAACCTGCACTGTCGTCACTCCGCCTGATATAGCTTCGTCAAAAGCTCTATCATAGGGATTTATCGCATCAATGACGCGCAGATGTGGCGTTACAGGATCGGTGTGTTCGTTTACACTTTCTTCATCTTGCGGATAACCCTCCTCTATTAGACCGATATGTGTGTGAGGGTCGATAAAACCGGGTGTGACAATACGATCTGTCACGTCAACCACTTCGCACTCGGAAACGCCTTTGAGTCCTTTGCCTATGTCTTTAATAATCCCCTCTTCGATCAATATATCAACGTTTTCTAATACACCATTGGTTACAGTAAATACAACGCCGCCCTTCAATATAACTGATGAATTTTTCACTTTTCTTTAAGACCCTCCGCTCTTTAATTTTTTGCCAATACCAATTATGAACTCTATCATCGATTAATTCAAATTAAACTTATTTTCCAACGGGTTTATTATTTGAAATATCTGCTGATTATTGATATATTTACTTAAAACATTTTTAAAAAAGGGAGTGGAAAAGGTGATTACCTTACCCCAAGGTAAGAATGAGGACATCTCGATAGTAGTTACAGGAGCAGCCGGTCAAGGCATTCAAACGGTCGAGGATATTCTTGGAAAAGTACTTAAAAGAAGCGGGCTTAACGTATTTGCCGCTAAAGAATATATGTCCCGAGTCAGAGGAGGAAATAACTCTACTGAAATTCGAGTTTCATCAAAGAGCGTACGAGCCTTCGTAAATCGCATAGATCTGCTCATTTGTTTAAACAAAGGACTCAGGAATTACCTTAAGGAACGCATCAGCAGCGATACTGTTATAATAGGCGACATAGAGGAAATGGGAAAGGAATTGGCAGGAAGGGGCCAAATGTTTTTTGACGTACCCTTGCTACATTTTGCCAAAGAGTTAGGTAGCCCCCTATTCGCCAACGTCGTCGCTGCCGGGATAATAACGTCCCTTTTTGACGTAGATATGTCCCTTTTGGAACAGTACTTTGACGAAAGATTTGGAGCAAAGGACAAGAGTTTAGTAACCAAGAACATTGATGCAGCTAAAAAGGGCTACGAAATATCACGGGAACTTGCAGAAGACATAACCGTAAAGATGGACCACAACAGCGAAATTGTAAAAGAGCTTCTTCTTACAGGAAGCGATGCAGTGGCTTTGGGGGCAATTGCAGGCGGTTGCAATATGATCTTCGGTTATCCCATGTCCCCTGCAACAGGGGTTCTTTCCCATCTTTCACAAGTCGCTGAAGAGTTTGGAATAGTGACCGAACAAACCGAAGATGAAATTTCTGCCATGAACATGGCCATCGGGGGCTGGTACGCTGGCGGCCGTGCCATGGTTACGACCTCAGGCGGAGGGTTTGATTTGATGAGCGAAGGGTTGTCCTTAGTCGGGATTGGCGAGAGCCCAATGGTAATACATCTGGGACAACGCCCCGGGCCGGCTACCGGTCTTGCCACGCGAACTGAACAAGCGGATTTAAATTTAGCCCTCTACGCGGGACATGGCGAATTTCCACGGGCAATACTCGCTCCAGGTTCGATCCAGGAAGCTTTTTATATGACACAGCATGCTTTCAATTTAGCGGCTCACTATCAGGTCCCTGTTTTCATCCTCACCGATCAGTATCTTTTAGACTCGTCGTATAACCTTCCCGCTTTCTCTTGCGAAGGCCTTAAGGTCGAAAAACATATCATAAAAACAGATGAATCATACAAACGTTATGTCATAACCGAAGATGGTGTATCGCCAAGAGGCATTCCGGGCTACGGCGAGGGACTAATAGCCTTTGACAGCAACGAACATGGGGAGACGGGAAGAAATATGGATGAAGATCCTCAAATTCGAAGCGAAATGAATGCCAAAAGAATGCGCAAACTGAAGGGATTAGAGGAAGACTCTCTTCCGCCTGCGCTTTATGGAGACGTAGATTACGATGTACTTTTGATAGGGTGGGGATCTACTAAACATATCATCGAAGAGGCGATGGAGGAATTTTCAAGGCCAAAAACGGCCTTTTTGCAAATAAGACAGCCCTTCCCGCTGCATAGCTCTACAAAAGATTATTTGAAAAGAGCAAAGGTTATAGTAGACATAGAAGGGAACGCTACGGCTCAAATGGCCAACTTAATTAAGCTGCTTACCGGCATTGAAACATCTCATCGAATACTGACATCTTCTGGAATGGAAATTACGGTTGAAGAATTATTAATTAAGCTGCGTTGTTTGCATGTATAGTTTGGAGGGATAAAAATGACAGATGTTAGAATGTTCGATGTTCCTGGCCCTATAGATATAATGTGGTGTCCCGGTTGTGGCAATTTCCCCATACTTGACGCAATCAAAAAAGCCTTGGCCGAGCTCGATCTTACGCCCCAAGACGTGCTGATCTGTTCCGGAATAGGACAGGCCGCTAAACTAAATCACTATGTCAATACCCACTTTCTTCATGGCCTCCATGGCCGCTCTATTTCGAACGCTACTGGGGCAAAAGCAGCCAATCCCAAGCTAGTAGTCCTAGACGTTGGAGGAGACGGCGACAGATATGCTGAAGGGGGAAACCATATAATTCACACAATAAGGCGAAACCCGGATATAACAGCTCTCGTTCACGATAACAGGGTTTACGGTTTGACAAAGGGGCAGGCTTCCCCAACAAGCCCTATGGGATACATATCGCCCACAACCCCGAAAGGAGTGGCAAGCTTGCCTTTGAATCCAATTGCTCTCGCCGTATCCCTCGACGCTTCTTTCGTTGCCCAAGCCTTTGCAGGAGACATAGAAGAAACAAAAGAGATACTAAAAAAAGCCATATCCCATAAGGGATTTTCTTTTGTCAACATATTTCAACCCTGCGTTACCTTTAACAAAATCAACACTTATCAATGGTTTAAAGAAAACACATATTATCTTGGAGATGACTACGATGCAAGCGACCGAAAGATGGCTTTAGAGAAAGCATTTGAAACGGATAAATTGCCCCTTGGGGTAATATACCTAAACAACAGAAAAACCTTCGAGGAATCTCTGGCGGCTTATGAAAATTCCGATAAACCACTTTACGATCGCGACATATCGTGGGATAAACTGACAAAGACGTTTGAGCGCTTTGTTTAATTAAAATTCAGGATACGTTCAAGGTTTCCAAAAAAGCGGGGGCAAAAATACAATGCCCCCGCTTTTATCATTAGATGAAAGTATTACTTATAATGTATCCCCAGTTTTTTCGACAGCTTTTCAAGCATATCCTTAACCATTGTTGGCAAATCGTACTCGTGATTCCATCCCCATTCCTGTCTGGCACAGCTATCATCGAGCATATCGGGCCATGAATCGGCAATGCCCTGTTTTACAGGATCTACATCATAGTAAATCTCGAACTCAGGTATATGTTTCTTTATTTCCAAAACAAGCTCCTCGGGAGTAAAGGCCATAGCCGTAATGTTAAAGGCATTCCTGTGAACAAGCTTTGACGGATCGGCTTCCATCAAGTCGATGGCAGCCTTTAAAGCATCGGGCATATACATCATATCCATGCGAGTGTCTTTTTTTAGATAACATGTATATTTTTTGTTTTTTAAGGCTTCGTAGAATATTTCAACGGCATAGTCTGTCGTGCCGCCGCCGGGAAGGGTTTTGTAAGAAATCAATCCAGGGTATCTGACTCCACGAGTGTCCACGCCATATTTAAGAAAATAATAATCACACAAGAGCTCTCCCGTCACTTTGGTAACGCCATACATGGTATGAGGTCGTTGTATAGTATCCTGTGGGGTTTTCCATTTCGGAGAGCTCGGTCCAAAAGCAGCGATGGAGCTGGGGACAAAGAGAGAGCATTTATATTCCCTGGCTATTTCCAGGGCGTTTATCAAACCGGTAACATTTACGTGCCAGGCGCCCATCGGATTTTCTTCTGCCTTTGCGGATAATATGGCCGGCAGGTGATATATGACGTTAATGCCATATTTTTTCACAACATCGACGTATTCATCTGCATTGACAACATTGACCACTTCGTATGGGCCGCCTTCTGCCAATTCGGGGTCCGGGTTGCGCCTATGACCTCCACACACCACATTATCGCTTCCATATTTTTGCCTAAGCGCAGGCACCAGCTCTGAACCGATCTGTCCCGTTCCGCCCGTGACAAGAATTCTCTTCAATGGTAATCCTCCCTTCGATATTTAACCACAGTCGTCTTTTAATGTACCTCGATCCTATTTGCAAAGTTTAAGGATCGAAACTATCTATCATTGCATATCATATATTATATACCTGACTTGTTCTATTATACACAATTATTGAATTTAGGCTTAGAAAAAAGGCTTGCATACATAATTGATGCAAGCCTTTTTTCGATTTTCAGACAAAACATTATCTCGTTTATCTGCGGCGTTCTTTTATGCGGGCAGCTTTACCGGAAAGTTTTCTCAAATAATACAACTTGGCCCTTCTTACCCTACCATGGCGAACGACCTCTATCTTTTCCACGTTAGGACAGTATAAGGGAAATATCCTTTCCACACCAATACCACCGGATACTTTTCTTACAGTAAACGTTTCTCTTAAGCCGCCATTTTTCCTGGCAATCACGACACCCTCAAAAACCTGAACTCTCTCTTTGCCGGCTTCCCTTACCCACACGTGAACTCTAACAGTATCACCGGGCCTGAATTCCGGCAGCTCGCGTTTCTGGTATTGTTTTTCAACTAATGCAATCCTTGGATCCATTTTTATTTTCCTCCCTCGCTTAAATCTTTATCTCCATCCAAAAAGTCGGTCCAACACAACAGCTACTGCGCTCCTTACGGATAAATGATTATACTCTCCATTACCTCCCATTATAGGCTTCAAAACCAGATCGACATGGTCAAAAACTTCATCGGCAAGGCCCCAACTTGTGCCAAAGAGAATGCACAAAGGAACATCTTTTTCAAGCGCTATTCTTTTAAGCTCCAAATAAGGAAGCGCTCCCTTGACTTGTTTGGCAGTCGTAGCCACAACCAAGGGTTTCTCTCTTTCCTTTTTTTCTATCCAAGCCAAACCTGAGTCAATCGACCCAATGACCTTAAGCAAGTTTAAAGCCTCGGCCCTCAGCGGATTGAGGCCCATCTCATGAGCTTTTTGCCAATGTCCTGCTATTTTGGAAACCATCTCGCGCTGCGACCTAAGGGGAGTAACCACCAAAAACTTATCTACCCCGAAGGTCATGCAACTTCTGCTAATATCGTGAAGGTCGAGGCCTGTTACCGCAGAAGCGACCACATTACCGCTTTTATTTAACACAGGATAGTGCGCTAACATTAAATAAACCCCTTTTGTCAGATAGGGCCTAATTCCAGCCCTGGACAAAAGATCGGGGCGACGCCTAAGCGTTCTGACAGCGGCCTCCCTTCTTCTCCATGTTGCAGCCTCTTGATGATTTCCCGACGTAAGCTCTTTTGGAACTCCCAGACCTTGCCAATTAACCGGCCTCGTGTAATGGGGATAATCCAACATTCCCTTATAAAAGGAATCCTCCAACACCGCCTCTTCCTTTCCGACCACTCCCGGAATAAGGCGAGAAATGGCGTCAATTATGACCATCGCAGGCAGTTCTCCGCCCGTTAAAACGTAATCCCCTATGGATATTTCAAGGTCCACACATTTTTCGACGAAGCGCTCGTCAATTCCCTCATAGTGACCGCATATTAACACGATGTGATCCTTCTTAGTCAACGCCTCCACCAGGTCCTGAGTCAGCACCACCCCCTGGGGCGAAGGATATACAACGCAAGAACCGGCGGATTTGATATCTTCTAAAGCCTTGTAAAGAGGTTCGGGCATTATAACCATTCCGCCACCGCCATAGGAGTAATCGTCTATTTGACCATATCGGTTCGAGGCGTAATCCCTTAAGTTAACGATCTCGACCTCAATTTTTGCCTCCTTGACGGCCCTTCCTATAATGCTCGTGTTCAAAAAAGCTTCAAAGTACTCCGGGAAAGCAGTCACTACAGAAAAGCGCACTATTCCCACAATCCTTCCAGCAAATGCACCCTTACAAAACCGTTATCGATATTGATCTCTTTTACAACTTCTGATATCGCCGGAAGCATGTGCCTTTTTCCCTTTTCCGTTTCTACAACATAAACATCATTGCTCCCCGTTGACATGATTTCCACCAAAGTACCCAGATTGTTGCCCGTATCGCAATCGACGACAGTAAGTCCAAGTAAATCGTCAATCCAGTAAAACCCATCGGGAAGTTCCACTCTTTCTTGAGGCCTGACCATTACAAGACCGCCGCGCAGACTTTCAGCAGCATCCCTATCGACTATCTCGTCTACACCTACGATAAATTGCCCCTTGCCAACATGCTCCCGTATCGAATTTATAGTGAGTCGGCACCAAAAAGAACCGTTGGGGCGATAGACATCTAGGTAATCCATATCTTTAAAACGCTCAGGAAAGTCCGTTAAAGGCAAAAGCCGTAACTCTCCTTTTATGCCGTGAGCCCCCACAATTCGGCCTACGGTAACCAACTCCTCAGAACACATATGCCATCTCACCTCTTTGGTTACTCCTCAACCACTACATCTATTTTATCTTTGGATTTGATGGCCGCTGCCTTGGCTATAACGCGTATTGACTTGATTGTGGCTCCAGATTTACCGATGACACGACCCATATCTTCCGGGTTCACTTTTATAGACACTTTAACCTTTCCATCCTCGATTTCTTGTCTTACATCAACGTCGTCCGGCTTGGTAACCAACCGGGATACTATTGTTCTTATCAATTCAGCATAATCTGCCATTTACATCAAGCCTTCTTGCTTTCAATGAATTTATCCCACACTCCGACTTTTCGCAAAAGCGACCTGGCCGTTTCAGAAGGCTGAGCACCCACTTTAAGCCAATACATTGCCCTTTCCTCGTTCACCTTAACATCTGCGGGATCGGTCAAGGGATTGTAGGTGCCTATCATTTCAATGAACTTTCCATCCCTGGGCGAACGGGAATCCGCCACAACCAACCTGTAAAATGGCCTTTTTTTTCGCCCATGACGAGCCAACCTGATTCTAACTGTCATATATTACACCTCCTAAAATAATCCCTTTGGAAGTTTAAGGCCCTTGAATTTGCCCTTACCCTTTCCAAAGCGCTTAAATATCTCCTTCATTTGCTCGTATTGTTTTAAAACTTGATTTACCATTTGAACACTCGTACCGGAACCGCTTGCAATTCTTCTTTTTCTGCTTCCCTTTATAATCTCGGGTTTCTTTCTTTCTTCCGGCGTCATCGAGAGTATGACAGCTTCGACATGTTTAATGCGCCTGAAATCTATATCTGACACTTGAGACTTAACCTTTCCCGGAAGAGGGAGCATATCCATAACCTTGTCAAGTGGTCCTAACTTTTGAATTTGTCTAAGCTGGACCAACAAATCATCAAGGGTAAACCTGTTGTCTTGGAGGTTTTTTTGAACTCGTTCAATTTCTTTGGTGTCGCCAGATTTCTGTATTTTTTCGAGCAGGCCCTCCATATCTCCCATTCCAAGTATACGTTGGGCCATTCGTGTAGCGTCAAACTCCTCCAAATCTTCCAGGTGTTCTCCTACCCCAACGAGCTTAATTGGAACACCTGTGGCTGCCTTTACAGCAAGAGCGGCACCTCCGCGAGCGTCTCCATCGAGCTTGGTTAAAACCACACCCGTTATGCCAGCTTTTTCTTTAAAGGCCTCGGCTACGTTGACTCCCTCCTGACCCGTCATGGAATCGATAACTAAAAGCACCTCATTGGGATCCAGAAGTTTATGCATTTGCTCCAGTTCTGTCATAAGGTCATCGTCAATATGTAAACGTCCTGCAGTATCAAATATTATGACATCAATCAAATGAGCATCGGCATAGCTCAAAGCCTTTCTAGTCACATCCATCACGTTGCCCGAACCAGCCTCTTCGGGACCGAAAAAAAGTATACGAGCTTTTTCAGCCAGTACTTTCAACTGTTTTACAGCAGCAGGACGACGTAGATCACAGGCCACGACCATAGGTTTGTGGCTGTCAGATATCTTCAGCGCCAGTTTTACTGCCGTGGTGGTCTTACCGGAACCTTGTAATCCGACCAACATAAATACCGATGGCGGTTTAGCGGCGAAATTTAGCCTTTCTTTCTTGCCACCCATCAGGTTGCAAAGCTCTTCATATACGACGGCATACACTTGCTGCGCTGGGGTTATCGACGACAAGACTTCCTGTCCCAGGCAACGTTCTTTAATGCGTTCTACCAAATCCTTTGCTATTTTGTAGTTTACATCCGCCTCGAGGAGCGCTCTTCTGACCTCGCGAAGTGCATCATTGATATCTTCTTCAGTAAGTCTCCCCTTGCCTCTTAACTTGGAAAATATCCATTCCAGCCGTTCCTTCAAGGAATCAAACATCTTGATCACCTATCTTTCTCAATTCCGAAAGCAATTCTGACATTTTCGATTTAAATTCTTCCGAAAGTTCTTTTTCGTGCTGATCTAACAATTTTTCCAGATTTTTCTTATATTCCTCAAGAGCAACTAAGGTTCGTTTAAAACCCACTACTTCCTCTATTTCAACCAACCTCTTTCGCGCACGTTGAAGGAGCTCAAAAACCCCCTGTCGGCTAACCTCTATGGCATCAGCTACCTCAGATAAAGACCAATCGGACATTTCGTGAAGCTCAAAGGCTTTTCTCTGCTTATCGGTCAAAAGACCGCCATAGATATCGTAAAGCAAGCTCATCTCGATTCGAGACTTCAAAAAATCCTCACACTTATCTGCCATAAAAAATCTCCCCGCTCAAAGCCTTTAGCAATAACAAAACCTGAGCGGGAAGATTATATATCCGACATAAATTGATGTCAACGACAAAACGTTTACAGACTGATTGAAGCCATCAATAAGCAACTCTTCATATGGCATTTGGCCCCAAATGAACACAGCAAGATTCTACACTATAGCTTGCTCAATACCTCTTTAAGTCCTTTCTATGTAATATTATCAACTGCGTTTCACAACTTCGGAATTTACTAAATTAGGCGGTACTTCTCCTTTGAGCACTTTAATGACATTTTCTGCCGCCATGGTGGCCATCTTGGCGCGAGTGGCGTATGATGCTGAACCTAGGTGCGGCAGCAGGACCACGTTTTCAAGCTCAAGAAGCTCGGGATCCACCCCTGGTTCTCGCTCAAAGACGTCAAGGCCGGCTCCCCTGATCCAACCTTCTTTCAGCGCCTTCGCCAAGGCCTTTTCGTCAACGATGGGTCCCCTCGCAGTGTTTATGAGGTAGGCTTCCTTTTTCATCATCTTTAGCTCTCGCTCGCCGATCAGATGTCTGGTTTCTTTGGTTAAGGGCACATGAATAGATATAAAATCGGCCTCCCTAAGCAGGTCATCAAGCGACCTATATTCAGCGTTTAACTTCTTTTCCACCTCTTCGGAGGTTCTATGGGCGCTGTAATATATGACATTCATGTCGAACCCCATTGCCCTCCGTGCTACTGCCCTTCCGATGCTTCCAAAGCCGATGATGCCAAGCGTCGCATGATGTACGTCGGTGCCCAAAAGAAGCATCGGCTTCCATCCTTTGAACTTCCCCTGACGCAGGAATTTATCGCCCTCAACTACCCTGCGAGCCGTGGCTAGAATCAATGCCCATGCTAGATCTGCCGTTGTATCGGTGAGCACACCAGGGGTGTTAGTCACCATGATGCCACGCTTTGTGGCTGCCTCTACATCTATATTGTCAAAGCCTACGGCATAGTTAGCGATGATTTTTAGCTGAGGGTCAGCTGCGTCCATCACCTCGCCATCGATTTTATCGGCAAGCAAGCATACGATGGCATTTACCCCCTTGACTTCCTTTAAAAGCAAATCTTTAGGAAAGACCCCTTCATAGTCGAAGACTTTGACATCACAATGTTCCTCCAACATGCGCATCCCCTCTTCAGGGATGCGACTGGTCACCAGAACCTTGGGCTTACTGCTCATCACTGATCACTCCTTTTTTAGCAAAAAATACTCACCTTGAAGAATTTTTCTTCAATATACTTACAAGTTTAATAATGCTTCGCAAAAATATTGTCAACCGGGACAAAGATAAAACCACCTGAAATAGCATTTCTTAAAGTGTTTCCTGATATGCGCATATGGCGTCCGATGGCATTAGATTGTTCATAAGATAAATCCATGCTATAATCCAAAACAATTTATTTAAGGTAAATAGCATGCTTCAGTCGAAAAATAAATCGTGATCGTAAAGTTCTATAACTACCAAGTAAGTGTTGTTAATCATTAGTTAGACGGCATAAAATATCCCTTGATCTTAAAGTGATGTCCTTAAAGAGGTGTTTGCTTTGAAACTGGGCTTTATCGGTGCCGGCAAGGTTGGTTCGGCCATGGCAATTTTGCTTAAACAGGCAGGTTACGAAATAGCAGGAGTGGCCAGCAGGTCGCAAACTTCAGCACGAAAACTTGCATTGCGCCTTGGAGTTTCAGTTTTTACTCCCAAAGAACTCTCCTATAAATCGGATGTGCTTTTTATCACCACATCTGACGATGCCATCGCTTCGGTTGCCGCAGACCTCGCCAGACAAAAAGCAATCCGCCCCGGGCAAATCATGGTTCATATGAGCGGTGCACATACCTCTTCATTGTTATCTCCATGTGCCGAAGTCGGGGCTGTTATTCTTTCCGTCCATCCTATCCAGTCCTTTGCTTCCGTAGATCAAGCCATCGTCCTCATCCCTGGCAGTTATTTCAGCATCGAAGGCGACGAAGGCGGATACGATTTTGCCAAGGAAATTGTGAAAAAGTTGAAGGGAAAGCACTTCATCCTAAAGTCGGACTCGAAAGTGCTCTACCATGCCGCTGCCTCTATAGCAAGCAATTACGTGGTGGGACTTTTAAGCGTTACTCAAGAACTTTTAGACACCGCAGGCGTACCGAATGATGTCGGGCTGCAGGTTTTTCCTCCTCTGATAGAGGGAACCCTTGAGAATGTAAGAAAACTTGGGATTACAGGTGCCCTTACGGGGCCCATATCCAGAGGAGACATAAGCACTGTGTCAAAACATCTGGAAGCCATGAAAGACTTGCCTCAATTTTTAGGCGTTTATAAAACCCTTGGCCTCGTAACGGTTGAGGTTGCCCTTAAGAAGGGGACGATAAATGAGGAGCAGGCAGACAAGCTGCGCGCGCTTCTTAAATAATCAAGATTGGAGGGTTTATGATGTCGCGTGTTACAGTAGGATCACTGCTAGAAATGAAGGAAAGAGGAGAAAAGATTACCTTGCTTACGGCTTACGACTATCCCACAGCCAAGCTCCTTGACGAGGCGGGTATTGATATCCTGTTAGTTGGGGATTCCCTGGGGAACGTGGTGTTAGGATATGAAAATACGCTCCCTGTAACCCTTGAGGAAAGCTTGCACCACACCAGGGCTGTTGCTAGGGGGACAAACAGGGCCATGGTCGTGGGGGACTTGCCCTTTCTTTATTATCAGACTACCATAGCTGAGGCCGTATGGAATGCTGGCCGCTACCTAAAAGAAGCCGGGGCTCACTGCGTGAAACTGGAAGGAGGCAGGGAACGCGCAGAGATAGTCCACGCTTTAACAGAAACAGGAATTCCGGTAATGGCTCACTTGGGCCTTACGCCGCAATCGGTCAACGTCTTCGGCGGATATCGCGTCCAAGGGAAAACCGAACAAGCAGCACAACACCTGATCGAGGATGCTATGATCCTGGAAGAAGCGGGGGCCTTTGCCGTCGTCCTTGAGTGCATTCCCACCGAATTGGCCAAAGAAGTGACCAACCGCCTTAGAATTCCTACGCTGTCCTGCGGGGCTGGACCCCATTGTGATGGCCAGGTAATGGTATTGCACGACTTGCTTGGAGTCAGCGGCGGAAAGGTGGCAAAGTTTGTTAAACAATATGCCAACCTGCACGACGTTATCATAGAGGCTCTGACAACCTTCAAAAAAGAGGTAGCAGAAGGGTCTTTTCCCGGACCTGAGCATTGTTATAGAGCCAAAAATTAAGAAATCAAAGAGGGTGATTTTATCCTATGGAAGTCATAAAAAGGATCGCCGACATGAAAGCGATATCACTGTGCCTTAAACGGGAAGGCAAGAGCATAGGCTTAGTGCCCACCATGGGCTATCTTCACGAAGGACATCTAAACCTGATCAAGGCAGCCCGGCGGGAAAATGACATCATAATAATGAGCAACTTCGTAAACCCTCTCCAATTTGGCCCCAAGGAGGACTTTGCCACTTACCCTCGCGACCCAGATCATGATAACAAACTGGCAGAATCGGCAGGGGTTGATTACGTTTTCGGTCCCACAAGCGAGGAAATGTACCCGCAAGGATATTGCACTTACGTAGAAGTCAACGGTCCTATGGTCGAGAAGATGTGCGGAATGTCGCGACCAGGACATTTCAAGGGAGTAACAACCGTTGTATTGAAGCTTTTTCTCATTACTCAGCCTGACCGTGCCTACTTCGGACAAAAGGACGCCCAACAGGCCATTATCGTCAGAAAAATGGTTACCGATTTAAACGTTCCCGTAAAGATCATAACCTGCCCCATAGTCCGAGAGGAGGACGGTTTAGCACTTAGCTCTCGCAACACCTATCTGTCTTCGGAAGAAAGAGTCCAGGCCCTTGCCCTCCCTAGGGCTTTGTCTGCAGGGAAAAATATGATAATTCAAGGCGAGACTGACCCTCAAAAAGTAAAGAGGCATATCACAAGTATACTGGCATCATCGCCAGGCATTCGCGTGGACTACGTAGAGGTTGTAAACGGGGATGACATATCGGATTTATCCGCAATAAAGGGAAAAGTGTTGCTTGCAGCTGCGGTATATGTTGGAAAAACTAGGCTCATCGACAATATTGATCTGGAAGTATAAATATAATAGGATTACTTTATTAGATAATAATAAAATAATATACTTCAACATTTAATCATATTTTCATCCGGAGAAGGGAGAGAGAATCATGGGTAAAGAGTCTAACAACTGGTTGTATAGATATTTCCACCTCGAAGAAAATCATACTAACGTCAAGACAGAAGTTATCGCGGGGCTTACGACCTTCGCGACAATGGCATACATCGTAGCGGTCGTGCCTGCTATGTTGGCTGAAGGAGGGTTGCCAAGAGGTTCCGTTTTAAGCGTTGTGGTATTAATGACAGTTATTACGACAGCGGCTATGGCTCTTTACACCAACAGGCCTTTCGCCCTAGGTCCGGGAATGGGAAGTGTAGCTATATTCAGCCTCACCCTTCTAAAGGGAGGTGTGCCTCTTCCCGTAGCTTCGGGCATCATAGTATTGAGCGGTTTGATATTTATGGCCGTGAGCTTCCTTGGAGTGAGAGATTTTATAGTAAAAATTATCCCACCCAGCGTAAAAATAGCCCTAGGAGCGGGAATCGGTTTATTTATTTCATGTATTGGATTTCGCCAAGCAGGAATAATCGTAGCTGATGCCAGCAAAAATGTCTTAAGCTTTGGGAATCTAGCCCAATCGAAGGTTGCATTAGCGTTAATTGGCTTCCTTTTTATACTCTTTTTCGAGAGCAGAAAGGTTAAAGGTGGGATAATACTTTCCATTATATTAGCCACCATCATAGGAATTCCCTTGGGTATAACGGAAATTCCATCTTCAATAATCACGATACCCGATAGTATTGCTCCTCTGGCATTTAAAGTTGACCTTTTAGGTGCAATGAAAGTTCAATACCTACCTTTTCTGCTGGCTTTTTTTATTCCGGATTTCTTTTCAACATTAGGCACAGTATTAGGCGTAGGTTCACTGGGTGGGTTTTTAGATGAAAAAGGCAATTTGCCTGGTATAGAAAAATGTTTTCATGTGGATAGTTGCGCAACAACTTTTGGAGGTTTGTTTTCTTGTCCAGTTATGACTACTTATCTTGAAAGCTCTGCCGGCGTTGCCGCTGGAGGCCGGACAGGATTGACAGCGCTGGTCACAGCTTGCGCATTCATGATTACGTTCTTTTTATCGCCATTGGCATTAATGATCCCGTCAGCGGCAGCAGCACCGGCCCTTATTTACATCGGAATAACCATGCTCAAGTCAATGGCTCGAATAGATTACGACGATTTTACTGAGTACTTTCCGGCTTTCATATGTATTGTGCTTACAATATTCAGCTTCAATTCAGGAAATGGCGTCGCTGCAGCGCTTATAGCATATGCCTTTCTAAAGCTCGTTAGTGGTAGAGTACGTGAGGTCCACTGGAGCCTTTATATAGTAGCATTTTTAATGGTATGTTATTTTTACACATTAGTTATACATTAGGTACATACAAAGTCTCTTATTAAACCTTGACCACAGTCTTAGCTACACTTTGACCCAGGCCGAAATCACATGAGGAGATGAAAAAATGAGAATAGATTGCTTACTGACTGATGGGGAAGTGTTTAATGTTTACCTAAAAAAGTGGTTCACTGCTGATGTAGCAATCCTCGACGGTAAAGTCCTATTCGTGGGCGATTCCTCATCTATAGAATTTGAACCTTTAAGGCGTATATCTTGCCGGGGTGGGGCTCTAATTCCGGGATTAATTGACATCCATATGCACATCGAAAGTAGCTTTTTAACTCCGCTTAACTTCGCCCGTGCCGTAGTTGCTCACGGAACCACAACCGTAGTAAGCGAACCCCATGAAATGGCAAACGTACTTGGCGTTGAAGGCATCAAAGGAATGATAGAAGCTGACGAAGGAGCACCCATAGATATTTTTTACGGCATACCAAGTTCTGTTCCTTCCACCAGTAGCGAATTTGAAAGCACAGGAGGCAAAATAGGCCTTAAAGAAATCGAAACTTTGCTTAGCTCTGAGCCAAAAAGGATGATATGCCTTGGCGAAGTGATGAATTATACCGATTTAATGCAGCTTCGGGAGTGTCGTGCTATGGATTTTGTCAGATATATGCACGAACACTATCCTTTTCTGGCCGTAGAAGGACACGTCCCATCAATTAAAGGATTTGAGCTGTCAAAGGTGTTGTTTACAGGAGTGGGCTCCGACCACTGCATGCAAAGTCCAGAGGGCTTAGAGGATCGTTTAAGAATGGGCATGTTTGTTGAGTTGCAGGAAAGCTCAATTACTGTAGACAACATGGCAGTTTTAAGAAATCAAGGATGTGATGGGCGATTCTCACTTGTGACTGATGACGTGCCTCCTGATAAGCTTACCAAAGCAGGCCATTTAGACTTTCTGATGAAACTAGCAATAGAAAAGGGGTTGCCTTTTGAGTCTGCCATCATTGCCACTACTTTATCCCCTGCCATGAGAATGGGCTTCCGCGATAGAGGTGCTATCGCACCTGGCAAGATTGCAGATATAGTTTTTCTCAGTGAACGAAGCAAAGATCTTCCCATATCGTGGGTTATGAAGAAGGGAGAAATAGCGTATTCTTCAACAAATAACTCATGTACCCTTGATCCCTTAGATAAATCCTTCAACGATAAGTTCTATAGGACTATTAACACTCTACCAATAGAAGAGAGGCTATTTCGTATAGAACCGCCAATAAAAGAGGGCTTCCAGAGATGCAGGGTGATAGAAAAAAATCCAGCAAACACATCTACAAAAGAAATTTTCATCGACGTCCCAGTGAGAGGAGGCAAGCTTTTGTGGCAAGATGCCGGACTAAATATGGTAGCTGTGATAAATCGATATGGCGGCGATAGTTACGCTCTTGGCTTAGTGGGAGGTAATGTGATCAGGGGTGGGGCTTTTGCAAGCAGCTATGCCCATGATCACCACAACCTTTTGGTCATTGGTGACAACGTAAGAGACATGACAACAGCCGCAAATTGGGTCGTAAAATCTCAAGGCGGTATGGTCTTTGTATCAGAAGGAGAGACTAAGGCTTGTTTGCACCTTCCTATTGGAGGATTGCTCAGCGAAAATTGCGCCTACGAGGTAGCCCGAGCAAGCGCCGCCATAAAAGATGCTCTGCTAAACCACGGATTTAAATCTAGCAATCCGATCATGAGTATCTGCACCATCACTTTGCCTGTAAGCCCTGCTTTGAAGATAACTGACAAGGGTTTGGTGGATATATTAAAGTTGCAAATCGTTCCTTTGTTCACTTCATAAGAATACAAGAAGGCCTTTTTAAAATAAATTCGGCCTCCTTGTCTGTATTCTAAAAAAATGTTTTTTATATCTTTTCTTTAAAATGAGTGATTTTACATACCCAGATATGCTCGCTTTATTTCTTCGCTCTCGAGGAGATCTTTCGATGAGCCTGACATAACAACCCTGCCGGATTGGATTACGTAACCTTTATCGGCAATCTCCAAAGCTTCGAGGACACGCTGTTCAACTAATAACACCGTTACTCCGTATCGTCTTATTTCGGTAACAATCTGTAATACCTTTTCGACCAAACTAGGCTGCAAGCCTAAACTCAATTCATCTAAAAGTATTACCTTTGGCGCACTCATGAGCCCTCTTGCAATGGCAAGCATTTGTTGCTCCCCACCGCTCATGGTTTCAGCCTTTTGATTAATTCTTTCCTTTAATATAGGAAACAAAGAATAAACCCATTCTAAACGCTGCTCAACGACTTCTCCGCTCTCTTCTTTAAAAGCTCCAAGTTCCAGATTTTCTTTAACAGAAAGCTTGCCAAAGATCCTTCTGCCCTCAGGGACATAGGTAAGGCCCTTTCTAACCATTACATGAGCGGGAAGTCCAGTTACATCTTCCCCGTAAAATTTTACAAAGCCGCTTTTTGGGCGTAATAAGCCTGAAACAGTACGCAAGGTGGTCGTCTTGCCTGCGCCATTTGCTCCAACAATCGCAACTATCTCGCCCTCTTTTACTTCAAATGAAATACCATGAAGCACAGGTACCCCCTCATACCCTGCGTATAGGTCCCTCACTTCCAGCGCAAAGTCAGTCATCACGCCTTCATCTCCCTAAGTCGTTTGCTAAACTTCTCTCCTAAATATGCAGCTATAACTCTTTCGTCCTGAACTACTTCGCTGGGTGGCCCTTCCGCTATCTTCACCCCACTATCCAATACAACGACTTTGTCTGCAATAGGCATAATTGCCTCCATAATATGCTCTACAACCAACAATGTGATCCCTCTCGATTTAATGTCCTTAATTACATCAACGGCTTCTTTTAGTTCTGTGCCAGTCAACCCGGCCATCACTTCATCGAGCATCAAGAGGCGCGGCTGCGTAGCCATGGCTCTAGCCAACTCCAGGCGTTTTTTTAAGCCAATAGTGAGGCTTCCCGCTTTTTTATCCCTGTGATCATCAAGATGGCACATTTTTAGGCAAGATTCCGCTATTTCAGAAGCAACTTCAAGTTTGGAGGTTTTTAAAAAAGCACCGACTAATATATTGTCGAAGACGGTCATATCAATCAAAGGACGTACAACCTGAAATGTCCTAACTGCTCCCAAGCGAGCAACTTTATGAGGAGGCCAACCTGTTATATCGGTGCCCTCATAAAAGACCTTTCCGGAAGTCGGTTTGTAAACTCCTGAGATACAATTAAAAAGGGTCGTCTTCCCTGCACCATTGGGCCCAATTAGTCCAACTATAGCACCCTCTTCGACATCAAAGGATACGTCATTGTTAGCAACAAGGGAGCCGAATTTCTTGATTAGGTTACGCACTTCCAGCAAAGCCATCAATCATCGCCTCCCTTTGTTGCTTTGAAACGTGTAGTCAACAAATTTATGAAACCCATAACGCCCTTCGGTTGACGAGTTACGATGAGAACAATCAAAATTCCGAATATTATCAGGTCGACTCCTCCGCCCAACCCGCCCCACATTGCACGACTATACTCCTGCAAGGGAATTAGTATGGCTGCTCCAAGCAAGGGCCCCCAAAAAGTTCCCAATCCTCCGAGGATCGTTATCAATACAAACCTCATGGACATATCGAGCGACATGACCATTGGCGGATCGACCCTCAAGTTGTACTGCACAAAAAAGGCTCCGCATAAAGCCGCCAAAAAAGCAGAAATAGCTATCGCAGTCAATTTAACAGCCGTGCTGTTAACGCCTAATGCCTCAGCGGCTTCCTGCCCGTCCCTAACGGCTTTCAAGTAATAGCCCAATTTATTGGCTTCCATCCAGCGCACAAAGGAAAAAATCAAGATAAATAGTCCAAAAGCACCGTAATAATACTGAGTTTTAGTCTGAAACCACATGAAATTCTTCCAACCTTCTTCTATTATGGGATAATCTAGACCAAGAGCCCCACCTACCCAGTACCAAACCATAAATAGTCGGTTAAATATTTCTACTATTGCAAAAGTAGCAATGGCAAAATAATGCCCTTTGAGCCTGAAACAGGGATAACTTATAATGAGCGACACAATCGCTGCGAGTAATGCACCGATTATTGCGCCAGGCCATGGCGTAAGACCGTAAGTTACCACTGCCATGCCAGCTCCATAAGCGCCGATCCCAAAAAAGACCGAATGGCCAAATGAAACCTGCCCACAATAACCACCCAAAATATTCCAAGCTTGAGACATACATGCAAAAAGCAAGGTTAAAACAAGTACATGTTGAGCAAAAGGGCTTTGAAGCGGTCCTGGAATTAATGGCAAAACTGCAATAAGGAGAAGAACGCCATACCACAATTTCCTGCCTCTTTTTGTGCAACTCATCCGACCGATCACCACCCGAATAAACCCTTAGGCCTTATTAATATAACGATCAAATAAAGTCCAAAAACTGCCACATACTTAAATATAGGAGCTACATAAAATCCGACTAAAGCCTCTACCAATCCGACAAGTATTGCCGCCAACAACGACCCCACAATGCTGCCAAACCCGCCTAACGCAACGCAAACAAAGGCTATCAAACTAAAAAGGCTTCCTGCCTCAGGATGCACAGGCATATACATGGGAAGCAATCCTCCTGCTATACCGACACAGGCCCCTCCAATGCCAAATACTAAAGCGTAGATTTTGCTGGTATCTATGCCCATTAGTTCAGCCGCATCCCTGTCCATGGCAGTGGCCTGTATCGCCCATCCCGTTCTGCTTCGGGTCATAAATCGGTATATGCATGTGATGACTATTAAGGAAACGATCGCAATGACAAGCTGAGGAAGAGGGAGAATTAAATCTCCCATGGGTATGACTCTGCCCCCCAAATACGTGTCCGACAACAACTTAAAATTTGGTGAAAATCTGTTCAAACATATGTTTTTAATGAGCATCGACAACCCAAAAGTGGCAAGAAGAGCGGAAAGAGGGGGCTTACCAATGAGTGGACTTATAACCAACTTGTAGACAATAACAGATAAAATAAATACAAATGCCGCAGAAGCAATCCATGAAATCAAAGGATCGACATTCATTAAAAAACCCAACCAATAAGTCACATACATGGCCACCATCAAAAATTCTCCATGGGCAAAATTTATAACGTCCATTACACCCCAAATCAGAGATAATCCAACTGTTATTAACGCATACAACATTCCATTAAGCAGTCCGTCCAATACTACCTGCAGGAATATTGCCATCGGCAATTCCTCCTTCAATCTAAAATTTGGGAAGAAGGCTTCAAGAAACCCTCTTCCCAAATTCTATGCAATTGATCGCTATTTACGTTGGTCCCAGGATGGCATAGGAACTACTGGTTCGGCATTTGCAAATTCCTCAGGAAATACCCTTCGATATTCTCCGCCAATTAATTGGGTAATTGTGCTCATGGCCTTTATGTTTTGACCGCCCGGGGCAAATGCCACTTTTCCACCCAAGGAAAGCGGTGAATCCCACTCGTTGGCATAGAGGGCATCGACTATTTTTTCCGTATCAAGAGAGCCAACTTTTTCGATAGCCTGGGCCAGTACAAGCATTGCCACTGCCTCTTGAATGCTATCGCTATCAAAGGGAACGGGAGGATCTATTTTAGATTTATATATTTCTTCAACAGGAGCTACAGCTGGCATTAGTTCTGCCAGTTCCGGAGAATATCCGGTGGTACCCATAAAATAATCTCCATCGCCACCGAGCTGCTGTGCAATTAATGGATCTTGATAACCTGAACAGTAGTTTAAACTTACTTTAGGAAGCCAAGAAAGTTGTTTCATAGTTTTTATCCAGAGTATGTAGTCTGCGCCCAGACATGCACCAAACACGACATCGGGGTTTTTTCCTTTCAGCATCTGTACCTCGCTGTTGAGGTTTGTAGCTCCAGGATTGAAAGCTACGTCTGCAACATATTCGAAGCCGGCTTCTTCGATAGCCTTTTTGGCCTCCTGCGCAGCATGCTTTCCAAATTCGGTGTTTTCATAAATAACTCCGAAGGTCTTGTAATTTGTTCCTTCAGTTTCGTTAAGCCACTTAATGAAATTCACGAACTCGATGGATTCGGTCTCGTCAGTAGGAGCAATACGGAAGAAATATCTCGTACCCCTCTTAGTAAGTTCGGCTGAACTCGATGCACCACACATAAATATCCTCTTTCTTCTCTCGGCGACCATACTTGCCGGTTTAGTTACAGCGCTGTTATAGCTTCCTATTATTGCGAAAACACCTTCCTGGTCGAAGAGGCGTTCCGCTTCGCTTTTACCTACATCGGGCTTCCCTTGATGATCGGCGTGGATTAAAACGATTTTATATCCATCCAAAATGCCCTCTTGATCAGCTAAAGGAACAGGAATGTCCGGATAGGAGTTGTTTATCACTTCAACTGCAGCTTCAACTGCGGCCTTACACCTCTGTCCCGCCAAGGCCACAGGCCCGGTTAAAGGAAAAAGCGTGCCGATCTTTATTACCTTCTCCTCGGCACAGGCAACACCGGAGACAGCAAAACCGGCCAGGAGTGCGATGACAATAATCGACGCAATTACTCTACCCCATCTCTTGCTCATGATAACAACACCTCCTCAGAATTATTAAATGATTTTTTTAACTACTGTATAAAATATAAAGTTCTATCAGATAACTGTCAAATGACGATAATATCCTTGGGAAGTTTACAAAGCGACCTGCATCCGTCATCTGTAACGAGTACGATATTTTCTATGCGAATGCCAATTTTGCCTGGTATATAAATACCGGGCTCTATACTGAAAGTCATTCCCGGTTCCAAAGGTGTTTTATTACCTTCCATAATGTAAGGCGCTTCATGGATTGCAACGCCTATACCATGACCGAGGCGGGTATTGAAGTATTCACCGTATCCTGCGTCTTCTATTACACTTCTTGCAGCTCTATCCACTTCTTCGGCCAGGACTCCGGGCCTCACGGCAGCTTCTCCTGCTTCCTGGGCATTTAATACTACTTCATAAAGATTCTTTTCTTTATTTGACGGTTCCCCGACGAAGATCGTCCGAGTGGTGTCAGAACAATAACTTTCATATCTACATCCAAAGTCAATAAGCACCAGATCCCGTTCTTCTATAACGCCTTTAGTGCCGTTGTAATGAGGTTTTGAGGCGTTCTCCTTACGCGCAACTATGACATCAAATGCAGGACCATCTGCTCCATGCTCTTCAAAAAGCTCTATCAGTTTTTTCTTTATCTCTCCCTCGGTCAATCCCGGTTTTATAAAGCCTAAAAGTTCTCTAAAAGCTGCGTCGGAAATCTGCGTTGCCCTTTCAAGCTTGTCTATCTCCGAAGGGCTTTTAATTATTCTCATTCTCTCCAAAAAATGCCAACCGTTTAATAACTTTACCCCCTGTCGATCGGAAATCTCTATGGCGTCCACGGCTCTAACTCCAAAGTTGACGGCAAGTTTCTTATCGTTTAGGTTAAAATCGTTCATTGCCTTTGCTAAAACAGGATAAAACCAATCTTTGTCATTCCACACATAAATGGGCGCCTCACTGCCGAATGCCGCCTCAAATTCTTCTAAATAAAGATGGGGCGTAATACAAAAATAACCGCCGTCGGCCAAAATAAACAGCCCTTTGAATCGCTCACACTCACCAGTTTTAAGCCCGCTAAGGTACTCCAAGTCGTCTCCTGGACCCAAAAGAAAAGCATCGATTCCTCTCTTTTGAAGATCCTTCGAAATTTCCCGTATCTTTCTTTTGTCCAACATTCTCAAAATGCCTCCTCCCTTCAAAGTAACTTGCAAATGCCAGTAAACATCTTCATGCAGATGCAAAGAGCAAGATCTATCTTCGTTCCACAGAAACCGTGTTTTTGCCTCTGGATTTTGAATTGTACAAGGCTTTATCGGCTCTTTCTATTGCTCTTTCAAAGGGTTCGTCGGGCAAATATTGGGATATTCCGATGCTAATAGTTACGTGCATACCCGAGAATAAGCGACTTTCCACTTTTTTCCTTAACCTATGGGCAATGTGCAAAGCTTGGTTTAACGATATCATTGAAATAAGTAAAAATTCATCTCCACCCCATCTAACGAATACATCATCTTCTCTTATAGTTTTCCTGACGGTTTCACTCAACTCTTTCAGCACTAAATCTCCTACCAGATGGCCGTAAGCGTCATTTATCAGTTTGAAACCATCAATATCAAATAAAAAAATACTGATATCTTTTCCATAATCCCGGCACTTGGTTATCAAATCGGACAGCTTGTCCTGTAATCCCTTTCTGTTCAAAGCACCAGTTAAGGCATCTACTGTAGAGCTTGCATAAAGTTCTTCAATTAATTGCTTTGTTTTCATTTCTCTAATTTTATCATCGGTTATATCCCAAAATATTCCCGCTAGGAACAAAGGCCTTCCCTCGAGATCGTGTTCGGTTACAACAGCTGTGGTCTCAACCCACATATATGTTCCATTTTTCTTCCTTATCCTGAATTTGTTGTTGTAAATACCCCTATCTTGTTCCAATGCCTGCTTTATAGCTAATTCATATGATTGACGATCATCTGGATGTACAAGTTCTCTAAATTGAGATATTGATTTAATCTCTTCTTTATCATATCCTAAAATCTCATAAGCAAGAGGGTTCAATTGCAACTCGCCCGTTTTAATGTTTCGTTCGTAGTAAGCAACTTTACTTCGCGCCAACGTTAATTCTAATCGTCTTTTTTGCCCTCTCAAGGATTCCTGCATCCGAACTAATTGTGTAATATCGGTCATAACTATGAGAAAACCCAACGTGCCGTCACCATTTGTGACCTGTTTTTTATTAATTTTCAAATAATGAATTCTTCCGTTTCTATCTTGAAAAAGATGTTGACTTGCTTTGAATTCACCATCTGATGTTAAATGAGAACCTTCTAGTTCTAAATCTCCCCTAAGCGATATATCTGATATACAGTCGAATAATTTACATTCTTTGATTTGGCCGATATCAGAGGAAAGGTAGTTTTCAAATGCTTTATTGCATAACTTGATATACCCCTCGTTATCAATATAGCATATTGCTTCAGGGATTGTTTCCATTAATTGTTTTAAAAATGTTATTTCGCGATTGAGCGATATTTCCGCATTCTTTCGCTTTTTTATATTTATTAATAATAAAAACACTATAACTAATAAAACAGATAATGTACATACTGCCGGGAGGAGAACTTTTTTATGCTTCATATAAAATGTCTCTGGAATATTTATTAATATATGATTTTGAGGAAGCGAAGATTTATGGATTTCAAATATTTTAAGCATAGGATAATTAATTATTAAATTTTTAGGAAGGTTCATAGTAATTGGGATATATCTTATATCGTGACTAGTCAATATAGAATCCAAAATTTCTATCATCGCCTCTATCTGCGTCTCAGGCGTAGGGGCATACGATGCAAGGGCACCTCCGAGATTAACAAGAGGGGTTAATAACGTAAACACCGGCAGCGATATATCATTAAGCAGCTCATTTACCATTTCCAATGAATATACATTATCATTATCATCCCTCAAGTAAGAAATAAGAAATATTGCAGATTTATCTGGCGCATTTTGTAGTTTTTTGGTTATTTCTTCCCATGGTACACCTATCAGATATTCTACTGAAATATCTTCCATATTTTTAAACACAAGCCTAGCCTTCTCATAAAGATCCATACCCAAAGTGGTTCTGTCGCTAATAACAAATATGTTCTTTGCAGGAAGTATTTGAAATATCATCTCCACATTTGCAGCGACATCTACATCCTCAAATACTCCCGTCATATTACTTTCCAAGGAAGAGAAATATATCAATGACCTATCGGCAATGCTTCCAAAAATAACAGGAATAGGAGATATACTCCCTAAATTTTCCCGCTCAGCCAATAAATATTGAAGTGCATCGTCGTCAAAACATAAAATAAAATCTATTTTTCTTTTTTTGTATTTTGTATTTATATATTCATTAAATTGTTGATAATATTGATTATAGTCAAATCTCTTTGCATCTAAATATTCAAAATATATATTCACTGGTTTCTCATATTCGCCAAATTTTTCTTTAAGAAAAGAGTTAAATATCTTAGTGTATACATATTCAGGATCATAGGAATGTAGAACCAATACATTGTAATAATCTTTATATGCATCAGAGCGATGGCAAAATATCAACAGTAATATGATCAATGTCAAACAGGTATGGCAAATATAATTATATTTGGAAAATAATTTCTTCATTTCCAGTGTTCCTCCGAAAACGCGAAGCTAACTTTAAAATACGTCAATCAAACATGATCATTTATTCACATATATAAGATCAGCTTACGATTATTCACTACCCACATCAACAACCCTTGTCTTTCATTTGATATTATTATACTATAATAGCATGGAAACTGAAAGAACTTACCTTTGTGAAAGCTGATTGAGCATATGCAACGTCTATTCCCATTAAATATTATAAGTTATGCTACACTTGCCTTAAGAGGATCGAAATGACTGTTGCTGTTAGCCTAGGAATTTTAGATACAGCCGTGTCAGCGTTCTTTCGCGATACACATTAATAAAGTTTATAATAGCATAAATGGCCTAAAACAATAACTTAAAAACACCTAAAAATTAAGGAGGCATGACACTTTAGTGTAAAACGTAGGCTAATTGTTGGCAATCGGTATTTTGATAACAATATGTGCGATGGGGTTCTTTTCCTACCGCGGTAGTCGAGCCATCATAATCGACCAAATAAACCAAGGAAGCAGGCTGGCAGCAGATACGGCAACAGCTTCCGTTTCTAACTGGATCAATACACGCACGAACGTCGTTAAACTTATGTCGGAAAATATTACCTACATGTGGGAAAATTATGGCATTTCCGGCTATCTGATAAAAAACTACCTGGCCAAAACACTTGAACGCTATGCAAATTTAGGTTTTATAGAAATTTACATGTGCACCCCAAAAAACGAATTCATCGGCGCCACAGATTGGGAGCCGCCGGCCGACATGGACATACGCCAAAGACCCTGGTACGTCATGGCGGAAAAATCCGACGGAGTAATATTTACTGAACCCTACGAAGCAACAAATGTAGACGGCTTAGTTATCACTGTTGCCATTGCGGCAAGGGACAAAAGGGGCGAACTTTTGGGAATAGTGGGTGCCGATATCCTGATCGATGACATTATCAACTTTGTGACATCTCAAAAACTGCTTGGATACGGCCACGGTTTCCTGTTAGACCAAGACGGCAATGTAATAGCACATCCAAATAGAGACTATATCATGAAGCTAAATTTGACAAAACCATCCAACATTGTCTCTCAGGACTTGGCTGACATTGCACTAAAGATGATAGAAGGCGAAAAGTCAAACGATGTCTATATTATGGAGGGAGAAAGAAAACAAATGTATTTTGCTCCCCTGGATAACGGATGGAGCATAGGGATAACAGCAAATACTGACGACATATTTTCGCCGCTAAAGGCGGTGGGAATAAAACTTCTGTTAATTGGACTCATATGTATGATCGCTTTAGGGCTGTTTATCCTGCTCATTGCAAAGGCCATAACCAATCCCATAGGCAAGCTGCTGAGAGTATCGCAAAGCGTTATAAAAGGCGAGCTTACAGCGAGGACATCTATATCAGGAAACGATGAACTATCTCAAGTAGGCAAAGCTTTGGATCAACTAATAGAACACCAACAACAGACATTGTTAAACTTGAGACATCGCAGTGACCAATTATCACAAGAAGCATCAGCACTAGATGATATATCTGAAGCAACGAGATCTTTCGTCGACATCGTAACAAATGAAGCAGAGGAACTTAAAAACATCGCAGAAGATAAAGCCGATGCCATTTCTTCAGCAAATGCCGGAATCGAAGAGGTTGCCTCTGCAGCACAAGGTGCTGCAAAGGCAGCAGCCGAAGCCTCAAATCAGGCAGAGTTGCTGAGAGGAAATGCACAACAAACGGGAGACCTGATTTCCAGCGCAGCTAAGAGGGTAAAAGATATGGCCGACTCCTTCAGACACATTGCCGATGTCATATCTCAACTTAACGAAAGGGCCGGGCAAATAGGAAATATAGTCTCGACCATTTCAGGAGTCGCTGACCAAACGAACTTGCTCGCATTAAACGCAGCTATCGAAGCGGCAAGAGCCGGCGAACACGGTAAAGGATTTGCTGTCGTTGCCGATGAAGTAAGAAAGCTTGCCGAAGAAAGCAACAAAGCAGCCATGCAAATTGG
Source organism: Acetomicrobium sp. UBA5826 (assembly GCF_002433005.1). Taxonomy (GTDB): domain Bacteria; phylum Synergistota; class Synergistia; order Synergistales; family Acetomicrobiaceae; genus Acetomicrobium. The sequence goes on along the minus strand of NZ_DJHF01000020.1, from coordinate 28,242 downwards.
CTCGTTAGCTAAATCCATAATCGAGGAAACAGCACAGGCCGTAAACGTTACAAACACAGGCGTTGAACTGGCAGCTGCCGGAGAAAGAGAAGCACAGATGATGGAAAAACACATTGATGATGTTTTGAGGGCTATTGAACTGATCGTCGATCAAATTCAAAACGTCGCCGCCACAGCAGAAGAACAATCTGCAAGCACGCAAGAGATGGCAGCGTCGATCGACAGAGTTGCCCAAGGAGTTGATACTACGAGGGAAAAAGCTGAAAGCATGTCAAAATCCGTGAAAGAACTGGAAAAACGTGTAGAAGCTTTAAAGCAGGCATCAGAAGACTTGGAAAAACTGGCGAATGACCTTCAAAAAAGAAATCAGACTTTACAAATTAGATTCAACTACCCCCTCAGGCGGGCCAGCTGGTTTAGTTTCAATCGAATAAGATCCTTGTATAGATAAATGCGGCGGATATAACTCGCCGCATTTATCTATTATTTACTAACTATTCAACTTAACAATCTATCTTATTGAAACAAATCCTGTTTCCGATACAATTCTTTGACCCTCATCGCTTAGCATAAAGTTTATAAACCTCATCGTTTCCCCTGTGGGCCAACCTCGCGTGAACATAAAAAGGTATCTCGATATCGGAAATTCACCGGTTCGAGCGGTTTCGGGCTTAGCCTCGACGTTTTCGACTGTGATTCCCTTTATGCTGCTATTTAGATAGCCTATTCCAATGTATCCGATGGCTAGCTCGTTTGTCGACACCGCTTGAACTATTGCGCCGTTAGATGCCATGACCTGCGCTCTTGGTGTGATTCTTTCGCCTTTCATAACCTTTTCTTCCCAAACCTCATAGGTACCGGAACTGGTATCTCTGGTTATAACGGCAATTCTCTTATCCGGACCGCCTACATCCTCCCAATTGGTGATCTTGCCGCTATATATATCCTTTAATTGTTGTAAAGTTAAGTTGTTGACGGGATTTTTTGGATGGATAATTGGCACTATAGCATCTATGGCAACTCCAAAGGGGACGGGATACGCACCTTTTTCGAAAGCCAACTTTGCTTCCTCAAGTTTTATGAATCTCGAGGAATTAGCTATATCACATGTGCCATCTATTAACGCCTTAATACCATTGCCGCTTCCCTCTCCGGTAAGGGAAAATTCAGTATTAGGATAAAGCTGAGCATAAGATTCAATCGCCGCTTGCGCTATTGGCAAAACGGTAGTAGAACCCTTCATAGTCAGACCGGCTGCCCACGCAGCACCCCCAAAACCCATTCCAAACAACACAACCAATATCAAAAGCGAAACTAATTTCTTCATTCCTTACCCTCCCCCGCATTTTTATTGACTTCATATAAATAATAACAAAGATGCGTAACGCCTATATCACATAGAGGTAACGAAGGCGTTACGTCGCCTTATATCAACAAAACAGCCAAACGAAGGGGGCAAGTAAAAACACCGAAAGCACAGCCCTCATAAAGTAGATTGCTGTCAATTTCGGAAAATCCAGAGGGATAGAGGAATTTAAAATCAACACACCAATTTCAGTCATGTATATTAACCCCGTAGCTGATATACAGGCACACATAAACTTAGCAGCAACTGTAGTGCACGTAGCCCCTATAACTGCAGCCAAAAACTGATCGGCAAAAGCCAATACAAATGCGGGTGCAACTTTGGAAGCTTCAGGAATTTTCACTAATTCCAGCATGTATGCAAAGGGCAGGGAAATCCATTGAAAAATAGGCGTATAGGTTGCAATTATCAGAACTATCGTTCCCCAAGAGACGACAAGAGGCATGGTGGAGACTATTAAAAAACAAAAGGTTTGATAACAAGTCTTTATTACTGTATGTATGCCCTCCCTTCTGGCCCTCTCTACTGCTGTCTTCAAGGCCCATGAGTAAAGGGTATGATCAGGGGGAATCTCTGCCTCGGGCCTCTGTTTACCGGATCTTCCTGAATAGCTGTCTGGAATGCCCTTAAGGGGCCAAAAACGTGGGGCCAAAATGGCCAAAATGAAAGACACGGCGTAAATTGTGATCAAAATTTGGAAATACATATTCGGCAAACCCACGAAGTCAGCCATAACATAAATATAGGCAACACTTAAAATTGAAAAGGAGGTGGAAATTATGGCCGCTTCTCTATCGCTGTAATATCCTTCGTCGTGCAATCTAGTGGTGATCACAACACCGACGGAACTGCTTCCGAGCCACGAAGCCAAAGTATCGATAGCAGATCTGCCTGGTAACGTAAAAAGAGGATTCATCAGCGGACGAGCCAACGTCCCAACATACTCCATCAATCCAAAATCCGTAAGCAGTGAAACTGCAGCAGCCAAGACAGTAAAAATTACCAAAAGTGACGGCGCAAGCACCAGCACCGGAGTACCTCCCGTATCCATGCTCCAGATCGCCTCGGGGCCGATTTTATAATATACCATCACAGAAAATATTGCTCCCAATATACGAGAGATGCTCCACAACGGACTAACTACAAATAGATCTTGGAAAAATTGGTTTTTCATAATAAAAGAGGGCTTAAACAATGAAGCATAAATAGTGATAATTGCGCTCGCCACAACCAATGTCATGGCTGTGACTACCAGAATTGGCTTTAAAGCCTCTTTCCCCCAATCGATAACTATTCCAAGGACGGTATTGAATGTTCCGTCTTGAGGAAAGGGAACAAGGAAGAAGAGAACACCTAAAGCAGAGGGAATTAAAAAACGCATAATTTCGACAGAACTAAAAGCTTGTTTTCGCACTTGCATGCAACAACCCCCCATAAATATAATTTTAGTGACACCTTAGCAATATAATATGAATTGTTAAAACCTAGATAAACGGGAATTATTATACAAAAAAATAGTTACGTAAACCAGCAAGAAGGTTTAAACCGAAAAACGAGTTATATTGCATAGTAACATGTTACTGTATTAATACTATGACTAATTTGCATTGACTCGGGTAGAAATATTGTTGTAAAATAAAAAAAATTTATTCTTTCTTCCTCATCTTTATAAGGAGGTTTTACGTTTAGTGAGAAGCATTCCCGCCTCGGATAATAACCCTTTATGGTATAAAGACGCCATAATCTACGAAACCCATGTTAAATCCTTTTACGACAGCGACGAGAACGGCATAGGGGACTTCCGCGGACTTACGGAAAAATTAGAGTACCTTAAAAACCTAGGCGTGACGGCAACTTGGCTTTTGCCCTTCTATCCTTCCCCTTTAAAAGACGATGGTTACGACATAGCGGACTATTTCAACATTCATCCAGATTATGGTACTTTAAGAGACTTTCGTTCTTTTCTAAAAAAGGCACACGATATTGGCTTAAAAGTAATTACGGAGCTGGTGTTAAATCACACTTCGGATCAACATCCGTGGTTTAGGCGGGCTCGCGAATCCAAGCCGGGCTCTCGCTGGAGAGATTTTTATGTATGGAGTTCCGATCCCAATAAATTTCCCGAGGCTAGAATAATATTCAAGGACTTCGAAAATTCAAATTGGACCTGGGACCCTGTGGGTAATGCCTATTTTTGGCACCGTTTTTACTCTCATCAACCGGATCTTAACTACGATAATCCGAGGGTAAAAAAAGAAATTATTAGGGTTCTCGATTTTTGGTTCGATATGGGCATTGACGGAATGAGATTGGATGCCGTGCCCTATCTTTACGAGCGCGAAGGGACAAATTGCGAAAACCTTCCCGAGACCCACCAGTTTTTAAAAGAACTGCGCGCTCATATGGATGCCCGCTACCCCAACAGAATGCTTTTAGGAGAGGCGAATCAGTGGCCTGAGGACGCCGTAGCTTACTTCGGGGAGGGTAACGAATGTCACATGGCCTTTCACTTTCCCATCATGCCAAGGATTTTCATGTCGCTTTGGATGGAAGATCGCTTTCCGATAGTGGATATACTCGAGCAAACGCCGCAAATTCCAGAAAACTGTCAATGGGCTATGTTTCTACGCAACCATGACGAGCTCACTCTTGAGATGGTAAGCGATGAAGAACGCGATTACATGTATCGCGTATATGCAAAAGATGCGCGGGCAAGGATTAATCTTGGAATCCGCAGGAGACTGGCCCCGCTAATGGGAAATAATAGGCGCAAAATAGAGCTTATGAATGTTTTGCTTTTTTCTTTGCCCGGCACACCGATCATATATTATGGCGATGAGCTTGGAATGGGAGATAACTATTTCTTAGGCGACAGAAACGGAGTTCGCACTCCCATGCAATGGAGCCCCGATAGAAACGCAGGCTTTTCTAAAACAAACCCCCATAAACTTTACCTTCCGGTAATAATAGATCCAGAATATCACTATGAAATGATCAACGTAGAGACGCAGGAACGCAATCTTTCCTCAATGCTCTGGTGGATGCGTAGGGTTATCTCGGTACGAAAACGCTTTAAATCCTTTGGCAGGGGAGATATAAATTTCATAGATTCGGGCAATCCAAAGGTATTAGCCTTTACCAGGAATTTCGAGGACGAAACGATATTGGTAATCGTAAATCTCTCTCGTTTTTGCCAGGTCACAGAGCTCGATCTATCCCAATATGAAGGATACGTGCCAGAAGAAATTTTTAGCGGAAACCGTTTCCCAAGAATTGAACCAAATAAACCATACACTTTGACATTGGGAATTCATGATTATTTTTGGTTTAACCTGTTGAATAAAAGAGAATCTATCTCCATCAAGGTGGAGGATGCACCACTTTCTACCATAGAAATTAATAAAATTGCAGATTTATCTGTTAATATCCTTTTAAGTAATTCTTTTCAAGATGCGATAAAAAAATACCTTAACAAATGTCCATATTTCGGCGGTAAAAATAAAAATATTAGGAATATCGATATTTTTGATATCGTCTCCATATCGGGAAATCAATATTTTGATACCGGTTTCTTGTTTCTTAATATCTCCTATCCTCAAGGAGAGAAAGATCGATGCCTTTTGCCCTTTACTTTAAAAATGGATAACGAAGCGTTATATACAAGACAAAACCATCCGGAATGCATTATTGCAAATGTCTCAATCGGGGGCCGCAACGGTATTTTGTGCGATGGTACTTATTCTCCCGACCTAATCGAAAACCTCATCGACCTTATGTCGAAGGGGAAAAGGGTTCAGGGCAACATAGGGCAGATGATATGCAAAAAAAGTAATTTATCCGGCGATCTCGACATTACAGAAGATAGAAAAACATCACAATTAAAAATAGAAATATACTACCCCTGGTCTAACCTGATAACTTACGGTTCTTCCGTCGCCGTCAGGCTTTATCACAAACTGGAAGAGGGAATAAACGTAAGCGAGGACATTTTGCGCTATCTAACGGAAGTGCGTTTTAAAAATATATTGCCCTACATCGGTTCCTTCAGGTATTTATCTAAAACCGAAGAAACCACTATAGGCATTTTGCAAAGAAACATTCCAAATCAAGGGAACGGATGGGAATATGTCCGTAATATGGGCGAGCTGTTTTTCGAGCGCCTGCTTTCTTTGGGCAAAGCGGAGTTGCCGAAAGAGGCTGCTTCTGATTGCATAGACGGACTATTCTTAGAAATGATATCTCTGCTCGGGAAGCGCACTGCCGAGCTTCATAAAGCTCTCAGTTCTTCCGGAAAAAATCCGGAGTTTTCCCCCGAACCTTTCACAAAACTATATCAAAGGTCCGTGTATCAGTCGATGAGAAATGAGTTGGGACATTCCATTAGAACACTGTCATATAAAATTGGCTCACTTTCCGAAGACCTTGCGACGCAAGCCCAAGAGGTCATGAAGATAAAAAACGACATTCTCGATAAAATTCGGCTTATTTACCAGAACAAAGTCAAAGCTCAAAAGATACGAATTCACGGCAATTATCATCTCGGGCACGTACTTTTTACCGGCAAAGACTTCCTCATTACGGGATTTGAGGGTGATATGACAAAGTCTTTAGGGGAAAGAAAGATAAAGCGCTCATCTTTGAGAGATGTTGCCTCTATGCTTTATTCTCTTAACAGAGCTGCCAGGATTTCGTTGCGAAAAGCCTCGTCCTTCACAGAAGAAACAGGATCGCTAACACCGCCTATGAAGTTATGGCGTGAACTCGTTGGAGAGGCTTTCCTAAAAAGCTACATTGATAACTCCCGCGGTGAGCCCTTCCTGCCGGAAGACGATAATTCCATCAAAATATGGCTTAACGCTTTTTTGCTGGAAAGAGCACTTCTCGAGCTGGATCTGGAGCTTTCCCACGAAAAAGGACAGCCCGATATTCCCATTGGAGAGATAATATCGATAATGAAAATATAAGAACTGATTTTGTGGAGCGTGATCGAATGGAAAAATATGTGTGTATTCACGGACATTTCTATCAACCGCCTAGAGAAAATCCATGGCTTGAAGAAGTGGAGTTAGAAGAATCGGCATTACCCTTTCACGATTGGAACGAGCGCATTACGGCTGAATGCTACGCTCCTAACGTTGCTTCAAGGATCCTTGGAAACGATAGACAAATTATCGCAATTACGAACAATTATTCCAAGATAAGTTTTAACATTGGCCCTACCCTGCTTCTTTGGATGAAAAAACATGCGAAAGATACATACGAAGCAATAATAAATGCTGACGAGGAATCCAAGAAACGTTTCTCGGGCCACGGAAGTGCCATTGCTCAAGCATTCAACCATATGATCATGCCCTTGGCAAACGATCGAGATATACGCACTCAAGTATATTGGGGATTAAAGACCTTCGAGAGCAATTTCAACCGAAAACCTGAGGGAATGTGGCTACCCGAAACAGCTGTAGACATAAGAACATTAGAGGCATTGGCAGAGTTTGGCATTAAGTTTACGATATTAGCTCCCCATCAGGCTGCAAGATGTAGGGTAATAGGGGAACAAGAATGGCAAAGCGTGAGCAACGCTAAAATCGACCCAAGACTTCCCTATCTCTGCAACCTGCCATCGGGAAAGAAAATAAACATATTCTTTTACGATGGCCCGATATCTAACGATATCTCCTTTGGAGGTCTGCTCGACAACGGCGAAACATTGGCCAATCGCCTCATTGGTTGTTTTTCCGACAATAAGGAAGCTCAATTGGTCAACATTGCGACGGATGGAGAAACTTACGGACATCACCATCGTTATGGGGACATGGCCTTAGCCTATTGCTTATCTTTCATCGAATCCAATAATTTGGCCAAGATAACGATTTACGGCGAATATCTCGAAAAATATCCTCCAAATCATGAAGTCGAAATAATAGAGGGCTCTTCCTGGAGCTGCGTTCACGGAATCGAGCGCTGGAGAAGCAATTGCGGTTGCAACAGTGGACTACACCCCGGTTGGCAACAGGAATGGAGAAAACCCCTCAGAGAGGCAAACGACTGGCTAAGAGACACACTTTCCCTTCTATACGAGGAAAAGGCAAAGGATATCTTTTCAGATCCTTGGAAGGCAAGAGATGAATATATTCGCGTCATTTTAGACAGGTCTGATGATAACGTTTACGCCTTTCTCGAAGAACAATCGTGCAAAAAACTCTCAGATAAAGAGGTTATCAATGCACTCAGGCTTTTGGAGATGCAACGTCATGCTATGCTCATGTACACGAGTTGCGGGTGGTTTTTCGATGAGATTTCGGGTATCGAATCAACTCAGGTGATGAAATACGCTTCTAGAGCAATCCAGCTCGCTTCTTATTTCACCGATTCGCAGCTTGAATCAAAATACCTCTCCATTTTGGAAAAAGCACCGAGCAACATCGAACACATAGGAAACGGGAGAAAAGCTTATGAGATATATGTCCGCCCATCTCAGGTAGATATGCTAAGGGTTGGTGCTCATTATGCAATATCCTCGATCTTCGAAGAAAAACAAGAGGATATAGATATCTACTGCTACAATGTGCAATGCAACCGATTTGAAAAAGAGCGCGCCGGCAAGCTAACTTTATGTGCAGGGGAGGCTTCCTTTTTCTCCAACATCACCTTTGAAGAAAAGGAAATTTCCTTCGCTGCCCTTCATATGGGCAAACATAACGTACTAAGTGGCTTAAAAGGACATAGCGGCAACGGCGAATTCGAAGACCTTATTTCAAAAATGAAAGAGGCGTTAAAAATAGAAGATATTTCCACTTTGGTCCAGCTTATGGACGATTTCTTTGGAACTCATAATTATACGCTTAGACATTTATTCAAAGATCAACAAAGAAGGGTTATAAATTACATCTTCGAAGAACCCCTACACAACATCATAGACGTAGCATTTCGCGGCATCTTGGAATCTAACTATACGACTATGAACTTTCTGAAAGAAATCGGCACCCCGATCCCGAAACCGTTGGAAAGGGTCGCGGAAGTTACGCTTAATGCCGATTTCCTGAAACTCTTGAGTTACGATACCTTCGATCTTAAAACTTTAAAAGGAGTTGCAGAAGATGCCAAACGTCTTGATATACCTTTAGACAGGGATGCGATTGGCCTCTCTTCTTCCTCTTTGATGGACACTTTCTTTGCCATGCTCAAAGATAAACCTTTCGAAATAGAAATTTTAAGCAAAATTAACGACACGCTTGATTTGCTCAACGAACTTAAATTGCCACTATATCTATGGAGAGCGCAAAATGTATATTTTCATCTGACAAAGGACGCCTATCCTAAAGTCAAAGAACACCTGGATGAAAAAGATGCCGAAAGATGGACAGAACTGTTCAGGAGGGTCGGAGAACGCTTAGGCGTTAGGGTGGGATGACGTCGCCTATATATTCCAAAAGATTTAAACGAAACAATAAAGATTTAAACGAAACAATATAGTAAAAGTATAAAAAGACGGAGAATAACTCATGGATGAAAAGGACGGAAGAAACAGGGTTGTCATTGAAAATGTATATCCTGAAATAGACTGTGGGAGATTTCCAATAAAAACAACTGTGGGTTCTGGCGTTTACGTAGAAGCCGACGTATTCGCCGATGGTCACGATGAAGTGCTGGCCTTTTTGCTTTATCGCAAATCTGACGAAGAGGATTGGAAAGAGGTCCTTATGACTCCTCTTTTCAATGACAGATGGTACGCTTACTTTCCTGTCGAAGGCATGGGAGAGTATTTGTACACTATAAAAGGAGGAATCGACTATTTTTCAACATGGCGAAAGGACGTTATAAAAAAGATAGATTCAGGACAAGATGTTTCTGTCGAATTAATAATTGGAGCAAACATGCTGCACCAAGCCTTCAAAAGACATCGGGGCAGTAAAAGAAATAAAAGAAATATCCTGCTGGAATCCGCTAAAAGACTTGACCGCCTTTCATCTGATATAAATACACATGCCATAGTCTCACTATTAAACGCAAAAGAATTTCAACGCCTTAACATGTCGTGTTTTAATGAAGATTTTACTTCCTTTTATGAAAAAAACCTTCGGGTTACAGCGGATCGAAGGAAGGCAAATTTCAGCTCTTGGTATGAGTTCTTTCCCCGATCTAATCCGGGAAAAGGTAAGGTACAGGGATGCTTTAACGATGCGATGCAGCTTCTGCCAGAAATCGCTAAAATGGGCTTTGATGTTGTGTACCTTCCACCCATTCACCCAATCGGCAAAACAAATCGTAAGGGAAAAAACAATTCCCTAGAAGTTTCTCCCCAAGACCCGGGAAGTCCTTGGGCCATTGGCTCTTCGGAGGGGGGTCATAAGGACATAGATCCTCAACTGGGCACAATGGACGATTTTGTCTCCTTCGTTAAACAAGCGGTCGATCTGGGCCTAGAAGTCGCCCTAGATCTGGCTTTTCAGTGTTCTCCCGATCATCCATACGTAAAGAAACACCCCGAGTGGTTTAGGTGGCGACCCGATGGAACTATCCAGTATGCAGAAAACCCTCCAAAAAAATACCAAGATGTCGTCCCCTTCGACTTTGAGTGCGATGATTGGAGATCATTATGGGAAGAGCTCAAGAGCATAGTCATGTTTTGGATAGAACAAGGAGTAAAGATCTTTAGAGTTGACAACCCCCACACTAAACCCTTTGCTTTTTGGGAGTGGCTCATCGGAGAAATAAAGAAAATTTACCCCGAGACTATCTTTCTATCCGAAGCATTCACGCGACCTAAGGTTATGTACAGGTTGGCGAAGCTTGGTTTCACTCAGTCCTACACATATTTCACATGGCGCAATACCAAGTGGGAAATTACGGAATATATGAAAGAACTGACACAAACTCAGGCCAAAGAATTTTTCCGGCCCAATTTTTGGCCCAATACACCCGATATACTCCCCGAATACCTTCAATACGGGGGGAGACCTGCATTTATCGTAAGGTTGGTGTTAGCTGCAACCCTTTCTTCCAACTATGGAATATACGGACCTCCATTCCAGCTTTGTATATCCGAAGCAGTGCCTGGCAGGGAAGAATATCTTAACTCCGAAAAGTACGAGATCAAACATTGGGATTGGGATGCACCGGGTAATTTGAAAGAAATAATAGGAAGAATTAACAGGGCAAGAAAAGAAAACCCTGCCCTGCAGGAGACTAATAATATAATATTTTGCGAAGCTGAGGACGAAAACGTAATATTTTATTCAAAGGTCACTGATGATCTAACCAATGCCATCCTGGTGGCGGCCAACTTGGATCCTTTTCACGTTCACGAAGCAACACTACACATCCCTTTGAAAACACTCGGCATCGAGGAAGGACAATCCTATTTGCTGGAAGACCTGTTGGGGGGAGAGAAATTCATCCTCCAGGGAGAACACATGCGGTTGAAGATCGATCCCTTCGTCATCCCAGCCTATGTGTTCAAGGTGCACCGAAGGTTACGCCGAGAGTCGGATTTCGACTACTTCATGTAATCGTGCAACAAAGACGGTTAGGAGTGATTTCATCGCAATGTTCGAAACCAATTTTAACGATATTTCGGAGGGCTTAAAAAAACATTTGCCTGCCTACCTGCCAAGCTGTCGCTGGTTTGCCTCCAAGACCAAAGACATCGCAGAGGTGGATATTTTAGATTGCTTGCCCATGAAAAGAAATTTAAAAACGTATATGCTGATTTTGAAGGTCGCTTTAGACGACGGCTCCATTGAGCATTACTCAATGCCCATTTCTGTTATCGACAAAGCGCCCTCGAAGGAACAAAAAATAGGTCTAATTTTAACTTTAGATGACGGCACACATATAATTGAAGGCATTTTTGACGCTGGCTTCAGAGATGCCTTGTTCGAAACGATAATCGGGGGCAAGACTATCGATGGGATAAATGGCGTGCTTTCATGCTCTGTCAATCCCAAATATATTTCCCATTTCATAGATCATGGCAAAAAAATTTCATCTAAAATTTTAGCGGCGGAACAGAGCAACTCATCCATCATTTATAATAACAGTTTTTTCTTAAAACTTTACAGAAAACTCGACATCGGACCCCATCCTGAGGCGGAAATGGCACACTTCTTGTCTGAAACCGGATTTACTCATGTGCCACCCTTTATTGGCTCCATGAAATATAAGCAGAACGAAGAAAAAACCTGGCTGGAAGTCGCTTTACTTCAAGAGTACGTTAAAAACATTGGCGATGGATGGACATACTTCACTGCAATCCTTAAAAATACAATCAAAGCACTTAAATCGGCCAATGATGCTGACAAATATTTTTTGTTGCCTTTAAAGGAAGAAATAAATAGGACATATGAAATGGCCTCTTTGCTTGGAAAGCGGACGGCTGAAATGCATTTGGCCTTATCTTCGGACAGAAAAAACGATAGCTTTGCTCCCTTGCCATTCAAAGGAGAAGCCAAAAATGAGGCTTACGCTATAGCACGTTTATGGATGGAACAAGCGATGAAGATTTTAAAAGATAACATGCAAATGCTTCCCTCTCCAACGGACAAGCTGGCAAGAAATATTATCGACAACGAAAAATCACTTCTAGATAGATTAAAATATTATTTCACTGCCTCCGGTGGAGAAATTTTAAGGATACATGGCGACTACCATCTGGGGCAGCTGCTCTTTACAGGGAATGATTTCTTCATAATAGACTTTGAAGGAGAACCGGCAAGAAGCTTAAGAGAACGCAGAAAAAAACAAAGCCCTTTGAAAGACGTCTCGGGAATGATACGCTCCCTTCATTACGCTGCCAATTACGCCCTCAAAAGCCTTACTTGTGACGACGAGACATCTTCTTCCTGGGCAAAGATATGGTATGATAATGTATGTTCATCATTTTTATCTTCCTATCGTCAAGAGGCAATGGACGCTTCCTTTTTGCCCGCTGATGACGAAGAATTTAACGCTACTTTAAAAGCTTTTCTAATGGAAAAGGCTGCTTATGAAATATGTTACGAATTCAACAATCGCCCTGACTGGGTTCACATTCCCCTTAAGGGAATCGAATCTATTATAAATTAGACAAGTCAGGCGAGGAGGGTATACATGAATAATCGTAAAGAATCAACATGGACTTCTTCGTTCACCGATATGGATATATATCTTTTCAAAGAGGGCAACCACTTTCGCCTCTATGAAAATTTGGGTGCGCATCTTTGCAACGGCGGAGTTCGCTTTGCCGTATGGGCTCCAAACGCCAAATCCGTTTCCGTCATAGGCGAATTCAATAACTGGGACAAAAAAGCGCATCCTTTAAGCCCAAGACAAGACGAGACAGGAATCTGGGAAGGTTTCATAGAGGAAATAGATGCGGGAACGCTTTATAAATATCATATCGTGTCAAACTACAACAACTATGAAGTAGACAAAGGAGATCCCTATGCTTTTTATTGGGAAAGGCCACCCAAGACAGCCTCGATTGTTTGGGACTTAAGCTACGAATGGAAGGACGAAAAGTGGATGAAGGAAAGGGTTAAACATAACTCTTTCAAAAGCCCTATGTCCATCTATGAGGTGCATCTTGGTTCTTGGAGGCGCTTTCCTGAGGAAGGCAACAGGTTTTTAACTTATCGCGAATTGGCGTCTTTTTTGCCAAATTACGCGAAAGAAATGGGGTTTACCCATGTCGAGTTCTTGCCAATAATGGAACATCCCTTTTATGGTTCGTGGGGATATCAAACGCTTGGCTACTTTGCTCCAACCGCCAGATATGGTACTCCACAGGATTTTATGTATCTCATCGACGTATTGCACCAAAATAACATTGGCGTGATCCTCGATTGGGTGCCCTCCCACTTCCCGAACGATGGTCATGGCTTGGTCTTTTTCGATGGAACACATCTTTATGAACACGCTGACCCTAGAAAGGGCTTTCATCCTGACTGGAAAAGCTGTATTTTTAATTACGGCAGAAATGAAGTACGCAACTTCCTAATTTCAAGCACTCTTTTCTGGTTGGATAAATACCACGTAGACGGAATAAGAGTCGACGCCGTGGCTTCTATGCTTTATCTCGACTACTCGAGAAAGGATGGCGAATGGATACCTAACGAATACGGCGGAAGGGAAAATCTTGAAGCGATACATTTTCTAAAGCGTTTCAATGAAGAGGTCTACAGAAACTATCCCGACGTTCAAACCATCGCAGAGGAATCTACTGCATGGCCTCAAGTAACCAGACCTACCTATCTGGGCGGATTGGGGTTTGGCATGAAGTGGAACATGGGATGGATGCACGATACGCTCGAATATTTCTCGAAAGATCCCATATTTAGACAATATCATCATAATCAGTTAATCTTTAGTATATGGTATGCCTTTTTCGAAAATTTCGTCCTGCCACTATCTCATGATGAGGTCGTCTACGGCAAAGGTTCGCTAATTGCCAAAATGCCGGGAGATGATTGGCAAAAGTTCGCTAATTTGCGGGCTCTTCTGGGTTATCAGTGGCTTCATCCCGGGAAAAAGCTTCTTTTTATGGGTGGCGAATTAGGCCAGTGGAGGGAATGGAATCACGAATCAAGTATTGATTGGCATTTGTTGGAATACCCTAATCACGAAGGCATAAGGCGTTGGGTTCGTGATTTAAATCGCCTTTTGAGCAGTGAGCCAGCTCTTTATGAAAGAGATTTCGAGAATACCGGATTTGAATGGGTGGACTTTTCCGATTGGGAGAGCAGCGTTGTATCCTTTTTGCGAAAGTCAGAGAACGAAACAGTATTGGTAGTCTGCAACTTCACGCCCATACCTCACTATAATTACAGAATAGGTGTTCCAAGCGGTGGATTTTGGAAGGAAATCTTAAACAGCGACGCAAAAGAATACGGCGGAAGCGGTCACGGCAACTTCGGCGGTCTTGAAGCAACTCCTGTTCCAATTCACGGCAGGTTTCATTCGTTGGTAATGACCCTTCCTCCTTTGTCTGTAATAGTTTTCAAAAAAGCATAACCTAAAAGAGAAACCCTTGGGCTTAGCATGCCTTTATCTATGCCCGAGGGTTTCTCTTTTTAAACTATACCAGGGTTACATTACATAACTTAACAATAAACTTCATATTTCAAAGTCCTAATTCGTCAAGCTTTTGTCTCGTTGGTATACCTTTCGAATCCCATCCCTTGGCCTCATAAATAAGATCGAGCAAAAGATCTTGCTTGACAACATGTCCTTTTGACGGTCCGTCAGGAGCAGGTTCTTTACTAAACCTTTCGGGAAGGTAATCATCTTTTCGAGCAAAACCTTCTTTTATATTAAATAATCTTTCCAGATTAAGGACTCGTTCGCTGGTCTTAAAAAGCTCTTTATATGAGCATTCTATTCCCGTAGCGCTACTAAAAAGCTCTGCCCAAGTCTTGGCTTTTATAGCGAGAGTTATGCTCGTAAACAAACATACTCCCAACAAATTTGTCGCCATGAAATATTCTTCCAAAGGTTTGACCCATGATTTGTTCTCCTCGCTCATTGGATCAACATGCTCCAATACTCCAACCTCTTCCTCTAAATACCCAAAGGCATCTATTATTGCCCCGTAAGGTCTTAAATGGTCCGCACCGCGGGGCGAAATCATGTGAGATAAGGCTTCGCCCTTGCTGGCCCTAACTCCATCGGCAGCCATCTCTAAGCCCTTCACATGCATTACGTATTGATCTGCATTCCCCCCGATTTGCTTCGCCGCCCTGAGTGAACCTTCCCCTAAAAGCGTCGCAAATGCACCTTTTCGCAATGCAATGCGTTCCACGAGCTCCACTATGGCGTCTCCGTTTCCCCAAGTAAGTTCTAAGCCTTCGGTAGTCGTCGAATCTATTATCCCTTTTTCATACCACTCCATAGCTGTGGCAATCACTTGGCCAGCGGAGATAACATCAAGACCGGCGTCGTTACAAATGTAATTAGCAACAGCAATAGAGTAAATATCAGTATTCCCCAACTTTTGGCCAAAAGCCGCGACGGTCTCGTATTCCGGACCAGCACCTGAAAGTCCCTTATACTTTCCTTCAGGAATCCTCGTTTTGCGTACGCAGCCAATGGGGCAATTATAGCAACGATCAGCTTTTACCTCTAACTTTTTATGATAAGCTTCATAACCCAATTCTTTGTCAAAATCCGTCGTAGTGCGTTGCCAATTATATGCAGGCACGAGCCCAAGGCCGTTCATGGCATCGAAGAAGGAGGGGGTCCCGTATTTCATCAACTCATCTTTCACAAAGACTTCAGCAAAAAGTTCTTTGATGGCCTTTTTGACTGCTGCATCAAACCTTTCTGGATCATGAACGGGAAGGCGATCAGCCGAACCATAGACTGCTATAGCTTTCAAATTTTTAGACCCCATCACGGCACCGCCACCACCACGACCCGCAGCATGATCATTACCCATCATAACCGCAGCATAGCGGACAAGCCTTTCGCCGCTTGCACCGATACAGGCGACCTCCGCTTTGGGATTTCCGATCTCTCTTCTTATGACTTCCTCTGTATGACCTGTGCTTTTGCCCCATAGCTTTTCCGCGCTGTGAAAGGCAACTTCTCCATCATTGATGGAGATATATATTGGCGTTTCAGCGCGGCCATGGATTACGAGCATGTCGTAACCTGCTCTTTTAAGCTGCGGAGACCATGACCCGCCTGCATTGGAAGCCCCGATCGTCCCGGTCAAAGGCGACTTGAACATCACTACCGTCCTCCCGCAAGAGGGCGCCTTGGTATCTGTAAGAGGACCACAAATAAACAAAAGCTTGTTATCCTCGCTTAAGGGATTTATTTTCTCTGGAAGGTTTAAAGAAAGGTATTTAGCTCCAAATCCCTCTCCGCCTACATAGTTTAAAACCCATTCATCCGGAATTTGCTCGACCCAATGTTTCTTTTCGGTAAGATCTACATTTAGGATTTTCCCGTTGTAGCAGTTATACACTTTACTTCCCCTCCTCGGATAGGCACAACAAGTTGTTTTCCTTTCCTAAGGTGGGAGGCATAACCGTTTCCCGCTATGCCCTATCGGCTGGCAGCCATCTCTTTGACTTGCGAGGAAGGCTGACAACTCGGAAAACACGGTACATCATGCACCATCTCAGACCATCGCCAACCCCTTCATCTCACGCAATCTAAACCCTTTATATGTTTTTCAGGTAACCTTCTTCTCTCTTTTTCAACTCACCTCCTGGCCAAAAATGACTAGCCTCTTTTATAGTTCATTTACTCATTAATTATAACCTAAATTAGCACTTCTACATAGGACAATCTATACTAACAAAACCGTGTGCGGCGACCGCTTATTATAGTAGGCTGGAATCATAGCGATGCAAAAACATGCAGGGAATATACTATACCCCTTTTGACGAGATGATATAACAAATATGTTAGAAATCATTTACTAAATATTTATAGAAACGACGCTATAGTAGTAATATTGGATTTAATGAATACATGAATTCAGTTCTATTATATCACCACCGTGATATAGTGATAAAAATAGGAGCAGATAATCCTTGATATGCCTGGTTATAAGAAAATTGTTTTTTATGTGCTCTTTACCGTTCTGGGCCAAACCTTTAGCATATTCTGGTTCATACAAAAGCTGTTTGAGATAATGAACTGTGCCATCGATGGAGTAAGTCAGTATTCCGGAATGTTTGTGCGCTATCTGCAGAGGAATGCCTCCGACTGCCGAGGCTATTACCGGTTTTTCCTTCCATAAAGCTTCTGCAACCGTTAACCCAAATCCCTCTTTAAGTGATTTTTGCAAGACTACACTTGACGCTCTCTGTAGCGCGTTTATCTCTACGTCACTTTTTGGGGGAAGTAACAATATGAAAATGTCAGGATCATCGGCTGCTGCGTTTTTGACCTCTTCTAACACTTTAACTCCCTCAGGGTCGTCGGTGGCGCCTCCTCCGGCAAGCACCAATTGACAATCCAAGTGTCTTTTGACTCTTTTGTAAACCTCGATGACTCCTATCGGGTCCTTTAAGTAATCAAAACGAGAAATCTGGGTTACTATGGGTCGAGATTTGTCTATCCCGAACTGTTCGAGAACCGAGTCAATTTCCTCCTGAGACAAATCTTTATTTTTGTCGCTTAATGGATCAATGGAAGGAGAGATCAAAACCTGCGGTATGCGCAATTTCCTGGCGAAGGCGGGTGCAGAAAAGACTGCGCTGTCGTATTTTTCTATATATAATTTCAGGAAAGCCATTACTTCTTCCTTGGGCGTCGTAAAATCTACATGACATCTCCAAACCCACTTATTTCCCAGCGATTCCCTTTGTTCAACCAAAACGATGGGCTGTGGGTCATGTATAAAAAAGATATCGCCAGTAAAATCCATCTCTTTCGCGTTTTTGCGATTGATTTCGAGAAAATACATAAATTCTTCCAGGGATATTTCAACGTCGACGCCATGAAGAGCATTATGCATTTTTTTGGTGATGTCAAAAAATATTTCGTCACCTTTTATCGTATCCCAACGGGCATCTACGCCCAACTGCTCTAATAAGCTGATCATTCGATTTAATATTTCGGCTACTCCGCCGCCAACTTTTGTCGAATTTATATTTCTTATAACCTTTCCCTCGAGCTTGCCAGCCAATAAATACAGCTCATCTATGACATCCTGTCCCACTATCGAAGAGTATTCTTTAATTTTCGTTGTCAAAGCAATCATCTCTCCTCAATATTTTAATGATCTTTTTTCTTAAACCTTCCAATGTAAAGGCGTAGGGATCCATCCGCGATATCCTGTCTGCCAATTCGGGCTCCCCAATATCTCTCAACCATATAGAAAAATCATTTTCACGCTTTTGATAACGCAATCTCGGCTCAAAAATATGAAAACATATGGATGTGATGGGAATTTTTTCCATTGCTTCCGTAAACTCCGCCAAGGTATTTGCTGCGAAATCCGTCTGAAAAACAAAAGTTTTACAATCCATGAAGTGAAATTCATGCCCCTCTATGCAGCCGCTGATGTGCTTTCCGCTCAATATATGATCTTCTAATTTCTTTATATATCTTGTTCTCAGCTCTTCGATGGATTTTATATTAACTATATCCACACTCGTAATGCTTTCCCCTAACTCTCTCAGTCCCAAAATATTTGTTATCCAGTAGGCAAAATCGTTGGGCGGCTCGGGAGAAATGCGATAATGCTGCTGCAAGAAGCGGTGTGTATGATAGTACATTGAAGATTCCGGTATTTTCCTTAGGCCCTCAAGAAGTTGAATTGGATCTTTCGCTTTCATTCCCAGCAGTCTAGTCTGGTGGGTCTCCGAAAAAAAACGAAACTCATTGCTCATCAAACTTCACCTCTCGCTCTATTTTTCAGCATATTGAGCAAATTCCTCACATCTTTGTAGCTCATCACATTGGAACGTGCATTTGAAAGGGTCATCCCGACTTTGACCGTCCATGCCTGAGTGGACAGGCTCCTGAAGAAATCTTCATCTGTTCTATCGTCCCCTATGGCAAGAACAAAGTCGTAATTTTTCTTGGATAGGAAATAAAGTGCTGCCTTACCCTTGTCAATACCCGCATTTCTTACTTCTATAACCTTGCGACCCTGTATAATCTGCGCATCCGTATTGGCCGTATATTGTAAAAGCAGGTCCGTTAATTCCCTTGCTACATCGGCTGCTTGTTCCGGATCGGCCTTGCGGAAATGCCAACTTACAGAATACTCTTTTTCTTCCAGAAAAGATCCCGGCACCTTATCGACATAATGCTTCAAAAGTGAAAGAACATCTTTCTTCCACTCGCTGCTCGCGTGTCTCAATAACTCCCAATCCTTGCCCTTCTCTTTAATCCAAACGCCGTGTTCGGCCACGAAGTTTATATCGAGATCCCCAAGCCATTGCTGGAGGATACTTCTTTCCCTACCGCTGATTATCACGATATCTACTCTATTTATTTTTGAAAGGTCGTGCAAAAGATCCAAAAGCTCCCTCGGCGGGGTAGCTTTTTTGGGATCCCCGGAAAAGGGAACCAAGGTGCCGTCGTAATCGAGGAAGAAGATGCAATGTTTGGCCTTTTTAAACTCGTCTAACATCTTGGCTGTAGCTCTTTTGTCGAGAATTTTGGTCTGAAATTTTCTCTGCTCATCCTTAATATAATCCAATTCTTGGATGAACTCCGAGGCCCATTTCACCACATCATAGTTTTTCAACCTCTGTTGCATTCTTTCTAGCCTGCTTTGCTGCTCTTCAACGGGCATTTCCAAGGCCTCTTTAATCGAAGCAGCGATCTCTTCTCTGTCATTCGGGTTTATCAAGATGGCCTCTCCCAACTCTTTGGAAGCCCCTGCAAGCTCGCTTAAAATCAACACTCCGGTCATGTCCTTTCTGGATGCAACGTACTCCTTTGACACTAAATTCATACCGTCTCTGAGAGGTGTAATTAAAGCTACATCGCTAACCGAATAAAGGGCAACCAGCTGATGAAAAGGAACATGGCCATATTTATAGTTAATTGGCACCCAGTTAAGCGTACTGTAAGCGCCGTTGATATTGCCAACCATTTGATCTATCTTTGTCTTAATCGCTTGATACCTATCAACGCCGATCCTCGACGGCACGACTACTAAAAGCAGCGTAACCTTCCCATGCCATTGAGGGTTATTTTCAAGAAAGAGCTTATAACCCTCAAGCCTATTCAAAAGCCCCTTTGAGTAATCCAGCCTATCGACGGAAACTATGGTCTTGAAACCGGAAAGAATTTTTTGAAGTTTTTCCCTCTCCATTTGCGTCTCCGTTGAGCTAACGGCATTGTTGAACCTGTCGAAATCGATGCCCATAGGGAATGTATCGGCTTTGACCAGTCGGTGATCGATAAACATTTTGCCCATGTTGTTCTCGTATCCTAAGAGGCGAAGAGTAGACCTCAAGAAATACTGTGTGTAATCATGGGTATGAAAACCTATCACATCTGCACCAAGTAACCCCTGTAAAATTTCTTTTGCCCATTTTTTGGGCAAAAGGCGAAACAACTCATAGGAGGGAAAGGGGATGTGCAAGAAAAACCCTATCGAAACCTCCGGCATACGCTGTCTAATAAGGCGGGGCAACAGCATCAGATGATAATCATGTATCCATAAGATATCGTCGGGCCTCAAAATTTCCATGATGGTTTCGCAAAAATGTTCGTTGACTTCTTTGTAAGACTCCCAACTTTCCTTTTCATAAACAACATATGTCGGAAAATAATGAAATAGCGGCCAAATCGTCTTATTGCAGAAACCGTGATAAAAGGTGTCCATTGTTTCCTCTTCCATGAACACCGGATAGGCATTAAAATGCGATTCCGCTATTTGTTTTATGTGTTCTTTATGTTCATCGCTAATGGAAGCCCCTGGCCATCCAAGCCACACGTATTCGCTGCCTTCGGTAAATGAAGAGTGTTGCAACGAATCCAAATAGGCGCTTAGACCTGTTACCAACCCGCCTGCGCTCGCTTTTAACTTCAAATCCCCTTTATCGTCTTCTTCTACAGTAAAAGGAAGTCGATTGGAGGCGATTATCAGCCTCTTATGGTTCATTAGAATTCACCTCTCTTGTCTGGAATTGCTGAAGTAATTGACGAAAAAAGTTGTGGCAAGCATATTTGGAAGTTTGATTTAGCGAAACCTTATTTTGTACTTCCACGAAAGAGACGAGGAAAGAATATCTACAAAAGGATCTAATAACGCATGCAATAAATGTCAATATTTTGATATCTAATTAGTTTTTCGGTTCTGTTAATATGAACATTCTAGGATTATAATAATACATCAAATGACAGGTAATTGTCGATAATAGTTAAAGAAAATTCAAGCAAATACAACATTGTCATGGTTATGGAGTTATAATTGTTAGGTGCAAAACCCTTAAGGAGCCAAGTTAAACATGGGTATTATGAAGAAATTATCAATCCTTGCCCAAGCAGCCAAATACGACAGGGTCTGTGGCAAAGATAATAAAGGGGCAATAAAAGCAGGGACGAGCAACGACATCAATAATTTCATCTTTTATAGCCCCTGCAACGGTGGAGGCTATGTTCCGCTTTTAAAGGTCCTTTTCACTAATATTTGCATTAATGACTGCAAGTACTGCTTCAACAGACGCTCAAATGATATTGAAAGAGCGATCTTCAAGCCCGCGGAATTGGCCAAATTAACCTATGAACTATATAGGAAGGGCCAAATAAAAGGCCTTTTTTTGAGCTCAGGAATCTACAAAAATCCCGATTACACCATGGAACTCATGATCAGTACGACAAAAATCTTGAGGGGTATATTTGACTTTGACGGCTATATACACTTAAAGATCATACCAGGAACTTCACCAGACCTCATTAAAGTGGCAATGTCATTGGCTACACGAGTTAGTTGCAATATTGAACTCCCCACAGAAGAAAGTTTGAATCTCTTAGCCCCTGATAAAACTGCGAGGGATATTATCAGCGCACTTAAATCGGTCAGGTATAACGCTTTAGAACATAATATTAATATATCCACCACAACCCAGCTGATCATCGGGGCAACCCCTGAATCCGATGCAACCATCCTAAAATTGGCCAATACATTATATTCTGACAATTTAGCAAAGAGAGTATATTATTCGGCATACATTCCGGTAAATCCTGGGGTTTTACCCGACGTAACCAATCCTCCTCTATTGAGAGAACACAGGCTATATCAGGCCGACTGGCTAATCAGATTTTACGGCTTCAAAGTAGAAGATATTTTTCAGGGAACGGAAAACCTCTCGAACGAAATGGATCCAAAAATGCTATGGGCTTTGAGGAACATGCATATATTCCCAATAGACGTAAAAAGAGCTCCCTATGACAGGCTCATACTGGTTCCCGGTATAGGCCCTAAAACGGCAAAAAAGATTATAAAAGCCAGGCGCGAAGGTTATTTAGACGAACAGGGATTAAAACGCATTGGCATATCCCTCACACGGGCAAGAGAATTTATTACAATAGGCGGAAAACCTCTGCCTCAAGAGCAACCAAGCAATGAAAAACTGAAAAACAAATTTTCTTCCAGGACAAGACAACTCGCCCTGTTTTAGACGGCCGGGAGAAGCAATGTAAGCCATTATGGCAAATACCATTTTCGATACGGCATTTCCGGATGTTGTCAAAACAAATTAAGATTGACAAATTAATACTAGTTGTAAACATATTTAGGACATCTCTTCGCAATTATCCAAGGGATGCAATGTCTAAGGGACTATAAATGTATCACGTAATAATGAATGATGGAAAAGATTATGTTTCAATAAAGTAAAAGAGAGGTTTTCCCTCTCTTTTACTTTATTATACGTCAAAGATAAAAAAAGTTTATTATTTTATAGAGAGATATTTTTGAGGAACTTCTATTTCTGTCATCCCAAGATAACCCTTTCCAAACACGTATGTATCCTGATAAACCATGATGTAATTGGATTTCTCAACTCCCGTGCTCATATCGACATAAGGGCTCCCATTCACCTTGATGCCTGGTGTAATGCCTTTACAGGCATCAATGAAATCATCGATGGTTAATTCCGCCTTTCCTTCTACTACCCTTTTAGCAAGTTCACCTAAACCAGCTGTAACCACATAGGGGTGGGAGTAAACCCATGTGCCTAGCCGTCCACTGGCTCCTTTTTCTATTATCACTGCTTCAATCTTTTTAACTATTGCCGGGAAATCTCCTTTCTCCTCCGTCAAATCCAGGCCTAGTGCACCAGGATACCCCATAAGCGGAGACGCGTAATCAGGCTCAACGAAATAACCGCCATAATTTACAATCTGCCTTATTAACGGCTCGGTCTGGGCATCGTTAGTACAGAAGAAAGCTGTTTCCTTCCCGTATTTTTCCAGCCATGCAGGAACTTTCTCAAGTATAAACTGTTGCGCACCGGCTACCCCTACATCGCTAACGGGATCTGGAGCTGTTTCGAAATGAAAATTAACTCCAATATCCTTGCACACGACCTCCATTATGTTTCGTCTTCTAGAGAGAAGTTCATAGCTCATGTGCCTGGGGAAGGAAATATGGACAAAATTTTTGGCACCCATTTTTTGTGCTGCCACGGGAAGTAGATAGCCCCTGTATATATCATTTGGGTTTACGGTCAAATCGGCTACCGACGATATAACGCCCGGGTCTTCCTGGGAATTGCCAGCTAAACATATGATATCCGGCCTTCTTTCTTTAACTCTCCTAAAGGCCTCTGTGGTTCCGGGAACAGCAGTACTGGCGATGATTGCTTTCATCATTGGATCGTCCGACATTCCAACGATTTGGCTTATAGTAGTTTCCATCTCCTGCATGAAGTTGTCCGGGTATGTGACATGCTTAATCATGCCTCCCTGGGCTTCATTGCCATATATCTCCATCATCTTTTCAGCACCGCGAAGCTCATCTTCTTGTTGAGAAACTGTCCCAGTCATAATTCCAATGTGAAAGGGCGCTTCTGCAAAAGCGAAACCACTACTCATCAAAAAAACAACAACAGCTAGCATTACCATAAAACGCACTGCCAATTTCATAAATATCCCTCCCCATTATTTATTTGCGCGTTTATTATAATACTACACTACAAATAACTCCATGGGGATTTCGGCAGTTAATCTTTCTGCTCCATTTTTAGTGATCAAATAATCGTCCTCTACCCTCATGCCCCCATAACCTTCCACATATACCCCCGGCTCGATGGTCACAACGTCTCCCTCTTCAAGCACATCCGTTGAATTGGATGCCAATCTCGGCATTTCGTGAACTTCAAGACCGATTCCGTGCCCCAGACTATGAATGAAAAATTTAGCCATATCACCATCGGCCAGGACCTTTCTCGCAACCATGTCCACTTCCCTGCCCATAACACCTGCTTTTAATCTTGATGCAGCTTCGACATGGGCTTTACATAGCAAATCATGCATCTCAACCGCTTTGCTGGGGGGTGTTCCAAAAATAATATTTCTCGTGATATCCGAGACATAACCGGCATACCTGGCACCAAAATCCAATGTCGCCCATTCTCCAGATTGCCAGATTCTTGAAGTAGGCCTGCCATGCGGTAATGCCGACCTAATTCCGGAAGCCACAATAAAATCGACATTACCCCATCCGCCCTCCGCTCCGAGCATTTTCATTTCATACTCTAGCCTAGCAGCAACTTCGGTCTCTTTAACGCCCGGCTTTAAATTGTCCAAGAGCTTTAAAAAAGCCTTGCCGGCAAGTTGGGCTGCAACTTTAACATGCTCAACTTCCTCCTTGCATTTCTTGCGCCTGCAGGAAGCAAAAACATCGCATATATCGACCATCTCGAAGGCTGGTTTTTCAAATTTTAGATACAAACAAGTCGGAAGAGTTTTTGCGTTAAAACCGACTACTCTTGCCCCTAAATCTGCAAGTAGGGATTTCACAACTGAGACTAAATCCTGATCTTTTCTGTCCACAACTTTAAAGGGGGTTTGCTCCTTAGCCTGCAGAATATATCTCCCATCGGTGATCAACGCACACTCACTGCGGCTTACCACCAGAGCTCCGCTGGTTCCGCGAAACCCGGAAAAATAGTAAAGATCTTCCCATCCCAACCCTTCAATATTAAACAAGACTGAGGCATCGATACCTTTGCTAAGCAGCTTTCTCCTCAAAACATTGCAACGTTCCAGTAAAATCTTGCGGTTCATCGATTAATGACCTCTTTTCTAAGAATTTTGCAATTAATGTCACAAAATGCCTTTCAAAGGATAACAAGGGGTTGGATTATAGGCAAGAAAAACTTTATACTAATTATAGAGAATAGAGAGCAGCCTCAAGTGCTTGTTGATAATCAGCAGGCAATAAAATTTTTTATCATTTGTTGAGGTGAAATGGCTCATGGCAGTTGGAAAGATATGGTTAGAAAGCGTCAAAGGATGCTTTAGCTTGTAATCCAAACATGCCGGAGGAAATGATATCCTTATTACAAAAAGCCTTCATCGAATTTAAAGATTTCCAGGGCCTGAAAACCAACGTCAATGGATTTATAGCAAGCGACGATAAAAGATACGACGTGATAAGAGCTATTATGTAATAGCTACAGGACATTATCTTGCATTTTAATTATATTAACCATATAACACCAGTTGAGCTCTGTCGTTGAAAAAGGTCTTACTGCCCCAAACGACTAATATAAACACGGTAAAAGCAACGCTTGCCAGTATGGCAAACATGATTGCCATTTGATATTTAATCGCGGTAACGGCGGGAACACCTGATAGGATTTGTCCCGACATCATTCCCGGCAAAAAGACGATGCCCATTCCAACCATAGAATTGATCGTGGGCAGTATGGCCGCCGTGAAGGATTCGTTAATAATTTCTCTAGAAGCTCTTTCGGGAGTTGCTCCAAGCATGAGCGCTCCCTCTATTAGTTCCTTTTTATCATGAAACCCCCTAAGCAGGCGCTCTGCTCCCAAGGTGATGCCCGTCATAGAATTGCCAATCAACATTCCAGACAGCGGTATTACATATCGGGGCGAATACCAGGGCTTTACGGATAGAAGAACAAAAAAGAAAAATATCATAGTAATTATAGTGCCAAAAGCCATACTACAAGCCACTATACTACGAAAACGCGGCGTCATATCAATTTTGACCCTTTGGTAGATGTTTTGTACAGCAAAAACTTCCATGATAGCCACTGCTGCCAGAGTCATCCACATCCTCTGAGAACCCAATATATAATCCAAAATGTAGCCCACAAGCACTAATTGGATGGTCATCCTCACAACGGCAATTAAAAGCTCAGTTTCTTTTTTTATGTTGCGTTGTCTGAGCATAACAAGGACAACAAGAATCAAAGCATATCCTGCCAATAAATTAAAAAACCCTATATCGACTACTCCCATCATCATTTTATAAGCCCTCCTCTGCCACAACTCCGCCGCCTTGTATTGTAACTGCAACATCGGCAAAACGTTGGGCAATACTTTTAGAATGCACAACCATTATCAAAGTTCTTGTCTTCCCCTTTGCGAACTCCACAACGCTTTCGATGACCCTTTCCTCCGTCCCCTCATCAAGAGCGGATGTGGGTTCGTCCAACAATATGACCTCTGGTTCTAAAAGCATTATTCTAGCCAATGCCAAGCGCTGTTTTTCTCCGCCAGAAAGAGTTGAAGCAATAGTCGAAAGAGGTTTATCCAGCTGTGCCAACCTCAGGATTTCGGATAAAACATCGTTTCTTACTTCGTCTTTTTCTGCAAATTCAAGCCCTATTAAAAGATTATCTTTAACGCTTCCGGAAAAAACGGTAGGATTTTGAGGAAGCATTACCACCTCCCTGCGAAGCTGGATTGGATCTATGTCTTCAATGTTACGACCTTTATAAAATATCGAACCTTCATCAGGAGAAATCAGATTATTAAGAAGACGCAACAGCGTTGTCTTTCCGCTTCCGCTTTCACCTATTATGCAAGTTATTTTAGCCTCGGGTATTTGAAATTTGTCGATTTTTAAAATGTCTTTATATTTGACTTGTTCCAATTGAAAAGCCATTTAAATTCTTCCTTTCGTTTTTAAAATTAAAGCACTTCTCCGACCAATTCACGAAGTTTACCTATTGCTTGATTCAACACATCTAATCCTTTCTCGGTTATCGTATAGTATTTTCTCACTTTGCCGTTCACCACTTTAGATTCACATCTTAAATATCCATCCCTTGTCATCAAATGCAACGTTGGATAAATCGTGCCAGGACTAAAACGATACCCGTGCCGTTGGAGCTCCTCGATTACCCATAACCCATAAATCGGTCCCTTGCTGGCGTGATGAAGAATGTGAATTTTTACAAACCCCAAAAAAAGGCTACGAAGCATAAATATCGGCCTCCAATATCGATAATTAATATTGAAATCATTTTACATAAATGCTCAGCTTTACGCAACATCTAAAGTCAAAAGACATTACTGCAAAAGTTATTCCCTATCATTTTCACGACATTTTTAGGCACACAAAAGGCGCGCTTTTAAAAAGCGCGCCTTTTCAACTTTATCCTTCTGGATTTCACCAGCATAAGTCATTAAGCATTTTTTCCTGGTCATCTTTTCTTCTGTCGTTCACTAAACATCGCTACAACCATTAAGCTTATTTTATGCGCATTAAACTATAAAAGTGAAGCTCGCAATGAGCCGAATGCACAGCGAAATTTTTCTGCATCTTATAGGAAGACTGCTAATCCATCTACTGCTCTATTAATATTAATGGAAATAGACTCACTTCAATCCCTCATAGGTAGGCTACAAACGAAGTTTCTACGACATACAAAAGTTGCGAATTAGCACATTCCCATCCCTCATAGGAAGTTTAAAAACTATATATCCAGGTTACTACGAACTTGTGGCACATATTGTTTCCATCCCTCATAGGAAGTTTAAAAACAAAAATTCAAGCTGGCTACTTATCCCAATGAGACTTGTTTCCATCCCTCATAGGAAGTTTAAAAACGCGGCACAGCTGACGGGCAGGCAGGAGCGCATGACCAGTTTCCATCCCTCATAGGAAGTTTAAAAACCGGATATCCACGTTGTTATTATGTGCCAGGCTTATAGTTTCCATCCCTCATAGGAAGTTTAAAAACTCTTGAATTGGGTGGCGAACCCCCGACTGAATATCAAGTTTCCATCCCTCATAGGAAGTTTAAAAACTGGAATTTGGGCCCCAGGTGAATGGATGCCTCATGTGTTTCCATCCCTCATAGGAAGTTTAAAAACCTGGAAAGAAACGGCCCGCTTGATCGCTGAAGAAGCAAGTTTCCATCCCTCATAGGAAGTTTAAAAACCAGATATATGATGCTGGGGCCGGTCAATACTTTGTGTTTCCATCCCTCATA
>NZ_DJHF01000022.1:149768-169323 GCF_002433005.1 Acetomicrobium sp. UBA5826 | reverse complement strand
TTTGAAAGACCATTCCCACCTTTTTGCGAAGCTCGATTAAATCCATGCCTGGAGAGTAAATATTGGTATCGTCCAGGTAAATTCTGCCTTCGACTTTTGCGTTTGGCACGAAATCGTTCATCCTGTTGAGACATCTTAGCAGACTGCTTTTTCCGCACCCTGAAGGTCCTATGAGAGCAGTTACGCTTTTGTTAGGTATTTTCATGTTTATATCTTTTAACGCCATAACGCCTTCATAATAAAGGAATAAATTTTCGATTTTCATTTTCATGACGTCCCTCGTGATATCGCTCATATTTAAAAACCTTCCTTTGCTACATTAAGTAACGTCTACGGCTTAATCTGGCGCGCATTATAATGCCTACTAAGGTGATTCCCAAGACCAAAATGAGCAAGACCAAAATTGCGCCATATTGTAGCGGTCGTGTCTTATCTATAGATGTGCCTGCAGTAGCCAAAACGTAAACGTGAAAGGGAAGGGCCATGACTTCCTGAAACAAGCTTTTTGCAATTCCGGGCGTGAAAAAGGCTGCACCTGTAAACATAATAGGTGCCGTTTCCCCTGCGACGCGGCCGACGGATAGTATGGCCCCAGTGAGTATGGATGGCATGGCAGTTGGAACCACTACCTTGCTGATAGTCTGCCACTTGGAGGCANNCACCCAGGGCATAAGATGCATATCGCAAGCTTTGGGGGACGGCAAGGAGCGCCGTTTCGGCTGCTCCCACTATAAGCGGCAGGGCAAGACAGCCCAAAGTGAGTCCGGCCGATAAGAGGGATGGATTGAACTTAAGCATTATACAGAAAAAGGAAAGTCCAAAAAGACCATAGACTATTGAGGGAACTCCCGCCAAGCTCCTTATGGCTAGTCTCAGTGTTGTTGTGAATATATCGTCTCTGGCGTACTCCACCAAATATATGGCCGTACAGATTCCGACAGGAAGGGAAAAGGCAATGGAGACCAGTATTAGCTGTATAGTTCCCATGATCGGTGTTAATATACCGCCTTCCGTCATAGAATTTCTGGGCGGTTGTGTTAAAAACTCTATGGACAAGGCTCCGGCTCCCTGGACTATCACGAAACCCAAAATGCCGAATAAAATAAGTATCACAGCGAACATGGAGGCCCACAATATAAAGGTCAATGATTTGTCCTTTAACTTTCTTCCCATCAATGCAATTGCCACCTCCATCGCTTTTCTGCCCAGATGGCCGCAAAATTAAGCGCTAGGGTCATTAACAATAAGAGCAATCCAGCAAAGAAAAGAGCGTGATAATGGGGAGAACCGATTGGGGTTTCGCCCATTTCGGCAGCTATAGTAGACGTCAAAGGTCTTATTGGATCGAACAAACTCCTTGGGATGATGGCTGCCCCTCCTGCGGCCATTAAAACCACCATGGTTTCGCCAATTGCTCTCATCATTCCAAGCAGGCAGGCCTGCATGATACCGGGCAATGCGGCGGGCAGGACTACTCTGGTGATCGTCTCCTGCCTTGTGGCTCCCAGGGCGAAGGACGCGTCTCTAATGTCGGAAGGTACGGAAGAAATCGCGTCGTCAGCCAGCGACCCAGTTATAGGTATGATTAGGATGCCCAGAAGTAGGGAGGCGTTAAAAAGGTTTAATCCGGAGACCAGCTCAAAGGCATTTTGAAGCCAGGGGGCCAAAAGGACCATTCCGACGAAACCCAGCACAACAGAAGGTAAAAAACCCAGCATCTCGAGCAGAGGTTTCATTATGTTTCTCAAGGGGGACGGGCAAATTTCGGATAAGTATATGGCGACCAGAATGCTCAATGGAAGGGCGAAGAGGGACGACAGAATAGTTACGGCCAACGACCCCGCTATTAAAGGGAGCATTCCAAAATCCGGAGGAGAGTAAGTGGGATACCAATATAACCCGAATAAAAGCTCCTTGAGCGACGTAGATTTTAAAACCGGGATTCCTTCCTTTATCAAGAAAAACAAGATAAATATAAGGATAAAGATACCCACCATAGCTATAGCGCTTATAATGATCCTGGCTATGAGATCCCGTTGCTTTATATCCCTCAAATCAGAACTTCCTCCTTTGGGATAACTGACTTGTGCTTCTATAAAGCTTCATGGAAAATCGATGCCTGTCCATACTTATGAAAACAATAACATTCGCTAAGAGCTTATCATATTCTATGTAACAACATTTTTACAAAATTGTAAAACCAACGTTACTTTAAAAACAGTCTTTTTCGCGCCACGCCGCCATATAGTTTCAGCACGAACAGGAAATATCCGAAAAAGTTTTTTGTCTTGGCATTTTCGTCTTTAGGGTGTTAAATTTTGTTGGGTTCCTGGAATAAAACTGGAGGTGTTGATGTTGAAAGTTTATAAAAGCTCAGCGAGGCCAAGCGAGGTGAGCTCGCAAGCATTGGGTATTTTCGTCTTCGAAGGCAAAATTGAGGAGTCTTTGAAAGAGCTTGAAGGTTTGGGCGAGAGGGTTAAAAAGCAGGCGGAACATGAGCACTTTACCGGTAAGAAGGAAAGTTTGCTCAAAGTCACTTTTCCCGAGGGTCCGACGCCCAGGGTTTTTCTGGCGGGATTGGGACAAGAATCGAAGGCGAGGATAGACGATTACAGGGTTGCCGCTGCAATTGTAACGAAGGCCGCTTTAGAATCATATGCCGGAGAACTGTATCTTTACTCTCTAAAAATTAACCCTCCCATTTCACAGGCCTTTGCCGAGGGAGCTTTGCTAGGCGCCTACAGGTTCGACCGATATAAAACCGAAGGCCGAAAGGAGGAAAGCAAAGGGAAAATTGATGACCTTTATATAATAAATGGCGACGACGATGCCATCGAAAGAGGCGTCCTTTTTGCCTGCGGACAGAATTATGCCAGGGATTTGGCTAACGAACCTCCAAACCTTGTCAACCCAGTCACCTTGGCGAAGGCGGCCATTGATTTGGCTGATGATATGGGCTTGGAATGCGAGATATACGACGAAGTAGAGTTGGAACGCATGGGCATGAATGCCCTCCTTGCTGTCGGGAAGGGATCTGCTAATCCACCCAGGTTGATCCACCTAACATACAAGCCGTCGTCCAGGCCTTTAAAGAAAATTGCCCTTGTCGGAAAGGGGCTCACCTTCGATAGCGGCGGATTGGATATAAAAACCTCAGAGAACATGAGGACCATGAAAGGCGATAAAACGGGAGCATGTGTCGTCTTGGGAGTGATGAGAAGCCTTGTCAAGTTAGATTTGCCGATGGAAGTGCACGCCTTGATAGGAGCCGTTGAGAACATGCCGAGCGGTTCTTCATATAAACCCGATGATATAATCAAAACCTATACGGGAAAGACCATAGAGATCGATAACACCGACGCCGAAGGGCGGGTGACTATGGCAGATGTGTTGGGTTTTGCCTCGAAGTTAAATCCCTCTTGCATGGTCGATATTGCTACTCTTACGGGAGGTTGTGCCGTAGCCCTGGGTCCTTATAGGGCGGGAATATTCGCGAACGATCAAGCCCTTTGTAACGCATTGCTCGATGCGTCGTCCTTCACAGGAGAAATGCTCTGGCAGCTTCCTATGGACGACGAGCGCTTGAGAAAGCGCTTGGATTCGCCCTTTGCCGATGTGGTCAATTCAGCGGGAAGATATGGAAGTGCCATCACTGCTGCTATGTTTTTGAGAGAGTTTGTGCCCGAAGACATTCCATGGGCCCATATCGATATAGCAGGCGTAAGCTACTATAAGGAGCCTTTCGGGTACTACTGCAGCGGAGTATCGGGGTTCGGCGCCAGAACGATATTACGATGGCTTTACCGGTTGCAGTAAAAAGCCCAAAGGTCCATACAGGTATTCAATGGTAAGGATCCCTTCTCCTTACGCTGCCCAAAAATTTTTTTTGAAGTAGCGCTTAGTAACGTGTCGATACTTCCGCCGCCTTGTTTCTTACGTGGATAAGCCTTCTGTCGGTTGGAGGATGCGAATTAAAGCCGCTGGGACTGGTCTCGAAACCTTCCTCTTTCATCTTTTCCAGTGCCCTAACCAAACCCCACGGATCGTAACCGGCCCTGGCGGCCAACTCTATGCCGTAGTCGTCTGCTTCCACTTCCTGCTCACGGCTAAAACCGGATTCTGCAAGGGCGTAGCCAATGTCTAAAGGATCTATGCCCGAAGAAGTTCCCACCTTGCGGAACAAGAGGCCCCATAAAATACTTCGTGTTACCGTTCTGCCGTAGTGATTGAGTTTTATGTGTCCGATCTCGTGGGCCAGCACGCCTGCAAGCTCGTCTTCGCTGTCCAGCAATTCGAGCATTCCCTTTGTCACCGTTATAGAATACTTATTCAAGGAAAAAGAGACCCAGGCGTTCGGCTCCTTTTGGTCGACGACGGCGATTGGAGCAGAAGGATCGATTCCGGCTGTTTTTGCCAATTTCGCCCAAACACTTTTTACCGAATCGGGTTCCAACGCAGCCAATGAAGCGTTAGCCGAAAGAAATATAATAATTACCGCCCCAACGAGGAAAGAGCGTGCAAATTTTTTCATTTTCATCACCCCCATCCATAGTGGGGTAAATTTCTAGATTTATTTTAATTTTCATTTCCAATATTAATTCTAATATTTTATACTGGAATTGAAAATGGGAATTTTTACGTAGGGTGGAGGGATGAAGGCCTTTGATTCTCGGAGGTGGATCTGTTGATGTTAGGTGCAATTGTGGGAGATATAGTCGGATCGGTATATGAGTTTGATCCGGTAAAAGACGAAAAGGCGGTAATTTTCTTTAAAGAAGGCTGCACCTACACAGACGATACCGTTCTCACTGTAGCTGTGGCCGATTGTCTGTTGCATAGAGGGTCTTACGCCGATTATTATTTAAAATATGCCAGCCGATATCCAAACGCTGGCTATGGTCGAATGTTTAAACTTTGGTTGAAATTTAACGGACAGAGATCTATAAAAAGCCTTGGAAACGGTTCGGCGATGAGGGCGAGCCCCATAGGATGGGCATGTAACAAAGCGGAGGACCTTTTGAGGGAGGCCGAAAAAAGTGCCCTTCCCACGCATTCAGACCCGGAGGGCATAAAGGGCGCCCAGGCCGTGGCTTTGGCCGTATTTTTAGCTCGAAAGGGTTATTTGAAGGAGCAGATAAAACGAGAAATAGAAAGCCGTTTTGGATACGACCTGTCGAGAGAACTCGAGGAAATACGTCTTTCTTACAACTTTGACGCCACCTGTCCCGGTTCCGTCCCAGAAGCGCTTATAGCTTTTTTGGAGTCCGATGATTTCGGAGACGCCTTGAGAAAAGCGATATCTTTGGGCGGTGACGCCGATACGCAGGCTGCCATAGCAGGAGCCGTGGCCCACGCATATTATGGAGGCATTCCCGGCGAAATGATCGAAAAGTCGAGGACACTCCTGCCAAGCGAGTTTGTAAAGATAATTGATATATTCGTCGATACCTACGATGTCTTTTGATTTCGAAGTCATAGAAAAAATAAGAGTGCTGATTTGTTATCTAAGACCGTAAAATGAGGACCGCGTAAATCCGCGGTCCTCATTTTAGATATCGGTGTAAGCCTTTTATACGAGCCTTAATCGACCAGCTTTAAAGGAACGGCAGCTTCCGGGGTGTTTACGTTAAACGTAAATGTTTCAGTAAAATATAAGGATACTACGGTATCATTGTGTTCTTTATAACCAATCGAGATGTCCTGTCCCGATACGAGCTCGAAATCTCCGCCGCGGAGGGAGACAACTATTCCGTCGTTTATCTGGGAAGATAGGATTATCCTGCTGTCGCCAAGAATATCGCTGATTTTCTTGTAAAGGGGATAGCCTTCTCCTGCGGAGAATATCCTGGTATAAAGGGCCGGACTTGCAACAAGGGCGTAGGGTCCTTCGATGCCGTGTAAGGTAAAATGCGCCCTTACCTGTGCCAAGCTTGCTAGGAGCTCCGATGGGTCTTGAAGGGGCAGTTCCTGGACAAACTCTTTTGAGGCAGTGAAAATGCCTTCTATGCAGGCATCGTCCAAACCATAGAATACTGCTTTATCTTCGAAGGATGCTATCTTTCTGGCTGCTTCTTCGAGACTAGAGAGGTCGGGAGATTTGGAGCCTCTGGCTATACTGTCTAATTCGCATAGGGATAGCTCGAAGGGCACGTAAGCTTCTACCAGGGGCAAACTCAGGCGCGTAGCATAGCAAACCTCTTTGGAGGCATCGCCCTTTTTAAGCTTTCCTGTAGGGTAGGCTGCATAGTCCCAACCGAGGGGACCTATGAAATCCACGAACTTTCTTGCAGAGAGGTTCTGTTTTAATATCTCCTCCGATCTTTTGAGTATCTCTTCCCACGCAAGGTTATTTACGGGTGCAAGCTCTTTTTTTAAAAAATCCATCTGATTCATCCCTCCTTTACTTTTTAAGAGATCCGATGTTTAAGCTCGAAAGGGCTTTATCCTTCGAGGGTGCTTCGTTTGACGTCGCAGATTCTTCAATTTCCGTAATGGGCTCTTCGGTAAAAAGGTAGGTACGAAGGGCTTCGTCCCAACCCGGCATATTTCGCCTCAGCCATTCGAGAAGCATGGCTGCGTGTTCCATTTCTTCGTTGCGATTATGCTCAACTACTGCTTTAATCGCTGGATCCTTTGTGGCTGCAGCTCTGTCGTTGTACCACATGACTGCCTCTATCTCTTCTTTGAGGCTGGCCAGGGCTCTATGAAAATCTCTATCCTGTGCAGTGAGCTCTTCTACCGGTTCATGATATTCGGCCATGGAAAATCCCTCCTTAATTTGATATGTTTTCGAAATTTATTATACTTCACAATTGGAGCTTCGGCAAAAGAACTTATTCTTTAGTACAATGAGATAGCTATCAAAGAATCAATATAAACGATCAGGGAGAGATATATAATAATGAAGAACAGTGAATTTCAAGTCGACGAAGTGACCGTTGATACTTCTTTAGATTGGTCGAGCCTCATTGCCTTGGCAGTTACTCTTTTAGTGTGGTCGTCGGCCTTCGCTGCGATAAAGGCAGCTCTGGAGCATTATACGCCTCTTCATCTCGCTGTCCTCCGTTTTATGATCTCTTCGCTGATATTGCTTCCTTTCGTATTTTTTAAGTTCGGTTTGCCCCAATTAAAGGATCTCCCATTCATATTTTTTCTGAGCGCTACCGGCATGCTCCTTTACCATATACCGCTTTGCATTGGAGAACAGACGGTTGCGGCGGGTTCGGCAAGTCTCTTGATCGCCACGGCTCCGGTTTTCACTGCCATATTGGCCGTTATCATCTTAAAGGAAAAGATGAACCCTTTGGGCTGGGCCGGCATTATCATAAGCTTTGCGGGAGCAGCCGTGATTTCACTTGGCGAAGGCGATTTTGGCCTGGAATTGGGAGCCCTCTGGATTTTATGTGCGGCATTTATGGAGTCCTTCTATTTCGTTTACCAGAAAAAGCTTTTACCTAAATATGGTGCCTTTCGTCTTACAACTTATGTAATAATGGCCGGAACTATCTTGATGATCCCCTTTGGAAAGGACCTTTTGAAGGCGGTTATAACAGCACCTCCATCTGCCACTATCACTGTCGTGTATCTCGCCATTTTCCCGACCTGCATCGGCTATGCCGGCTGGGCTTACGCCACTTCCAGAAATCCTGCCTCTCTGGTTGCCAGCAGTCTATTTCTGAATCCTGTAATGGCTATATTCATAGCTTGGATATGGCTGGACGAAATGCCCACTTTCATATCGATTATGGGTGGCGTAATCGCAATAGTTGGAGTTTGGATGTTACAAAGTTCTAGAAGGTCTGGCGCGATATGGGATGTTTCTAAACGAAAAACGTAATACCCAATTAGATTAATATTATAATATTTAAATAATATTTAGATAATATTTTGTTATTTATAAATTACAATATTGACATGATAAGTATAAGTATCAATATCAATATAGAAGATATAAAGGAAGCACAAGAAGCATATGAAAATGAATTTTTAATGTATCAACCTATAATAGAGAGAAAGGATATGGACCTTTATAGTAAAAATCCTGCCGAGACGCAATCTTATTTGACGGATTACGTTAATGACAATATAAATAAGGTTGTTAATGTCTACCACACGATAGGGAAGAAGTCTTCTCTATCGTGTGGTATTATAATTAATAAAGAGGTGTAAAAAGATAACCAGATACAAAGTCCTTGTTACAGGAACAAGAGGAAAGAGCACTTTGGTAAGGTTAATGACGGCCGGGTTTAAGGCATTAGGTATCTCCTGTTTTTCTCGTATTACCGGAGTCGTACCTATGGAAATATCGCCCAGCGGCGTTCGGCAGATAGTCAGATCGAGAGAGGGGCATATCGAAGAGCTCCGGTGGTGGCTTTACCATGTGCCCGAATATTCGGAAGCTATCGTCGTGGAAAACAGTGCTGTCTCCGCCGAGCTTCAGCCTCTGGCGGCAAAGTGGCTCAAGCCCAACCTGGTAATCTGGACCAACTTAAGGGAAGACCATCCAGAAGCTTGGGGACCGACGAAAGAAGGTGCGATGCGGGCTTTGCTTTCGGGGATTCCCAAGGGTGTGCCTGTGGTATTGGGCCCTGACATGCATTTGGAAGAAAAATTGCTCGGGCTTTTGAAACAAAATCGTAACGAGGTTTTTTTGACAGGAGATACTGTAGATTTTGAGGAAGCAAATAGGGCTTTAGCTATAAATGCTCTAAAGACATACGGACTTAATGTAACAGAG
The DNA here is from genome assembly GCF_002433005.1 of Acetomicrobium sp. UBA5826. Lineage (GTDB taxonomy): Bacteria > Synergistota > Synergistia > Synergistales > Acetomicrobiaceae > Acetomicrobium. The sequence continues at coordinate 160,586 of NZ_DJHF01000022.1, read as the reverse complement.
GAATCTCTGAGCAGTAATTTAACTGATGATCCAGGTAGATTTAGAGTTCTAAAGATGGGTAATGGTCTTCTGGCATGGGGTTTTTCGGCTAACGACGTAGAAAGCACCGAAAGCCTTCTTTTTTCCCTTAAATGGCAGAAAGAAGAGACTACTGTGCTTTTTAACAATCGTAGAGATAGGCCGGGAAGGCTGAAGGCGTTTGAACCATGGTTTAATAACGCTAGGTACAAAGGTATTTATATTTGCGGTTCCCATCCCCTTCGTCATATAAAAGGTGTTAAATGGATTTATTTTAGGGATGTTGACGAGATCGTTTCTTTCGTGAGTGAAAGGGGTTTAGTTTTCGGTTGCGGTAATATAGCGGGTTTGCCCCTTCGAGAACTGCTCCTTTATAAAGAGGTGAATTGTATCTGCGACAGGATTTAATCGTTATCGCTGTAAGTATAGCTTTAGGTTTGATATTTTATCGCAGGACAGGTGTAGCTACAGGAGGGATAATTTCGCCGGGTTTGCTGGCTTTGGGGCCATTTGCACCACGTACGTTTGCCTTCGTCATACTAAGTTCGCTTCTTGTGCTCTCTTTACTGGATGTCCTCGTCAGAGTTTTTGGCCTATACGGAAGGGAAAGGGTGTCCTTTGCTTTGCTCATCGCAGCATTGCTGGGCTTTTTCTCGAGCCCCCTTTTGCCATGGGTTGGATGGGTGGTCCCAGGCCTTATCGCTGCTGACATGCAGCGTCAAGGCGTCATTCCAACGTCCTTGGCGCTGTTTATCGTTACCGGATTATCTGTCTTAATGGGGAATTTGGTATATGAGATATTTTAACGCCTTCGTGCGTGGCATATTTTCGATGATCCTGGGAAAGAACACAACTTTATCGCGAAGGTGTAACTTGTATCTTTTCATGCTTGCCGCCGTTATATCTTTATTGGTGTGGTCCTGGCCTTCAGGAACTCTCACTGTCGAGGAGGAAAGGGTTTGGGATCGGATCAGAGAAGCTCAATTTTATCTTTACAGCTTAAAAACGCAAAGAGAAGGAGTTGCTCCCTCTCAAAGCTTGGACCCTTGGCAAAGCGGCCTTATCGGGACCGAATGGAGCATCATAACTACCACAGTGGGCTCTTTGACGTCCAAACAGATTTCATGTAATCCCCTCTGGGGCGCGATCTTTCTGCGTTGGTTCGATAAGGCGGGACTAAAGCGAGGAGACAGGATTGCAATCTTAAGCTCAGGTTCTTTTCCAGGTTTTTTGATATCTTCCCTGATCGCCGCGGAGGAAAGGGGGTTAGATGTGCTGCTTGTTGTCTCGCTGGGCGCATCTTCCTATGGCGCTAATGATCCGAATTTTCCTATCCCGATAATTCTAAGGGAACTGAGAAGGGCAGGATTTATCTCTACGAAGGCGGCTTTTTATACCTTTGGCGGAGACTACGAAATAGGAGCAGGCATTCCTCCGGATGGACTTGAAATATTGTCGCGATCTGCGATATCTGACGATGTACCGCTTTTACAAGCGAAGTCATTGCAAGAAGTGATAGATGCAAAGATAGGACGTTTGGATATATTTAAACCTGCTTTGGTGGTACAAATTGGCGGATCTCATGCAAATATGGGAACCGACGATGCTGTATTATCGTTACCACCAGGTTTTTTGGATTCGAGATATGCCGAACGCGCCGGCAACGGGGTTATGGGATTGGTCCTCAAAAGAGGAATACCAGTTATACATATACTTAACGTCAAAAGTTTATGCCGGATGACCGGCGTTTCCGAAGGGGTAGAACTTGAAAAGAAAGGACCGAAGCCCTTCAAATTTTCAAGGGCCTTTTTAGGCTTATTGTTTTTTGCCGTCTTTTTGTTTAAGTATGAGCGATGGGCCTTTGAATAAAGATGTAAGTATCCTCTTTTTAAATGATATACATGGCAGCTTAATATAACAATGAACTCGCCTTAATTACTTTTTATATCAGGATAAAAATATATTTTTTTGACATTCGTGATACAATTAATCTTAACCTCTAAGTTCCTCTTTATTAAAAGATGTTGCGGAGGTGATTCGGAAGCGGGAGCTTCAAGGGGGTGTTTTGATTGAATGACGAAAGATTTGATCGACTGGCCGGTGAGCTTTTGAGGCTCATAGAAATTCCAAGTCCGAGCGGAAACGAAGGACCTATCCTGGAATACCTCGAAAAAAGGCTGCAGTTTCTTGACCTTCCTTCAAAAAGGCAAATGATAACCGAAAATATGGGAAATTTGGTCTTTAACCCGGGTTCTAAGGTGTTGTTGGATCTTCATGTAGACACCGTTCCTGAAATCATGGAAGGCATTAAGTGTAGCCCGTATCTGGACGGAGATTTGGTTTACGGCAGAGGGGCATCCGACATAAAAGGGTCAATAGCATCGCTCATAATTGCCCTGGAAGACTATGCGCAGATAACTAAAAGGGATGTTAACTTTCCTGCGAGCATAGTTTTTACCGTTGATGAAGAACAAGGCGGCAGAGGAGCCTACGAAGCAGTGAACCTAAGGCCGGAAGAGGTCATCGTCTTTGAGCCGACGGAGCTTGATGTATGCACAATGGAAGCAGGAGCCATAGGAGTCAGACTGAATTTTTCAGGCAGACCCGCCCATGGAAGCGATTTCGAGGCGGGAGAAAACGCCATTACAAAGGCCATCGAATTTTTGTCCAAATTGAAGGAATTACCCTTTCTCGAAGGGGAGCATCCTCGCATTGGCGAGGCCGGATTCAACGTGCAGGCTCTGTTTGGCGGTTCTGCCGACGAACTGGTCATTCCAAGCCGAAGCGAGATGTACGTCGATTTCAGGTTATTGCCCGAGGTGGATCACAGAGAGGCAGAGATTCAGTTAAGGCAGTTCTTTGAGGAGAAGGGGGTCGACTACGAGATCGACGATGTCTCGCCTCCCTTTCTGTTGGACGATGAAGTTCCAATCGCCAGGAAACTTAAGGAAGTTGCTTCAGCGGAGTTGGGCCTGAGCTTGCAGACGGGAGCTTTTAAAAGTTGGAGCGATGCAGAGCCCTATGTTACGGCGGGTATCCCCGCGATAGTTTTTGGTCCAGGAAAGCTCTCCGTATCACATACCCCTTTTGAACACATCTCCTTGGGGGAAATGGATGTTGCAAGCAGGATTTTAACGGCCTTTTTAGCCTCCCTTGCAGATCTCTCGAGGGATGAGAGGGATGAATTGAATATTTCAAGGGTTCGCTGAACATTTAAAAATAAAGGCTGTTTTAGGTTAAACCTAAAACAGCCAAAGTTAACTTAAAAAGCATCCGTTCAAAGATTTTTTATAAACCTTATCCATTTTCCTCTTTTTTCTTTTTCCTCGAAACCCTGGCTTTTGTAAAAATTTCGGGCGTGGAAATTCTTTTCGCCCGCCCACAGCTCTATCAGTTTGACGCTTCTTTTAGCCAATAAGTCCACGGCCTTTTCCAATAGCAGTTTCCCGATTCTTTTGCCCCGGTAATCGGGGTCGACCAGGATTTCATGTATTTCTCCCACGATATGGCCCTCCGGGGAAAGCCATTTGTGGTCTATGGACACGAAACCCACGATTCGCGATCCGTCAAAGGCGACCAAAAAACCGCCATCGGCTCGCCTGTGAAGCCATCCGAGATATCTTTTGATCGTCTCGATGTCTGTGTCGGCGTACTCCTCTAAGCCTTTGTAAGCACGTCTGTAGAGATCAACGATCTCCGATTCGTAGTCGGCGGGGTTCACGCTCTTTATTTCGATAGTACCTGAGGCCTCTCCCTGTTCAAAACCCCACGGCTCACCACCTCCTTCCCTAAATAAATTCATGTAAAGGTGCTATCTTTCCCATGGGGGTAACATACCTTACCTCGCATTCGAGCCAAAAGCCAATCCTTTTGTGGACTGTCTCTCTAATCATGGAAATTAGCTCGAAGGCGTCTTTGCAGCGCCCGCCTCCGACATTAACTATAAAGTTGGCATGCATTGTGCTTACCATGAGCCCCCCCACGCGAAGTCCCTTCAAACCCGCCTCTTCTATTATCTTGCCCGGTGGGCCGCATGCTTCGTATATTTCCGCATTGTTCGTGAAGACGGAGCCGCAACTTGGAAATTTAAGGGGAAATTTGCATTTTCGCTCGGCCAGTATGTCTAAAATGCGCCTTCTGATGTTTTTAGGGTCATCGCCTTTGCCCTCGATGCAGGCCTTGAGGATTATATAATTTTTTCTTTGAAAAAGAGAGCTGCGATAAGAAAATTCGCACTTATCGCGAGATATCTCGATGAGATTTGCACCTTCGTCCAAAGCCAAAACGCTTTTTACATTATCGCCGATTGAATGCCTCAAGCTGCCTCCGTTCATGTAGATAAGCCCACCTAAGGTACCAGGTATTCCGCTGACGTGTTCAAGTCCCGAGATGCCTTTTGAGGCGGCGATCTTTGCCAAGCGAGGAGTCCACACGCCGGCATCGGCGATAATACTTGTGCCGCTTGTCCGAACACTTGCGAAGGATTTGCCGAATTTTGCCACTATGCCACGCAGGCCTTCGTCGGGAAAAAGTATATTGCTGCCCTTTCCGATGACGACAAAGGGAACGTCCCGCTCCTTGGCGAAGACGATCAACTTCTGCAGGGAGGGTATGTCACTCACATTTACCAACACATCGGCAGGTCCGCCGATCTTCCAGCTCGAGTGGAGGGCCAGCGGCTCGTCTTTTTTTAGGTCCTTTATGCCTATTTCGCTCAGTCTGTTGGCCAATATTTCAGGTTTCAATTCTATCCCTCATGTCTGCTTTGTATGTGAGATGCTCGACGTTTCGTCTCGTAATAGGATATCAAACTTTCGCCATATTTCTAGGGGGAACTTCTCGAAAAAAGCTTCCTTCCAGAGCGCGATTTATCCTCATTAATATAATACAATATACAGATAATTTACTTTTAAAGCGTAGTATAATATAAAAAACATGTTACTAGTCAAACATATCACTATCACTAAAGAAGGGAAAGAGGTGAGGTGTGTGACTAAAGGCACTAAAGAAGTCGAGCTCGACATTAAGGAGCTAGAGGATATCGTAAACAAGGCTAAGGAAGAGAATTTAGGTTTAATACCTCTGCTCCAGAGAACCCAGGAGGTAATCGGCTATTTGCCGAAGGAGGCCCTGGTAGCATTGTCGGAGATGTTACACCTTCCCTACAGCAAGATCTTCGGAGTAGCTACATTTTATGCACAATTCCATTTGACGCCAAGAGGACGTCATGTGATCCAACAATGCGACGGTACTGCCTGCCATGTCAAGGGAGGTCCCAGGATAAGGCGCGTCATAGAGGAAAAATTGGGCATCTCTCCCGGCGAAACTACCGAGGATTTGAAGGCTACATACGAGATCGTCTATTGTTTGGGTTCCTGCGGCCTGGCGCCTGCTGCAATGATCGATGGCAAGGTGATCGGAAGGCTGACTCAGGAGAAAATGAAGAGAATTTTAGATTCGATGGAGTGAGGGGAGCGAAATGAGCAGCTTTAAGTTGAAAGGCCCCGAGGATCTTGAGAAGTTGGCCGAAGAGGCCAGGAAGGAGCTGGTAATAAGGGAGGGTGCTGAATTTACGGTAAAAATCTTCATCGGACCGTTAAATAACAGAGAGACATATAGAAAAGTGGCCAAGGCCTTTGTGGATGAAACGAAAAGGGCTAACGTCAGAGCCAGGGTGATAATTGCAGAGGGTGAAGCTGCTTCCGGCCTCGATCCCCTCGTCGAGATAGATACACCGCGGGACGGCGTTGTTCTTTACGCAAACATCACTCCCGACAAAGTTCCCATCTTGGTAAGAGAGCATTTGGTAAGGGGAAAAATTGTTTCTGAGTGGATCATCTCTCAGAAGCGCAGCCAGCATGTGCTCTTTAGCTGGCATTAATTTCTTATGATGTATTGGAGAGATTGTCATGTCAGTTAATTATCGTGCAAATATTTTGTGTTGCAGAGGTACGAGTTGTACGGCGGGCGGATCCCGTGAGATATTGGAATCCTTTAGAGAACAAATAAAGTTGCATGACCTGGAAGATGAGGTCTCCCTTTCCTTTTCCGGTTGCCACGGGTTGTGCTCCATAGGTCCTGTCGTGGTGATATATCCGGAGGATATATTTTATTGTCAAGTAGAGCCGGAAGATGTGCCTGAAATAGTGGAGAAAACCCTTATTCGGGGCAAATTGGTGGATCGACTTTTGTTTAAAGATCCTATAACGGATGAAACTATCCCTCACTATCATCAGATTCCCTTTTACATGAATCAGACGAGAATTTTGTTGAGAAATTGTGGCCTCATAAATCCGGAACGCATCGAGGAATACATAGCGAGAGAGGGTTACCAGGGTTTGGCAAAGGCGCTCTATAAAATGTCTCCGCAACATGTCATAGAAGAAGTAAAAAGCTCAAATTTGAGAGGGCGGGGAGGCGGCGGTTTCCCAACTGGGGTTAAATGGGATTTAACAAGAAAAAACCCCGTGGAACCTAAATACGTGATTTGCAACGCCGACGAAGGGGATCCGGGAGCCTTCATGGATCGAAGCTTGATCGAGGGAGATCCTCATGCTTTGATCGAAGGGATGCTCATCGCAGGCTATGCTATAGGAGCGCAAAAAGGATTCATTTACTGTAGGGCCGAATACCCTTTGGCCATACAGAGGCTGAAAATAGCCATTGACCAGGCAAAGGAATATGGTTTGTTGGGAGAAGGCATTTTAGGTTCCAACTTTAATTTCGACATAGAAATAAAGGAAGGCGCCGGAGCCTTCGTCTGTGGCGAAGAAACGGCTTTGATTTCCTCTATAGAGGGTCGAAGGGGAGAGCCCAGGCCGCGGCCGCCCTTTCCCGCAGAAAAGGGTCTCTGGGGCAAGCCGACGAATATAAACAACGTAAAAAGCTACGCCTTCGTCCCCCAAATCATTTTAAACGGTCATGAGTGGTTTTCCTCCATCGGCACGGAAAAAAGCAAGGGGACGGCAGTGTTTGCCCTGACCGGCAAGGTAAAGAACACCGGATTGCTTGAAATTCCAATGGGAACGACTATGGGGGAAATCATTTTCGATGTGGGAGAAGGTGTGTCCAAGGACAGGCAGTTTAAGGCAGTGCAAACGGGAGGCCCTTTGGGTGGATGCCTTCCCTCTGACGCTTTAAACATCCCCGTCGATTTCGATTCCCTCACGGCTTCCGGCGCCCTGATGGGTTCCGGCGGAATGATCGTCGTGGATGAGACTACCTGCATGGTGGAGCTAGCGAGGTTCTTCCTGCAATTTGCCGTGGCCGAATCCTGCGGGCAATGCACCCCCTGTCGGGTTGGCGGAAACAAGATGCTCGAGATACTCACGCGGATAACAAAAGGACAGGGCAAGATGGAAGATTTGGATATGCTGGAAGAGATAGCGAAGTTCATGAAAAAAGCTTCTCTCTGCGCCCTTGGACAGGGTGCCCCAAATCCGGTGTTGTCGACGCTTCGTTATTTTAGAGATGAATACGAAAGGCATATATTGGACTTAAGATGTCCTGCCGGGGCGTGTACGACTCTTGCGCCCTCCCCCTGCCAAAGTGCCTGCCCTGCAGAGGTAAAAATTCCCATCTATGTTTCTTTAATATCGGAAGGAAGGTATGATGAAGCGCTGGATATACACAGGGCATCCAATCCTTTCCCCTCCGTTTGCGGGCGGGTTTGTCCCTCTTTCTGCGAAGATAAATGTAGGAGAGGGGAGGTCGATGAACCCGTTGCAATAAGAGATTTGAAGCGCTTCATGGCCGATCGCGAATCTGAAGAATGGTTCCCTAAAGTTTACGAACCAGATAAAGGAAAAAGCGTAGGTATAGTTGGGGGCGGACCGGGAGGCCTTACCGCAGCTTTAAGATTGGCTCAACTTGGATATGAAGTTAGCATTTATGAAGAAAGCTCGGAACTGGGCGGCATGATGAGGTGGGGCATTCCCGATTACAGGTTGCCCAAGGACGTGTTGAGAAAGGAAATAAATTCGATCTTGAATGTCGGGAAAATCGATGTCAAGTTAAATACTAAAGTAAGTCGCGATATCACAATTGAAGACCTGCTAAAAACTCATGATGCCCTTTTGCTGGCCATAGGGGCACAGGGCTCCAGGGATTTAGGAATTCCTGGCTATGAGCTTTCCGGGGTCGAAAGCGGCGTTTCCTTGCTGCGAAAACTAAATATGGGCGATGACCTCTCCTTCGTCAAGGGTAAAAGGGTAGTAGTGGTAGGCGGAGGAAATGTCGCCATGGATGCCGCACGATCCCTTCTCAGGCTAGGGGCCAAGGAAGTTCACCTGGTCTATCGAAGGGAGCGCAAAGATATGCCTGCCCTTGTGGAAGAAGTTGAGGCTGCCGAGGAGGAGGGAATCCACTTCGACCTCAGCACACGCAGATGGCGCAGACGGAGAATATCGGCAGAAGAGGAGAGGGTTATATTCCATTATTTAACATCTCCCGTAAAGGTGCTCGGAGAGAATGGGAGGGTTACAGGATTGCTTTGTCAAAAACTCAAACTTCACGACGAAAGGGGCAAAAGCCAGTTCGATTCCTCGGCCAGGAAGGTCTCCTTTCCGGTGGAAGGAAGCGAGTTTGTTCTTGATGCCGATGTAATCGTTGCCGCCATAGGGCAAAAGGTAGAGCAGCCCTCATTGGAGGATTTGGGCATCAAACAGCACAGGAATGGCACGATCTTGGTAGACGAGAGGAGCTTAATGACTAGTCGGGAGGGTGTGTTTGCAGTTGGAGATGTAGTGTTGGGGCCGGCAAGCATAGTGGAAGCCGTTGGCCAGGGAAACAAAGCGGCACGGGCAATCGACAGGTTCCTAAGAGGACTATCCCTTCCTGAACCTCCTTCATTTATCGAAAGACCGGAGCCGCAAAAGTACGAAATCTCCGAAGAAGAGGCGGAGCGACCGAGGGCTAAGACGTCCATATTGTCGCCCGAAACGAGGGTTTACGATTTTAGGGAGGTCAACTTGGGTTTTCCCAACGAAGCTGTGGCCAGGTCGGAAGCGAGAAGATGCCTTCGATGCGACCTGGAAGAGCGCTAAAGGAAGTGGTTGACGATGTCTGATATTACCTTGGAAATTAACGGCAGGAAAGTCCAGGGGAGCTTGGGAGATACGATACTAAAGGTATGCGAGAAAAATGCGATTATCGTGCCTACTTTGTGTCATTTCGGGGGCCTTGCCGATATCGGAGTTTGCCGCATGTGTCTGGTTGAGGTAAAGGGCGCAAGAGGTCTCGTTCCAGCCTGCACAACGCAAGCTACGGATGGCATGGCAGTAGTTACCGAAAACGATGAAATCAGGGATCTCAGGCGTTCAAATCTCGAAATGCTCTTTTCCGAGCGAAACCATTTTTGCATGTTTTGCGAAAAGAGCGGAGATTGCGAACTTCAGAAATTGGCCTACGAGTACGGCTTGGACCACATTAGCTATGGTTTCTTTTGGCCCGAATTGCCCATGGATATCAGCAGAAAATATTTTTTATACGATCAAAACCGCTGTATCCTCTGCAGGAGATGTCTGAGGGCTTGCGAAGAGTTGGCCGGACATGCCGTTTTGACAGTTCGGGACAGGGGGCCCAAAAGTATGATATGTGCTGACGTCGACCTTCCCTTCAACGAATCTACCTGTGTCTCTTGCGGAACCTGTTTGCAAGTCTGCCCAACCGGGGCCTTGGCGGACAGGAAGAGCACATACATCGGAAGGCAAGAACATATGACTAAAACGAGAAGTACCTGTGCCTTCTGTAGCGTTGGCTGTGAAGTAGAGATATCATCGCGAGACGGCGAGCCATTGCGAATAGAAGGAATATTCGGCCAGGGGCCTACTTCTGGAATTTTGTGTTCAAAGGGAAGGTTTGAGCCCCTTTTCGAAGCAAACAAAAGGCTGGACAGACCGCTATGGAGGGAAGGTGAGGGCAAAAGAGGCTTAAATCTAAATGAAGCCTTGTCTGTTTTAGCAAAAAAGATCAAAGAATGGGGAATTAATTCCTTTGCGGGATTGATATCCCCTCGAGCCACAAACGAAGCTGCGTTTCAATTCAAAAAGCTGTTTGGCGATAACGTCTTTTTAATCGATTCCTCTGCTGTGCCCCTTGGCAATGCCTCTATTGAAGAGATCGACGATGCAGATTGTATAGTCGTTGTCGGTGCAGACCTGGATGAGGAATTTAAGGCCCTAAGTTCCTTCGTCAAGAGGGGCGCGAATCTGGGATCGACCGTCGTAGTCATGGGTTCTGCCGGGGCAAAGGTAGATATTCGTGCGACATATCGCTTTCATGATGAAGATATTGACTCTCTGAGCGAGGTCATGGGAAGGTTCTCCAATCCCCTTGTCGTCTATGGGCCGGGGACGAAAAGATCGGTTATGGAGTTTTTATGGGGGCTACGTCCCGGCGTCAGACAGCTTGGTCTGGCTCGAGGAAGCAACATTCGCGGTATTGAAAAGTTGAAGATCAAACCTTGGAAGAAAAACAAAGGGTTCAGAGGCTTATACGCTCTGCTGGGCGATTTCGAAGTTTCCGACGATTTGTTGGGACAACTGGGCAATGCCGAATTTCTTGCGGTACAGTCTTGCTACGAAAATGAAGCGGTAAATTACGCCGATTTGGCCTTGCCTTCCAGGCTTTGGTTCGAACGTTCGGGCACGTATATAAATACCGAAGGAAAAGTTAGACATCTCGAGGCCATACCTGAAATTGCGCTGTCTCTGCCTTCGGATGAGGAAATCTTAAAGGGTTTAATTAGACTGTTGGGTTAAACCATAACATTAAATTGGTATATATCCTCAAAATATATGG
>NZ_DJHF01000022.1:0-149714 GCF_002433005.1 Acetomicrobium sp. UBA5826 | reverse complement strand
CCATATATTTTGAGGATATATATAAAAATTATATTATTATTTTATTTAAAAGCTATTATCGCTTATGCCGTCAATGAGACCTGACTCATCTCAACGGGATGCATATCTTTAATCCAATCGCCGTTCTCGTCTTTAAACCATGTGCCATTACTTTCAAATATTTCGGTAAAAAGAGTATCTTGTAATATAAACCAGTTACCGCTTTTATCTTTCAACCACATATTTAAAACCTCCCAACCAGGAAAATTTTTTGGTGAAAATCAGCCGTTCCTTGTTGTGAGGCTTCGTCTTATTCGTCCTGGGCGTCGAAAGAAACCGTTCATATCTGTGATCCCCCTTTTTGTCCTTGGAAGATTTATATCACATCCGAAGAACATTGTCAACTTAGGTTTACTAAAAATCTATAAATCTTATATAAGTTTATGCAATCGTTTGCATTACGGCTCCTTGCGCTTTATTAGCGGCCGAACGCTTTTTTTGTTATAATATATTTGGCTTAATAAAGTAGATACCCCGATGGAGGTCCTGTCTTGAAATTTTCGTCCAATAACGATGATTTTGCTTCTTTGGGTGACGTTGTGGCCTTGATCAATGCAGAGGAAGGTGCGTTGATCTACATGCGGGATGGGAAGATACTGAAGACGGACAAAAGCGTCAGGGCTTTGAAGAGAAAATATGAGGAAATCTTGGATTATTATCAAAAAAAGTCGGAGTGATAGATAAAGCCAAGACTATGGGATATGAAATGCAAAGGGGAAGTGGTGAGTTGATAAAGACAACAGTCGCTAATTTAAATGAATATACTGCAAATGATATACAGATTTTGGAGGGCCTTGAGGCGGTCCGCCGCAGGCCGAGCATGTACATCGGCGATACGGGCATCAGGGGCTTGCATCATCTGGTCTACGAAGTGGTGGATAACGCCATAGACGAGGCAATGGCGGGATATTGCGATCAGGTGAGCGTGATCGTTTATCCCGATGGCAGCGTGTCCGTGGAGGATAACGGAAGGGGTATACCCGTAGATACCCATCCTAAGGTGAATAAACCTGCGGCGGAAGTGGTGTTGACGATTCTCCATGCCGGGGGCAAATTCGACAACAAAGCCTACCAGGTATCGGGTGGGCTGCACGGTGTCGGCGTATCCGTCGTCAACGCCCTTTCGACATGGCTTGAGCTGACCATATGGCGTGACGGGATGGAGTGGCATCAGCGCTATTCCAGGGGCGTTCCCCAGTGCGAATTGACCCCTGTGGGCAAGGCCGACCGGACTGGCACTAAAGTGCACTTCTTACCCGACGATACTATCTTTGAAGAAAAGGATTTTTCCTTTGACGTTTTAAGCTCCAGGTTGCGGGAAATTGCCTTTTTGGTGCCCGGCTTGAAGATAGATCTGAAGGATTTGCGGAACAACAAATCTGTTGCCTTTAAATACGATGGCGGCGTGATTTCCTTTGTGGAGTATCTGAACAAAGACAAAAACCCTCTGTTCAAGGAGCCAATTTACATAAAGGGAGAAAAGGACGACGTCCTTGTGGAGGTCGCCCTCCAGTACAACGATTCCTTCCAGGAGAGGGTCTTTGCCTTCGCCAACCTAATCCATACCGTAGAAGGCGGCACACATGTGGTGGGTTTCAGGACGGCTTTGACCAGGGCCGTAAACGAAATGGCGAGGAGGCAGAAACTTTTAAAGGACAAGGATGCAAACCTGTCGGGCGACGATTTGAAAGAGGGACTTACTGCGATAATATCGGTTAAGCTTAAGGAGCCCCAATTCGAAGGGCAGACCAAGACGAAGCTTGGCAACAGCGATGTCAGGGGTATAGTGGATTCGATCGTTTACGATGAGCTGATGGCCTTTTTGGAGGAAAAGCCCGATTGTTTGAGGCCTATCGTTGAAAAGGCCATAAAGGCAAGGCAGGCGAGGGATGCAGCGAAAAAGGCCAGGGAGCTGGTCAGGCGAAAATCGGCCTTCGGGGGGCTGGACTTGCCGGGCAAGCTGGCCGACTGTTCCAGCAAAGATCCTGAAGAGTGCGAGCTTTACATAGTGGAGGGAGATTCGGCGGGAGGTAGCGCAAAACAGGGCAGGAACAGGACCTTTCAGGCAATACTGCCCCTTCGCGGCAAGATACTCAACGTCGAAAAGGCGCGCCTCGACAAAGTTCTGTCAAATGCCGAAATCAGGACGATTATTCAAGCCCTAGGTTGCGGAATAGGGGAGGATTTCGATGTCAATAAACTTCGCTACCATAGGGTCATAATAATGACCGATGCCGACGTCGACGGCGCACATATCAGGACCCTTTTGCTCGCCTTCTTTTATCGTTTCATGCCGGGAATAATCGAGGGAGGGCACCTCTACATCGCTCAGCCCCCTCTTTACAGGGTACAGGCGGGCAAAAGCGAATATTACTGTTACTCCGATAAGGAGTTGCGCAATCTGGCGGACAAACTTGCTAATAAGAAGATATCGGTGCAGCGTTACAAGGGCCTTGGCGAGATGAACCCCGAACAGCTGTGGAAGACGACGATGGATCCCAACGAAAGAATACTGAAGCGAGTTGATGTAGAAGATGCCCTCGCTGCTGACGAGTATTTCACGATATTGATGGGAGACAAGGTGGAGCCCCGAAGGGAGTTTATAGAGAGCCACGCTAACGAAGTGAGAAATCTAGATATATAATTTGCTATAATGACTAAAGTAATAGATTTTTCAATAAAGGGGGCTTCATTATGTCCGATACATTCCACGAAAGAGTATACCTGCGTGTTAAAGATTCTAAAGATGAGCTCACCTTTTGCAAGCTCGAGAGATTTGGAAGCGCGGGTTTGGTTCCCCTGGATTAACCTTGAATAAATAATTTTGGAAGTCTTTGCGGCTTAAAGATATAAAATAAAGGGAGGAGGATTTCCTCCCTTTATTTTATAGTTTTTATTATCTTCGCGAAGGAGGAAGGCCACATGGAAATTTCGTACGAAAGATTGGTCTTAAAGGCAGAAGATGCGGTCGATCGATATTCCGGCGAAGCTATCGCTTTGAGCGATTATCTGGCAGGACATCCAGAGGTCTCGGAAAGGGAATTTCAGTCGAGCAAAAGACACGCGGAGCTGCTCTGCCGCCACGGTTTTGAGGTCGAATACCCTTTTTTAGACATTTCCACTGCCTTTTGTGCCAAAAAATCCAACGGAGAGGGTGCGAAGGTGGCTTTATTGGTCGAATACGACGCCCTTCCCGAGATTGGCCATGCTTGCGGGCATTGTCTCCATGGTGCCATGTCTACCCTTGCTGGCATAGGGTTGGCTCCTCTCCTGGATGAGGGAGATATCAAAGGCACCTTATTTGTTATAGGGACTCCAGCAGAGGAGACGAACGGAGCGAAGGTTACTATGGCGGAAAAGGGAGTGTTCGATGATCTTGATCTTGCCGTCATGATTCACTCTTCCGGGAATAAAAGCTACGTCAGATACAGGAGCCTCGCCATGGATGCCATGGAATTTAGCTTTAAAGGAAAACCCGCCCATGCGGCGAGCTGCCCCTGGGAGGGCCGTAACGCCTTGAATGGCGTTCAGTTGTTTTTTCACGCCCTGGACATGTTGCGCCAGCACATTCGATCGGAAGCGAGGATGCACGGGATAATACATAGAGGCGGCGATGCGCCAAATATCGTTCCGGAAGCTGCTGCCTGCAGATTTTACTTCAGAGCGCCCACCAGGGCTTATCTGGATCATTTGGTAGAACGAATCAGGAAAATCTCCCTGGGCGCGGCCATGGCAACGGAGACGGAAGTAGAGATGAAGAACTTCGAATTTAGCTTCGACAATATGTTGAGCAACGAGGCGGCGGAAAGTAAGATGGAGGAAATAATGAAAGGCCTTGGCATAGAAATAAGCGAAGAGGAGGGTTATGAGGGTTCTTCCGACATGGGCAACGTGAGCCACCGCTGCCCCGCTTTGCAGCCAAAACTGGCTATAAGCGATGAACCTCTGGTGACCCACAGTCGAGAGTTCGCAGAAGCGGTGACGACTTCCAGGGCGCACGAAGCTTTGATCTTAGGCAGCAGGGCTTTGGTCAGGATGGCCCTGGCCATTTATTGCGACGGAGATCTTAGGAGGGCTGTCAGGGAGGATTTTGAAAGGGCCAAGCATGGTGAAGAACTTTTTTGATCGATGTTTAAGAGGTGATAATTGATGATTTCTTTGGAAGACGTAAAGAAGGCGAGAGAACGAATAAAGGATTGGATTCACGAGACGCCGCTCTTTTCTTCGGCCACCTTCAGCCTGTGGTCCGGGAACGAGGTTTATCTAAAGGCGGAAAATTTACAGAAAAGCGGAGCCTTTAAATTCAGGGGAGCGATGAACTTCATGCTTTCTATGGATGAAGAGGAGAGAAAAAAAGGAGTGGTTACGGGATCCTCGGGAAATCACGGTCAGGCCCTTGCCTGCGCAGCCAAGATTTTGGGTGTAAAGGCGATAGTGGTAGTTCCTGAAGATGCTTCTACCGCCAAAGTGGCTGCTATCGAAGGATACGGAGCACTTGTAGAAAGATGCGGATGTTCGTCGACGGAACGCATATCAAGAGCTATGGAGATAGCAGAACAAAGAGAGATGACCTTTGTACCCCCCTTCGACCATCCTTGGATCATGGCAGGTCAGGGAACGACTGGTCTCGAGATCCTGGACGAATTGCCCGACGTCGATGCCGTCCTTGTCCCATGTGGTGGTTGCGGTCTGATCTCAGGAGTGGCCACGGCCCTAAAGGAATCCTCTAAAAAGGTCAAAGTTTACGGTGTAGAGCCCGAGAGGAGCAACAGCACCTATTTGTCCCTTAAGGCCGGTCACATAGTGGAACTTAAAAACATCCAGACGATTGCAGATGGCCTGAGGACTGCAAGCCCCGGAAAGATTACCTTTCCGATAGTTCAGAAATATGTAGACGATGTCCTTCTGGTGTCGGAGGAGGAAATTAAAAATACTGTTCTCTTGCTCCTGGAAAGGGCTAAATTGCTCGTGGAGCCATCGGGAGCGGTACCCGTTGCCGCACTTCTTTACGGGAAAGTTCCCTTTAAGGCCAAGAAAACAGTGGCCTTGATGTCGGGCGGAAACGTAGACCTCTTGACCCTTAGTAAGTGGGTAGAAGAATCGAAGGCATAAAAGTGAAGCTTTTGGTCAGCGCCTGTCTGATAGGATGTCGCTGTAGATATGACGGCAAGTCCTATGAGGATGAAATTTTAAGGGCCTTAGTTGAAAAAGGCCTGGCGTTATCGGCTTGCCCGGAGGTGCTTGGAGGGCTTGGAATACCTAGGCCCAGGGCTGAAATAGTCGATGGGACGGGAGAGGACGTTTTGTTTCGACGTGCCAGAGTCATAAATGAAAACGGAGAGGATGTAACGCCACAATTTGTTAGAGGAGCTTTTAAGTTTTTGGATTTAGCGATAAAAAACAACATTAAATATGCTATCTTAAAGGATAAAAGTCCATCCTGTGGTGTATATAACATTTACGACGGATCCTTCGCTGGCAAACTTAAGCAGGGTAGAGGTGTATCCTCTGCCCTGCTTCGTAAATGGGGAATAATTATATATTCCAACGGTCAGATAAAATAAATGCCCCTCGAAAAATACCTCCTTTATTTCTGTCATGGTCTGCTCTATATTGCTATTTGACATGAATTTATTTAGAGTTTAAAATAAAATATAATTAGGGTTACCTAATTATATGGAGGTGATTTATTTATGGACGTTATAGAGGCCATTCAAAAGAGGAGAGCCATCAACTTCTTCGATTCCGCTAAGGAAGTGCCCGATGAAACGATACAGAAATTGCTTGAGCTCGGCAGCCTTGCCCCATCTTCTTTTAATTTGCAACCCTGGGAAGTCATTGTAGTTAAAGATCCCGAGAGGAAGAAAGCCTTAAGGCGTTGTGCCTTCAGCCAGCCGAAGGTGGAAGAAGCCTCGGCAGTTTTGATATTCATAGCCGATCCGGGTGCTGTGGAAAAGAACCTGGATAAAATACTGGACAAGAATGTCGAGCTTGGCTATATGAAACCGGAAGGACGCCAGGGAACGACAGAAATGGTCCATAACTTATATGGTCCAAAGGAAAGCGTCAAAAGGAAGATCTTCGCCGCCAAGAACACGGCCTTTTTCGCTATGACCGTCATGATTGCCGCACAGGGCTTGGGGCTTGAAACCCATCCCATGGATGGTTTCGATGAGGAGGCCATAAAGAAAGAGTTCGGCATATCGGAAGATAAGATCATACCCTGTATCGTTGCCCTTGGCTATATGAGAGAGGGGATAAAGTTACTGCCCAGGTTCCGCTTCCCCGTAAAGGAGATAGCGAAGTTCCTTTAAATTCAGCGTAAGATCAGGGGGGAAACCTTTCCCCCCTGATCTTTATCCTTAGAGGGAACCCCCCAATAGTTTATTGGCGATGGAACCAACTACGAAGGAGACGGCGGCGACGCCGAAACTCACCAAAGCCATTTCGGTGAACATTGGCTTAAAGCTGACGGACCTCACGACGGAAACGAAGAAGGTAAACAGAGCAATGATAATGAGGGCGTTAACCAAGCTCCATGCCAACGCTGCATATACCGAAGAGGATACGAAAAAGGGAAATATGAGCAAAGCGACTGTTATGATGTAAGCCACTCCTGTATACACAGAAGCCTGCAATGGGTGGGTATCTCTTTCCTCATCCGATTTTTGGGAGAGGTATTCCGAGGCTGCCATCGATAGTGATGCGGCGATGCCCGTAATCAGGCCGGCTAAACCGACTATTCTGCTGTCTGCCAAAGCGAAAGTCAGTCCGGCCAAAGTTCCGGTAAGCTCTACCAACGCGTCGTTTAGCCCCAATACTATTGAGCTGGTGTATTTTAGCCTCTCTTCGTCAATCAAGTCCAGCAGGGCTTGCTCGTGCTTTTCCTCTTCCTTTAATACTTCTTCGGCGTCCGGAAGGAGCGTCAGAAACTTCTTGTATTTTTTCTGAGCCCTGTCTTCGTTTAGCTCCATGAGTTTCAAGGTGAAGGTAATTCCAAATAGCATATTCAAAAATGCGTACAAGATAACTGCCACAGGATTTGGCCTTACTTTTGTGTTCGTATATCTTTCCCATATCGAAGCGTGTCGAGCCTCGTCTCCAGATATTTGTTCTAAAATTTCCGCGTTCCTGCCGCGCTGTTTTTTAGCTAACCTTTTGTAGACGACATGTTCCGTCATTTCAGTCTTTTGCGATTTTAAAACTGCCTCTTTAGTTTTTGCGTCCAGTTTCGTTTCAATATCCTTCATCGTCATCACCTCATCCACCTATGTTGTCGTATAATGCTAACCAGGGTATTAAAACATTCTAACATGATAAGGAGAAGGATGCAGAATGAAAATTGTTCGTTTCGCGGCCCCAAAGGGGTCAATTCATTGGGGTATAGTCGAAGAAAACGAGGTCAAAGAGACAGAAGGTTTGTTGGGATCTTTTACGGGAAAGAAGTTTGTTCTTTCCGAAGTGAGGCTCTTGGCCCCCGTTGAGCCGTCAAAGATCGTGTGCGTCGGGAAAAATTACGTCGATCACATCGAGGAAATGGACGGGGATGTAAGCAGCCTTCCAAAGGAGCCCGGACTTTTTTTGAAGGCACCGAACGCTTTGGCCGATCCCGAGGACATAATACCCTACCCTGCTTTCACCAAGGAATTCCACTACGAAGGAGAGCTTGCGGTAGTAATCGCTAAACCGATGAAAGAGGTTCCGGAAGATGAAGCATTAAACTATGTGTTGGGTTATACCTGCGCCTTCGATCTTACAGCTAGGGACGCTCAGAGGGAAGACCTGCAGTGGATAAGGGCCAAATCGGCCGATAAATTTTGTCCTATTGGTCCCTGGATCGAGACCCGGCTCGATCCCACCGATCTCGGCATAAAAACGGAAGTGAACGGACAGATAAGGCAAAACAGCAGGACATCCCTTATGATATTTTCCGTCAGGAAGATATTGAGCTACATATCTTCTTTCATGACATTATTTCCTGGAGATGTGGTTTTGACGGGAACTCCTAGCGGCGTTGGAGAGCTTCACAGGGGGGACGTCGCTTCTGTAACGGTGGAGGGGATAGGAGCCCTTAAAATCTCCATAGGCAGTCAAAAATAAATGGGCTGTCACGAGGCAGGACGCTGAAGAACCTCTTGCCACATGGCCTTTAGTGCCCTGCCTTCCTTTTATCGGTTCTTAAGATTTATCCCTGCGCCTTCCTGAACCAATTTTTACCTTCGAGGAATCGGGCCACAAGCATGGAGGAAGCCGTGTCCCCCGTGGCGTTGACCATGGTGGCTGCCGGATCGACGAGAAAGCCGATGGTTGCTATTATGGGAAAGGCCTCTGGGGGAAAACCGTATAAGCTTACGATCAGCATTTCGCCCACCAGGCCGCCACCGGGAATCCCCGAGAGGACTACTCCGCTTAAGGCGGCAATTGCGATGGCGGTGGCGAAGGTGTTCACGCCTGAGAAATTCAACCCGTAAAAGCCAAAGAGAAAGGATATCTTAAGTATGCCGCTCAAGCACGATCCTTCCATGTGAATTGTCGCTCCCAGGGGCAGGACCATGTTTCTTATGTCTTCCGGAACTCCGATATTTCTCGCGGCCTCCAGATTTACGGGCAGTGTGGCGTTGCTGCTTCCCGTTGCAAGGGCAGTAATGGCGGGGGTGATCATGTTCTTCCAGAAACGGGCGATACCCTCACCGTCCGTCGAAATGTAAGCATAGACGCTGAAGGCGATGAAAAAGTAGGCAAAGGTAACTGTGTGATAGACTATCATGGCTCTTGCGTATGAACCGAGAAGTTGCGGTCCGAAGTCGCCTACCAGGGTGGCGAAGTAAGCCCCAAGCCCGATGGGGGCATAATACATTACGATCTTGACCAGTTGCAACATGGCATCGGATAGTATCGATACGATATTAACTACGGGGCGGGTTTTCTCGCCGAGGGCGTTCAAACTGACGCCCAGCAATATGGAAAAGATTATCAGGGGTAAAATGTGCCGTCTCGAAAATAGGTCAGCAAAATCCTCTACTGTGAAGGCTTTTACTATTTGTTCGGCCGTGTTCAAGGGCTCGAAATCCTGGGGAGTAACTCCCTCTATCACTATGCCCTGTGCAGGAGGAAAAAATACTACGGCGGCGAGCATCAGTACGGCAGCTATGACGCCGGTTATCAGAAAAATAGATATAGTCGTTCCGAGCACTTTCCCCAAACGTTTAAGGGACGACATTCCGGCAACGGCGTTCGTTATGGTACAAAATACCAATGGCACGACTATCATGAACATTAGATTTATAAAGACGTCTCCTAAGGGCTTGAAGACCAATGCCTCTTTGCCCATCAAGGCGCCTATAGTCGAACCTACTGCTATAGATATCAGCAAGATTAAGGGAAATCCGTAGTTCTTTAACAAGCCTGTCCTACTATCGGTCACTGCTTTTCCCTCCCGATGTCTTATTTAAAGCCTTCTTCTTCTGACAAAGCCTCTTCCGTAATAAGGCCTTCTGCCACTATTAGGGCTTTACCCGAAAGAGAGGCCTCGAAGACCTTTTCGGATGTGAGCCTCAATGCCACTTTATTTATGCCCCCCGGATTTTTAACCTTCATCGAGATAGGAGAACCGAAAAGCAGATGGGATGCGAGGCAACAGGCTATGGATCCAGTGCCGCAGGAAAGGGTGAAATCCTCCACCCCTCGTTCGTATGTCATTGCCACTATGCAGTCTTTATTCCTCTCTGCGAAGTTTACGTTTGCCCCTTCGTCGAAGATCGCGCCCTTCCGGCGTATATGGCGTGCAAGGGAAAGCAAACTGTCGCGCGGTATGTCCCGAAATCCAGGAAAAAAGAGGACGCAATGAGGTACCCCAACGTAAAAGGCCATATAGGGAATTTCTTTGTCAAAGGCGTTGATCTTTCCCTCTTTCAGGTTTGAGACATCGATTTCACCCATGTCAATTGTAGCCCAGGGAGGATTTACGGAAGCCCTTATAGGGCCGGCTTTGGTCTCAAAGGTCATGTTGCTTTTCGCATGGCCTTTTTCAAAGGCGTACCTCGCGATACACCTGGCACCGTTCCCGCACATCTCTCCCTCCGATCCGTCGGCGTTGAAAAGCCTCATATAAAAATCGAACGTTTTCGAACCCTCGAGCACCAGGACTCCATCTGCGCCCAGAGAAGTCTTTCTGCGGCATATCTTCTTTGCCAGATCGGATAACCCATCGTCGCTGTATGTCCCTTCTTTGTTCTCTATTATAATGAAGTCATTGCCGTTGCCATGGGCTTTTGCAAAGGATATCATTCGTGGGCCGCCTCCTTTTCAGGTAACATCATTACTGAAATTTTACACTAAATGCAGGTATCCGGGACAATGGCCAAGTTTTAAACTCCGTGCTGGAAAGCGGGACGGACTAATCCTTGAAGGAAAATTCGCCGCTTTTAAGGAGGCTTGAGCAGGCTTCCACTGCCAGAGGATCGTAATACATGCCCTTGAAGGCCTCTATTTCAGCAAGGGCGGTTACCACTGAGAGTACCTTTCTGTAGGGCCGGTCCGAAACCATGGCCTCCACGACGTCGGCAACGGTCAGTATGAGGGCTAGGGGGTGAATTTCGCTTCCCCTTAGCCCTCGCGGGTAACCGCTGCCGTCCAGTTTTTCGTGATGCTGATAGACGATCTCGGCTATGGGCCACGGAAACTCTATACTTTTCAAGATTTCAAATCCTACACGGGGGTGCGTCTTCACGAGCTCGTATTCTTCGAAGGTAAGTTTCGACGGTTTGGTCAGTATCTCTGCAGGAATGCGAATCTTGCCTATGTCGTGAACTAGGGAAGCCATATAGAGGGCCTTAACGTCGTCCTCTGTCAACTGCAACTTCAAGGCTATGGCTTTGGCTAATTCTGCGACCCTCCGTTGATGACCTGCCGTGTAAGGGTCTCTTTGTTCCAATGCGAAACCCAAAGCCGATATAGTTTGAATCCATGCCCTTTCTAAGTAGCCGACGTATTCTTTCAGCTTTCGTGCGGCCCTTTTCCTTTCGGATATATCCCTATAAATAATGTATATTCCGAAGAATTCATCACCGAACTTAACGGGGATTGCGGTAATGGCTACTTCGAAAAGGGTGCCATCCTTCTTCTTTCTCACCGATTCCAAATCGAGGGCTTTGCCGGAAGTTACCAGGGAGCTCAAATGGAATGCCTCTTCGAAGTAGGGGGAGTCTTTTGCCACTATCTCGTCGACATGCTTTCCCCTAACTTCCTCTTTATCGTATCCGAAAAGCCTGCAGAAAGAGTCGTTAACATCAACGATAAAGTTGTTTTTATCCGATAGTACTATGGCCTCCGGATTGCCGTAAAATAAATATAGAAGGCGTGTTCTCTCTCTTTCCAATTCCTGTCGGGCTTTCATGTCCTCGGCAATGTCGCTCCAACTAATTGCTATGCCCTTTGGATTGACGTCTTTCAATAATCCGTGATAGGTGGCCAGCACCAGGTTTTTGTTCTTTTTTTGAGGGTTTAAGATTTGGTACGCCGTTGTTACGGGATCACCATCTTTCGATAGACATTCCAAAAGGCATTCTTTCGCCGTCGGTAAGTCCTTTTCATCGACAAATTCACAGATTGATCTTCCGATCAGCTCTTTCGGCGAAAGGCCGATGAAATATACGATGCTCGAGGAAGCGGATGTTACCTTTCCCAATTCGTCCGTAATTATTATTGCGATCTTGAACATGTTCTCGTCAAATGTTGGCATGAAGAAAACCCTCTCTTTCTTTGATATGGGCAAGTCTGGGCTCTTATTATATACAAAATATGATTTAATGATTAGTAACTTTTCGAAATTTTCTCATTTCTTACGACAGGCAAAGGTATGATAATGTATATTTAAATCGACTGCATCATGACGGAAGATACATCCCACTCAGGCACAAGCGTTTTTCCAGGGACAGGCGCTGCAGTGTGAGGTGTTTTTTTCATATGGCCCAAGAGCGGCCTTCAGGGCTGCCTCCTCAATGTTCCTTTGTATCTCTGCGAAGGAAATGCCTTCTGCGTCCAGGAGGATTTCTCTGCTTTCCCTCAGCATGTAAAGTCCCATTAGCAGGTTCTTTTGGGGAAACTCCCGATTGACTACATATCCGTAAAATTCCAGCTGCTTGTGATAAAGATCCATGAAGGAGCCTTCATCGAGGTCTTCGGTTATTTTGTAATCCCATATATGGGCAGTCGCGTCGTCCAGATAAAGGAGGTCTATCTGGCCTGCCAGCCGAGTGCCCGATTCAAGCTCGAAGTCGAAGGGTATTTCCCTGTAGGTTTTATATTCTGGATCTTTCGACGAAAGGGTCCTTCGCAGGGTAGAGCCCAGGGAGCTGCCGGCGAATGCGGTGAGCCATCTTTGAAGAAGGGGCCAGTGACTTTTGTCCTTTAGGATCGGGCGAAGCCCCGTGGGAAGCATCCTTAAGGCCCTTTCTAGGTTCTCGTCGTTTTCAGGGAAGAACCTCACGAGACTTTCTTCTTTCAAGTCCCAACGGGATAAGATCCAATGCACCAAACTGCCAACGTCGGGGCCTCCGTATTCTTCGGATCTCGGAAGTTCCCATTTTAATGGCAAACCCTGTCTATAGCTCATCCTATATGCATGGGGACACCATGAGATTAAGGCATATTCAGTGGCGCTGAACTTATCGAGGGGAGAGTCGGCTATGGGCCTTATCAATTTTTTAAGTGATATGCCTCTGGAATGGGGCAGTTTATTTTTTTTGCTCCCGGCGTCGCTTGTTTTCGGTGTAATTATTTCAGCTTCGTCAATGTCGTCGGGATCGGCGTATCTGCGAGCACCCTCCCAATTAAGTACGGTTTTAAGCCAAAGCCCCGTTTTTTTTGAAGGGTTGTCCTGCGAATCTATTTCGTAATTGCCGCAGAGGATCAGGTGTTTCTTGGCGCGGGTGCAGGCGACGTAAAAGAGGCGCAGATTTTCTTCCTCCTGTTTTAAGCCCTCAAGGTAGTCGTGAGCTGCCTTCGAAGGCGGATTTTTCTTTCTGTCAAAGGGGTCATCGTATGAGCTTGCCACGGTGCCTACGAAAATTGACGGTACCAGGGAGGAGCCGCTTCTCGGATGACGGGCGTATTCGAGGCCGAAGACCGCAACAACGGGAAACTCCAATCCCTTTGCGGCGTGGACCGTCATTATCCTCACCACGTCTTCGTCCTCTCCCAGGGGTGTTGCTTCTTCGTAGGGAGCGTTTAGCCTTGCCGTCTTTTTGAGATAGTCGGCTGCCCCGGCGAGGTCCTTTCCGAAGGCGTCTTCATAGCCTCTTAAAAAGTGTATCAGGTGCCTGATGTTAGAAAAGGCCCTCACCCTTCTGTTGGAAGGAAGGGTGAAAAGCCACAGGGGTTCTTCCAGAAGGTAATTTAAGACGTCGGAAGGGCCGCGCAAAATTGCCCTTCTGCGGAGATATTCTATCTTTTCGGCCGTACCTTTGAGGTTTGTCTTGAGGTATCTCCAGATCCTCCCCTCTCCACCTTCGCCTTCTATAGAGGAGAGGATCTTCGATACCCTTTCCTGAGATAGTCTCAAAAAGGGAGACGAAAGCATCCCGACCAGGGCAAAATCATCCTCGGGATTGTTTAAAGCGGTCAACAAAGCCGTGGCATCCAGCGTTTCGGACCTTGAGAAAAAGCTCCTTTGATCCACGAATACTGCAGGTATTTCTTCCCTTTCAAAAGCCTCTTCCAGGGTGTCGAAATAATTGCGGGTTGGAACCAGGACCACCATATCTTTCCAGGGAACTCCCCCTTCGTGAAATACCCCGAAGCGGTGCGCCAACTTCGCGGCCAGGGAGTTTTTTCTTTGGGCGGAACTTGCCTTGTTTCCATCTTCGTCTTCAGCGTTCGTCTCAAGCAGTATTTTTAAATCGCCTGATCTGTCTTCGTTTTTTAACGTTTCCGGATAGACCAGCGGTTCGTAATCCTCTTTCAAGGAAGTGCTTATTCCATTCTTCCAGATATACTCGAAAAGATCGTTTATCCTTTCCAACAGATCCCTGGTCATCCTAAAAGATTCTTTTAAGGCAACGTACTTGCCGGCTCCATTCTTGGCTTTCTCGATGTAGTCGGCGAAAATCCTTAGGTCGGCGTGGCGAAACCTGTAGATGGACTGCTTAAGGTCCCCCACGATGAACAATTTTGACGCTCCTTCTTTACCGGCGGCGGCGATGTTTTCTATCAAGAGTTTTTGAACGCCGTTTATATCCTGAAATTCGTCGACTAGTATGTATTTGTATCGTTCGACAGCCTTGGGATATTTGTTTACCATATCCTTTGCTTTGGTCAACAAATCATCGAAGGAAAGGATGTTCTTTCTTTTTTTCTGTTCCTCCCATAGGGCCCAAAGCATGCTGGCAAACTTGAGCAAAGTTTCGCGAAGGGGTCTGTCTTCATGGGCCTCCTTCGACCATGTGGCAAGAGCCACTTCCTGAGATAGGCTTTCGCGGTGGATTTTCAGCCCCTTATGGCCAAAACGATCGCTTAGAAGCGATTCCAGTTCCTTCTTGAATTTTCCGCCGCCTTTGATGTTCGAGAGAAGACTGTCGTTTAAGTCCAGCAAAAAATTGGCCCATGTGGCAGGTGAGTCGGGGTAAATGCCCTTCCACCGATTTTGAAATTCTCTGACCCTCTCGGACAGGCCGTCGTTGTTGCCGTCTTCTACCCTAATTTCTTCTACCCAGAAGTCATAGAGGTTGCGATATAAGTTAAAGCGTTCCTTTAAGCCGAAGATCATCTCCGCTGCCCTTTTGTCAACCCTTTCAAGGGAGGCCGATTCTTTGAAGAGGTCCTCGGGGTTTAATCCTCTGCTTCCAAAGAGGGAGGAAGCTGCTTTAGAAAGTTCGACGATGGCATTTGGGCCGAAGAAGTCTAAGGCTTTTTTGAAATTATCGTCGGAAATCATTGCTTTAATTCTTTTTTTCCAATTAGGGGGGGCGTTCTGTGCAAACCATTCCCCATCGAGAAAATCCAGGGCGCTGAGGGCAAATTGGTAGAACAGGTCTTCCTGTTGTGGAGTAACGATATTAAAAGCGGGGCTTATCTCCAAAAATTGGCTGTAGGATTTTAGAAGGTTCATGGCAAAGCTGTGAATTGTTGAAATTTGCGCTTCATCGAAACGACTACAGGCAAGCTCCAGCCTCTTTTCTGTGACCTCTCTTTCCTGCCGGGAAAGGTCCGAGCTTCTCACGGCGTTAAGCCAGTCTCCCAGAGTCGATAATATTTTATCTTCCATCTCTTGTGCTGCCTTTTCGGTAAAAGTGATGGTCAATATCTCATCGTGCCTTGCCCTTCCCGTTGCGACCAGCCATGCAAATCTCCACGAAAGGGTGCGAGTCTTCCCGCTTCCGGCTCCGGCGCTAACCACCACTAAATCATCTTCCGCTAAAACTGCTTCGCGTTGATTGGATGTAGCGGCAGCCAGGAGAATCTCGGCCATTGCTTCATCATTGTTCGCCATTTTCTAACCATTCTCCTCCCTCGATTTCGCTTTTGCGACAGAGGACCTTGTATTGACAGTCCTTGCAGGTCTTTCGATCGTAATGGGGTTCGAAGGAGCCGAAGGTCAAGTCCTTTGCCCAACTGATCAGCTGTTCTTCGGCTCTCTTTGTGATATCCTCGAGTTTCTCGCGTTTTATTTTTATGTTATCGGAGCATCCTTCCGGGATCAGCCTTTTGTCGAGGTCTTTGTGCTCCTTTGAAATATGCCCCAGACACATGCTGTCACTGTGGCACAGGTAGAAGGCGCCTCCTGTCTTTTGGTCGGCCTTCGATAGCGCCAGGGCGTAGGAGGCAAGTTGCAATGAATTTTCGTAGTTTTTGGAACCCGCAGTCTTATAGTCCCAAAGGATTTGGCCAATTTCGTTCAGGTGGTCGATGCGGTCTGCCCTGCCGCGAAAGGAGACATCGTTTATCGTAAACGGAGGAAGCTGCCTTTCCCATTCAGTCGATGCGAAAGTTGTGCGAAGTTTTAGGTATATCTCTTCCTGAATGCGGGCAAGGCGCAGGACCTGCAGGCGAAGCCTTTCGCGGTGGCGATGGAGTTTCCTGATGCGGTTAAGAAGGGGATAGGTCGA
Source organism: Acetomicrobium sp. UBA5826 (assembly GCF_002433005.1). Lineage (GTDB taxonomy): Bacteria > Synergistota > Synergistia > Synergistales > Acetomicrobiaceae > Acetomicrobium. Next base: position 133,572 of record NZ_DJHF01000022.1, on the reverse strand, counting down.
TTCCACCACATTTTCCCACAGTTGCTCCACACAAGCTTCAAGGGAAAGCCCCTTTTCGGCACTTCTCATTTTCCATGCCTTCGACCAGAGGAGGTGAAGCATATTACCGCATCTTTGAGCGTCCAGCCCTGCTTCTTTCGGTTGAAAGAGCTTTAGAATGCTTCTGTAAGCGTAGAGAGCAGGGCATTGAATCCAGGTGTCGATATCGCTTAGATAGCCTTCGTCCTTTGGTTTTACCAAGGGAATGGGCTTCCTTCTCGGGCGGGAAAGCTTGTCCCTGGGAACCTCCGCTTCGCGAAGGAACCTCTCTTGCTCGGGCAACAACTTGCTCAGGGGCCTTCGTGTCTCTTCTACGATTATATAGAGATCTTCCTTTTTACCGTCCATTTCCAAAAAGGGAGAGAGCTTGTTCGGCCTGCCCTGGGCGTCGATAGCTGAAAAGGTTAACCAGGTTTCTTCCGTGGAAGCGTATAAATGCCTTCTGAAGAGGGCTTCCTTTTGTTGTCGCCTTTCGTGCCTTAAGGGCAAGTGGATTCCTGCAAGATTGGCATTTTCGTGTATTATCCTCCTCGCCTCGTCGTTCAATAGGGGGGGATCTATTATCTTTCCGGGCCATTGTTGTGAAGTTGCGTTTATTACTACGTATAATTTATGGGTTGCCAGAACGGGAGAGCTGTCGAAGTAAAGCGTTACCGATTCTCTTTTACTCTTAGGAGGCAGGATTCTCGTCTCTTCGGCGAAGCGATATAAGTATTCCCATCCTTCGGCCTCGGAGAGCATGTCTTTCTGAGCCGGCCCCAACTCAGGCAAGGACTCGGCCAGAGAAAGCGCCTTTTTCTCTAAAGCTTCCAAGAATTTAGATACCTCGTACAAACTTTCGTCTAATGAGGGATCGGTTACGCAAGCTCCTGCCTTTTTTCGGATTTCAAGCTCATCGTCGAGCAGTTTGAGAAGTCTTTGAAATAAACTTTCTACATTGGAGCCCCTTTTGACGTGGTCGAAAAAGGAGTCCCATTTTTTAATGATACGAGTCGACTCCGTTGCGCCGCTTTTACTTAATATATCGGTCCATTCCTTTGCTCCCGACGGGATCATTTCTTTAAGAAATTCTAAGGATTCTTTAGGTAAATCGAATCCGAATAGAGGGTCGGAAAGAAGTCGTATAGTGGCAAGGAAGGGCCAATTTTCATCCTTGGCGATTTTAAGTCGCTTTACCAAATCCCAGCACATCGTTTCGTTCAAATATTTTCCCGAGCCTGATTTCCATGGAATTCGGTAAGCGTTTAAAACGTCCTCCGCGATGCTTTTGTAAAGGGAAGGTATCTCTATGGCAATGTCCTTAAAAGTTAAGACTCCCTCTTCGACCTTAAACCATAAATTTCGCGCGAGCGTTTCGAGTTCCTGCCTCGGATCGCCACAGGTGAAAAGACGAATCTTTGCAGGCCTGTCCTCTGAGGCCTTGCCGATGAAGGCTTTCTCGGCGAATTGTTGTTCTGCATCGTAAAATTTTTCGCCCATCGTCGAGTCCGGTTTGAATATGTCTATGCTTGCCCCTATATCGTCCAAGGTATCTATGAACTCTCGCTGAGCCCTCATGAAGCTCATAAAGCCCACCAGGACGAAGGGCCTGTCTTTCAATTGGCTGGCAAGACTTTCTGTGTCGAGCAACTTTCGGGCAAGGATGGGTATCTGGGCACTGTCGGCAAGGTCGTTTTCGTTTAAGTAATTCAAGTATTTTTTGTAGATATGACACAAAAGACCCGTTGGTTCTGTCAGGTGGGGACAATCATCGGTGCAGCTTTTGCAGTTTAATGTCATCGAAAGGTCCTCGGGCAATGTGTCCTCGCCGATTAGCTCGTGAAGTTGTCGTCCTATGGTCTCTATGAAGGCAGGCTGTCCGACCGCCGGGATCTTTTCTTTCAATTCTTTTGACGATTCGAGGATATCGTGGACCAGATGCCTTACCACTAGCCAATGGTCAGGAGGGTCCAGCTGTCTTTTGACCACTGTTTCGAGCCCGGACCTTCGAAGGATGTCGGAAAGTCCGCTGTACAGGTCTCCCCATTGCCATATCTGGGGCAAATTGAACCGAAATCCCTTTAGTGACAACATTTCAAGGAGCAAGTTCTTGTCCTCGCGGGAAGGTACTATGAATATGAGGTTTTTGCGGGCTTCGTATATCTCGTTAAGAGGTCTTTCAAGCTGCTTCGCCAATCTGTAGGTGTGAATGGTGATGGTCAAGAAGATCACCTCAATAAAACTTTATATTATGTGGTATATTGAATGAAGCGTAAATACCGGGGATGGACGATATCCCTGTTCAATCCTATGATATCATATGATTCGTTTTTCATGCCGGAAAATTACCGACAGCTCAAAGAGGAGAGTGACCTTCAGTGGACAAAAGTAATTTTAAAAGGATATTAATGCATATATATCATATTTTAAAACAAGAAAAAGACAGTTTTCTTACCATTACCTTCGGTACGACTATCTCTGTAATCGCAACCCTAACCCTCATCATGCCCTTCAAATTTCCCGATTCCGGGCTGACAGGTTTGGCCGTACTGTCTTCGTATGTCTTCAATATTTCTCCGTCGTGGCTGTTTGCCATCGGCAACGCTGCATTGCTGGTCTGGGGATGGAAAGAGCTGTCTCCAAGGTTTGTGATACTCACGATATATGGCGTCGGGTTGTTCTCCTTCCTTTTAAAGCTCCTCGAATTTATACCAGCCCCCTCTTTGGACGATCTTTTCTTGATTGCCGTATTTGCAGGAGTCATAAAGGGGATAGGGGGAGGGTTGGTCTTCAGATCCGGAGCCTCTCTCGGGGGGACCGATATCGTTGTCGTCGCCTTAAGAAACAGATATGGCGTGGAAGTAGGAAAGTACGGCTTTTACATAAACCTGGCAGTCCTATTGATCTCTGCTCCGGTAATTGGTATCGAACGAACGGTGTACGGGCTTGTGGCTATCTACATAAGCGGAATTGCCGTTGATGGGGTGTTGAGGTCCTTCGACAGGAGAAGGCAGGTTTTCGTAATATCTAAAAAGCACGATCAGGTTAAAGATTTTGTAATCAACGGATTGGGTCGTGGAGTGACATTGCTCAAAGGCGAGGGCGGATTTACGGGACATGAACAGAAAGTGGTGATGTGTCTTTTAACTCCCCGACAGACTATGGAGTTGAAGAGATACTTGGCTATGGTCGACAAAAGTGCCTTTATGGTCATAACGGAGGCTTCGGAAGTCGTGGGGAAGGGATTTAAGTCTTGGAAGGAGTTGTAAGGCTCTAGGTTGGTGATTTGGTTTGACGCCTTTGTATGGATTTATTTTGCTCCTTGGCGGAGTAGGGCTTTTTTTATACGGACTTAACGTCTGTCCCGAGAATATAAAGAAGTATCTCGGCAGAAACGGAAAAGTGTTTTTGTCTCACCTAGGAGCCAGAAAAAGGTCCTCTCTGCTCTTTGGTTTGGTCTTTTCGGTAATGGTGCAAAGCAGTGCTGCAGCAACATCATTTATCGTGGGCTTGGTAGAGGTTGGGCTTATGGCCTCCGAGGGCGCCCTCGTTGCCATAATTGGAGCAAGTGTAGGTACTGGATTAATCGTGTATTTTTTGAGCCTGGATGTTATTTTATACAGCCCTGTAGCCTTTTTCGTCATAGTGTTTTTTGGACGTTTCGCTAAAGGGCGCTGGAAGGAATATTTTAAGATAGCAGAGGGGATTTCCGTCGTGTTCCTGGGGATGACCCTTATAAAGCTGGGGTCTCAGCCGCTCGTCTATTCGGAGCTGGTGAGGAACTTGATGACTTTCTTGACAGGTTCCTTCCTTCTCATGGCTTTGACGGCTTATTTGCTTACATCGATCATCCAAAGCAGTACGGCAACCCTTGCTGTAGCAATGGGTATGGCCGGATCCGGCTTGCTCCCCTTTCCCTCTGTCTTGCCTATCATTCTGGGAGCCTACGTTGGTTCTTCCAGCTCAGCCCTACTGGCGGCTTTGGGAAAGAAAAGAAAATCTCAGGGACTTGCATGGAGCACATTTCTTTACAGGGTCTTTGGAATACTGCCCATGATCCCATTGGGTGCCCTTTATGTGAAAATAGGAGAAAGCTTGCCCGTAACGATAGACGTTCATATAGCCTTTCTCCAAATATTGCTGGTATTGACTAACATGGTCTTGCTGTTGCCCTTTGTCTCGTTTCTTTCCAAGATAGGAGAAAGGCTTGCCAGCTTCAGCGGAAGGGAATCCATAGAGCCTTTATACCTCGATTGGGCCTTTGTGGACATTACCCCCCTGGCAGTTTCACTGCTTACGAAAGAGATAGTTCGAGCCTCCAATTTTTTGGAGGAATTTCTTTACGGATTGTTTCATGGAGACATAGACGAGGGACGTCTGTTTTTATTGAAGTCAAGTTTGCCCGATCTGGTCGATTCCTGTGTCTTCTATCGGTCGGCAATAACGTGGATTTCGAAGGAAGATAGCGCCCTCGTTAAGGAGTTCGTCGCCACCTCTTACTCCTTAAATGCCCTTAAAAATATGGTCACTCTGGCCACGGCAAGGCTTTTTCCCCTGCTCAGAGGAGAGAGGGAAGTTGTGGGATACTCTCTTCTCCTTTCAGAAATGGAGGAAATTAAGGGCCTTTTTTTCGACATCTTCACTAGCAGTCTAGGCGCCTATGCCCTGGACGATCCTTCCTTTGCGAAGAAGGCCTTTAAGCTCTATGGAGAGTTTTCCCAGATCATAGCTGAAAGAAAAAACAGGCTTATGTTATCTCATCATAGGATCGAGGGTGGCACCGAATTGATCGATCTGTTGACCCTGCTCGATGTCATTTTGAGAGAATCTCTGGAATTTGCGCGCGTAGCAAGACGTTATAATGAAAAGAGCGAAGAAGACGATAAAAGATTTATCAACCAACAGGGAGAGAGGGAATTTGATCTTTAAGAGAGAGTCCAAAGATGATCAGAAGGTTGGGGGGCTTTTCGAGAGGGACAGAAAATGGCTCTTCGAGCGGCTCAATTCGATGGCCGATTTGGTCGAACTGTCTATAAGCGATTCTTTGGAAGCCATCATGAAAAGAAGCGACGATATGGCTTTAGAGGTCATCGGCAAGGACGATGCAATAGACATAGTGGAAGTCGAGGTTGAACAGGAGTGCCTTCGCTTATTGGCTATGCGCCAGCCGGTCCGAGAGGATCTGCGCTTCGTCTTTACTATCATCAAAGTTATTACGGAATTAGAACGCATCGGAGATCAGGCCGTGAATATAGCAGAAAGGGCACTGGAGTTAAACAGGGAAGGTCTGCTCAAGCCTTTGATCGACATACCGAAGATGGGAAGGATAGTAATAGAGATGGTAAGGGGGGCTATCAAGGCCTTCGAGGAGAAGGATGTGGATAAGTTGGTAGAAGTTTTTAAACGCGACGACGAGGTGGATGCGCTGAACAGGGGCATATTTGCCGAGATAATTCAGATCATGGCTTCAACAAAGATGGATGATCCCTATTCTGTAAAGAAGGCCACTGATCTGCTTCTGGTGTCCAGGTATCTGGAGAGGGCCGGCGATCATGCCAGCAACATAGCAGAACGCGCCTTTTTCAGCGTCACGGGGGAGAGGATAAAGGAAAAGCTAAAGAGGAGAGCCTAGGGGGGATGATCATGGATTTTGCTTTCGAACTTAAGGACGAACTTCATCGAAGAGGTGCTTCTTTGGTCGGCTTTGCCGATCTAAAGGGTATTTCTCCAGAAGCGGGAATGCCTTTTGGAATATCGATTGCCTATGCCCTTGACCCCGACGTTATATCGCAAATAAGCGACGGGCCAACGGGCGAATACGCGGCCCTTTACCACAGGGCCAACGAAATTTTGGGCAAATTGGCGGAATTTACTGCGGATTTTATTGCCTCGCGGGGATGGAAGGCCAAATACATTCCGGCCACAACAAATGTGAGTGCCGACAGATTAGTCACGCCTTTGCCCCACAAGACTGTAGCTACAAGGGCAGGCCTCGGGTGGATAGGCAAGTGCGCCCTTTTAGTGACAGAGCAGTATGGATCGGCCCTGCGTCTGGCCTCCGTCTTGACGGAGATGGCCCTTCCCAGTGGTGAGCCGGTAGGAAGCTCCCGATGCGGTAGTTGTGACTCCTGCGTTAGCGCATGTCCGGTTTCGGCGCCCTCGGGAAGGGAATGGAATCCATCGTTGAAAAGAGAGGAATTTTTCGATGCCAGTCTTTGTTACAAGAAGACTAGTGAAAACGCCAGACGTCCCGAAATTGGAGCTACCATATGTGGGATATGCATAGCTGCCTGTCCCTGGACGAAGCGTTATCTTCGGTCAAAAAATAGAGAAAGTTGAAGGTGATCTACTTGAAAAAAGTGGAAGGCATATTCGCGCCAATAGCCACCATATTTGATGAGGCTGGCGACTTAGATCTGGAAGGTTTTTGCGATAACGTCAGGAAGTTCAACGAGACTAAACTTTCCGGACTGGTCGTCCTGGGAAGCAACGGAGAGTTCCCCCTGTTGAGTTATCGGGAAAAGATCGCCCTAGTGAAATCAGTTAAAGAGACGCTTGACAGAAATAAGCTTCTCATAGCAGGGACTGGATGCGAGTCTTTGCGCGAGACGATTATGTTGAGCAATGAATCGGCCGACATAGGCGTAGATGCGATTTTAGTCGTCACGCCAAGTTATTACAAAAGCGATATGACTGATGAGGCGTTGGAAAGGTATTTCACGACAATTGCCGATGAATGCAAGGTGCCCGTGATGCTTTATAACATGCCCAGGAACACGGGAATAAACTTAACGTCGAGCCTTGTGGCAAGGTTGGCAAAACACCCCAATATCATCGGCATCAAGGATAGCTCGGGAAATATCTCCCAAATCGCAGAGATCATAGCAAAATGCCCTAATGATTTCGCCGTCTTTGCCGGTTCCGGGAGCTTCCTTTTGCCCACGCTCATGCTTGGAGGAGTGGGCGGTACCTTGGCTGTGGCAAACGTCTTGCCGGATTACTGTGCAGCGATTCACGATCTCTATAAAGAGGGCGACTTGGATAAGGCCAGAAAACTGCAGCTTGGCTTGCTAGACCTTAACGCAGCGGTTACAACTCGTTACGGCATCGGGGGAATGAAGGCGGCCATGGAAATTGTCGGCTTTCACGGGGGATCTCCAAGATTGCCCATACTTCCTGCCAGTGGAGCAGTAAAAGAAGAAATATCTAAAATAATAGTTGATGCTTTGAAGGTTTTTTCCGAGGTTTGTGGGAGTTAGGGATTATTTTAAAGAAGAATTTTCGACCTGAGGGGCATTGCTTTTCTTCCTGTTCACCATCCATAGTCCAAGGAGGACGAGCAAGGCCCCTGCCGCGTCTTTAAGGGAAAGCGATTCGTTTAAAAGCATTACGGCAGTTATCGTAGCCGTCAAGGGGTTGAGGTACATAAAGACACCGACCTGAGACGCTGGCAACGCGTATAGCGCTTCGTACCAAAATATGTAGGCGATACCGGAGCACAGTACACCTAAAAAGAGAAGGCTAATCCATACCTGCCAGGAAAAGGAAAGGGAAAAGCCCGAAAAGTAGACAGGTATGTTCGAGAAAAGCCAACCGAAGGACATTATGTAAAAGAGGGAGACTATTTGGTCCCTTCTTTCCAGGAACTTTCTCGAAATTACAGTAAAGGCCGCCCAATTTATCGCGCTCAAGGAGATCAACAGGTCGCCTGCTGTTATTCCTTTAGGCAAGAGCGAACTTCCTTCCCCCAGGACAAGCAGTACGCCGAGGGCTGCCGAAAAAAGGCCGATGACTCCCTCCCTCGCGATCCTCTCTTTTAAAAAGATCCGCCCAAATAAGGCTATTATCAAGGGCGTGGTCGATACTATCCAGGCGGATGTGGCTGCCTGAGCAGTTTTCAACGCTTCTGCCTGGATAAGGTTGTGAAAGGTTACTCCCATGAGTCCCAGGGCGGCCATATATAACAAATCCTTGGGCGATACATATATCCCGCCATTTTTCCTTTTCCATAACCATAAGGATAAAACGCCGAATCCGGCCAGGGATCGAAACCACACTATCATGGATGGACTCGTCTCATTTACGGCTATCTTCATGGCCACAAAGGAGGCTCCCCAAAAGATGGTTGCCGATGCTGCCTCGATAAAGGCTCGATTTCTCCGACTCATGCTCATTTTTTTCTATTTAACCCCTTTGACCTTTTTCTTTTGAGACAAAACTTTTCAGGGGGCATAAAAAGGACGCCCGATTAGATTTTACAACCAGGCGTCCTTCGTTGCATTATTGCGATCTTCCAAGATTAAAATTCTTTATATATATCTTTTTTGGCTCCACATACGGGACACTGATCGGGAAGTTTATCCAAGACGGTATGTCCACATACAGGGCAGATGTAAACCTTCTTGAATTCGAAATCCTTGCCCTGCTCTGCTGCCTCTTTGGCCTTTTTGTAAAGTTCGGCATGTATCTTTTCTGCCTCTAAGGCGAAGGTGAAAGACCTGACGGCTTCCTTTTCCCCCTGCATCTTGGCCACTTCCAAATAGGCAGGGTACATTTGTTCCACCTCGTGCTCCTCTCCCATGATGCCCCCGAGCAGGTTTTCTGCGGTCTTTTTACCGCCGAATACGCCGCCGGCAGTTACAGAGTGGTCGCCAATGTCTCCATCTAAGACATTGAAATGATTCCCAGCGTGGACCTGTTCGGCATAGGCTATGGCCTTAAAAAGACGGGCTATATTTGGAAAACCTTCCTTTTGTGCAATCTCGCTCCAATGCAGATACCTCATATGGGCCATGCTCTCGCCACCATAGGCGGAGCGCAAGAAATCAGCCGTCATTGCGTTCTTTACAGCCATCTGTATCACCCTCCCTAATATTTTATACACCATAATTTCGGAAGCATGTATAATTTAAAATAAATTCAACTTGTTTGTCAAGCAGGGTCATATTATACTCCAGATTAAGTCAACGCTCTTAGGTTATTATATCAATATATAAAGCCAATAAGTGTTTTTTTTGACCGTGGTTTTATGCCATCATACGAAAGGGGGTAGCGGCAATGAAGGATTCATCGAAAGTTTACGATGTGAGAAGGGCTTCCATGCGTTTTATATTGATGATGGGGCTTGTGAGCCTTTTCGGGGATATGGCCTACGAAGGTGCCAGAAGTTCCACCGGTGCTTTTATGGCAACTCTTGGTGCCAGCGCAGGAGCTGTCGGCTTTGTCGTCGGTTTTGGAGAGCTGCTTGGCTACGCCGTGCGCATTTTTTCCGGTCGCTTGGCCGATCGGTCCAAGGCATATTGGCCGCTGGTCTTTTTGGGGTATGGTCTCATCTTGTGTGTTCCCCTGCTCGCAGTGGCGCCCTCGTGGAAGATAGCTGCCCTATTTATTTTGGGCGAACGGCTCGGAAAGGCCATCAGAAGCCCTGCAAGGGATGCTTTGCTTTCATATGCCACCAAACAGGTGGGGAGAGGTTGGGGTTTTGGGATTCATGAGGCGATGGACCAAATAGGCGCTATAATCGGTCCGCTTATAATGTCCCTTGCTCTATACCTCGGCTTGGGTTTTAGAGGGGGTTTTTCGCTTCTATTTGTACCTGCAGTGTCGATTTTGCTTGTATTGGCTCTTGTAAAAAGGACGACTCCGGCTCCCCAGAGTTTCGAGATGGAAGAGGAAGCAGAGGGGGAAGGGGAAAAGGAAGCCAAATTGCCGAGGGTATTTTGGCGATATATGTTGTTCGTCTGTCTTGCTGGAGTGGGACTCATACCATTTCAGATAATGGCCTATCACATGAAATCGGGAGCATTCGTCTCTGACGTGAGCATACCGATATATTACGCCATTGCCATGGGAATAGATGCCCTGTTTGCCTTGATTGTCGGAAGGTTGTATGACAGCATTGGTTTGAGGTGTCTTCTTTTCGTTCCCGTTTTCACCCTTCCCATACCGCTTTTTGCCTTTGCTAGAGATCCAATATCCTTGGGCCTTGGCGTCGGATTATGGGGTTTGGTAATGGCTGTTCACGAGACTATCATGCGAGCGGCTATAGCCGATATCGTTCCGCCTGCCCGCAGGGGAACTGCCTACGGCATATTCAACGCCGCATACGGTATTTCTCTTTTTTGCGGAAGTTTTATTATAGGGCGACTCTACGACAAAGCGCTGGCTTACGTAATCCTCTTCGTTTTGCTGGCTGTGCTCCTTTCCTTTATGGCTTTTGTTATGTTTTTGGGAAAGCACAGGCAGTAAAGGTTTAAAAGTACAAGAAGCAGGCCACGCTTCTGTCGTCTCCGATTTTCTTTAGGGGAGGAAGAGCGTGGCATCTGTCCGATGCGTAGGGACATAGGGAGAAATAGGGGCAGCCTTTCCAGTGAGGAGGAAGGGGCCTTCTTTTCGTCTTTATCTCGATTGGCTTTCCAAGCCTTGGAAGAGCCGCGGAAAGCGCCATGGTATAAGGGTGGAGAGGATCTTTCAGGAGGGGGCCGGTATGGCCTGTTTCGCACATGTGACCACTATAAAGGACAATCCCCCTTTCGGCGATGACCTTGGCCAGTAAGAGGTCGTGGGTTACGAAGATCAGGGACATGCCTCTTCGGTGGTGTCCTCTTATTAGATTGACCAGATCCATGCGCGTTGATGCATCCTGCATGGAAGTGGGTTCGTCAGCGAAAAGCAGCTTCGGATCCGTTACGAGGGCACGGGCCAACATTATCCTCTGGCGCTGGCCACCCGAGAAACCCTGGATCAATTTTCTGTTCCATAGGGTTTCTCCTATGCCCAAAGATGACAAAAGCTCCTTTGCTCTCTCCAGTCCTGTCTTTTTGACGTTTAATCGGGTAATTACAAGCGGCTCCATTACAGCTTGAAGGGCAGTAAGGATCGGCGGCAGACCTCCGAAGGGATCCTGGGGTATGTAGCCGCAAGCTTTCCTTATCTCCCGAAGCTCTTCGTCGCCGACTTCATCCAAATATTTGCCGAAGAGGCGCACCCTTCCGCGGGTGGGTTCAATAAGTCCCAGGAGGATTCGCAACATCGAAGTCTTGCCGCTGCCTGATTCTCCTATAAAAGCGATGCTTCCGCCTCTCTGCATGGAAAATGAGACGCCGGAAAGGGCATAATTTTTTTCTTTGCCGAAGGCGAGGGTCACATTTTCCGCCGAAACTATCTCTTCTTTCAATGTTCTTCCTCCATTGTGCGCAGGGATCTGATCAGAGAGATCGTGTGGGGGTGCTTTGGATCGTTAATAATTCTATCCCTTTCGGCGGTCTCCACGATTCGGCTTCTGTGCATAACTGATATTTTATCGGCAATAGAGGCGGCCAGGGCCAAATCATGGGTTACCATCAACATGCCCATATTGCGTGCCTTCACTATTCTTTTGAGGAGATCGATTATTTCAGCTTGCGTTATGACGTCCAGGGCGGTGGTCGGTTCGTCCGCCAGCAAATAATCGGGGCTGCAACATAGAGCCATCGCAATAGCGCAGCGCTGTTTTTGGCCCCCCGACATCTCGTGAGGAAATCTACGGAGAAACTTTCGATCCAAGCCCACTTCCTCAAGAAGTTCGCCCGCCCTGGCCGCTGCGTCTGTCTCCTTCATATTCAGATGTTCTTGCATTGCCTCGACGAACTGTCTTTCCATCGCCAAGACAGGAGTGAAGGAGTTCATCGAACCTTGAAGTACCAAAGATACCTTCTTCCATCTGAATTGCCTTTTCCTGTCGTGGGGAAGGCTCAAGAAGTTCATGCCGTCTAAAAAGACTTCACCCGATGTCTTGGATCCTCTGGGCAAAAGCGCAAGGGATGCGTAAAGGAGGCTGCTTTTGCCGCTGCCCGATTCTCCTACCAACGCCACTATCTCACCTGGTGAAAGCATTAGATTGGCATCTGTAACGGCTTCGACGCCGTTGGGGTAGGTAACGCTTAAATGGCTAATCTCCATCATTTCCTCAAACTCTCCTTCAATCGCGGATCTGTTCTCTCCTCGAGTTGCCTTCCTATGCCGATAAAGGTAAGGCATATCGCGGCTATTCCCAGGCCAGGCGGAAATATAAGCCACCAAGCGCCTCCTGTGAAGGCGCCAAATACGTGAGCTTCGTGTAACATCCGCCCCCACGAGGGCATTAAAGGATCGGAAAGGCCCAGAAAAGAGAGCCCCGCTTCGGCCAGTATCGCCCCAGGCACGCCGAGCGCCATTTGGGCAAGCAGAAGAGGCAGCGCTTCCGGCACGAGATGTCGGGCCAAGATGTATCCCGTTGGCGCTCCCAGGGCTCGAAGGTTTTCAATGTAAGGAGCTTCTCTGATCGATAGCGTCATAGCTCTGACGACCCGTGCCGTTCCCATCCAGGAAAAAATGGACAACACCAGTACAATCTGCCAGAGCCCTCTTCCCCATATCCCTGAAATAACCATCAATATCGGTAGAGTCGGTATGGCAAGCAGGACGTCGATCATCCTCATTATCGCCGAATCGACGAAACCGCCCAAATAACCTGCCAGCAAGCCCAACCCCATTCCCAGCGTAGAGGCCAGCAAAGTGGCGGATATTCCCACCAAGAGGGAAATTTTGATGCCCTCCACGAAGAGGCGTAAGACATCCCTTCCCCTTTGGTCAGTCCCAAAGATACCCCATCTTCCGACGTGGATGTCCAGGTTCAGATCGATGGTCGCATCCTCGTCGGATTTAACGATTAATTCGTATATGCCCCTTTCGGAGAAGGCGATCTCCGAAAGGTCTGAGAAGGGATCCATGCCCAACTCTAATTTCAGGGGCACATCCCTGGAATCAATGTCGATATCGAACCTTTTGGCTCCCGAGAGATCCGCCAATTTGTAAGCTCCGCTTGGCGTTACGAGTAAAATAAAGGCCCTTTCGGGAGGTCTGTCGAAGGATACGGTGCCTTTTAGAGAGAATGTCGCAGGAGGATTGCCGTCCCATTTGAAGGAGAAGATCTCGTCCTTCACGCTGTAAGATCGGGGAGCCGGCGATTTAAGGTCGAGCCAGAGTGGCTTGGAAAAGGGGGGAGCTACCGTTTCGTTTGCAGGTCCCATGAAAAGCGGGGCCAAAAATGCCAAAATGAGGAAGATGATCAGGATGAGAATGCCGTAACGTCGCAAGATCATCGCCTTACCTTTCTGAAGCTTATTCTCGGATCCACCAAGGCATAGGCTGCGTCAGCCAGCAGGTTACATATGACGGTTATTAAGGCAAGAAGGTAAAAGGCGGCCCCAGCTGCCGGATAATCGTGTCCCGAGACGGCCTCGAGCAAAAATTTTCCAACGCCGTGGAGGGAAAAGACCGTCTCCGTGATAACCGCTCCCGATATAACCCCCGGCAGGGACAGGAAAAAGATGGTTATAATTGGAGGGAGGGCAGTCCTGAAAGCATGTCCCCAAAGGATTTGGCCTTCTCTCAGCCCCTTCGCCCTAGCCAGCAAGACGAAGTCCTCTCCCAAGGTCTTTACCATAAGGTTTCTGACGTAAAGCGCCCACGAACCAAAGCCGATCAGCACCAGAGAAAGGACCGGTAAGGCCATATGCCATACCTTGTCTCCAAGGAGGTTCCAGAAACCGACGGGTGGAGGGATGGAGGCGCTGCCCCTCAGGGGAAAGAGGGGAAGGACATGGGCGAAGAGCAGTAGGAGGACCAGTTGTACGAAGAAGGATGGAAAGGAAAACGATACTGCACCCGACATCAATACGATCTTCTCGCTGAATTTCCCCCTCCCTTTTGCAGCCATCACTCCCAGAAAGGTACCCAATACGGCAGAGAGGAAAAGGGAAGGCAAAAGCAGCGCCAACGTATTGGGCAGCCTCTCGGCCAATTCCTGCCAAACAGGTTTTTGAGATAAAAAGGAAAGTCCGAATTTGAAGGAGAGCATTTGTTTGACGTACAAAAGAAATTGTTGGAATAGAGGTTTGTCCAGGCCGTAGGATTTCAACAGCTCCTCCTTTGCTTCGGGAGAAAAACGCGGGTCGAGTAAGGTGCTAGTAGGGTCACCGGGCATCAGCCTGAAAAGAAAAAAGTTAAGAGATAGAACAATGACAATGACCAAAAGGCTTGTGAAGATCCTGCGCATCCAGTAATTACCGCTTTTCAACGAACAGCTCTCCTCCAGTAATTATTGTTTTTAAGAAGTTTTACATACTCTCCGGGTTTATAACTTGCAAATTGGAAGGGCCCTGTGCCGATCAACTTATCCGGAGAAAGAGACCTCCAATCCTCTGTGTTACAAAGCACGTGGGCGGGCAGTATGGGCAATCCCCCGATTTGATGTAAATACCAAAAGCTTCTTTGTGAAAATGTTATGACGACGAGGTCTCCCTGTATCTTTATGTCTTCTATGTCTTTGACATTATCGTAGTACCTGGGGATGGAGTGTCTGCGCATGAAGGCTATGGTAGCTTTTACGTCTTCGGCGGTAAAGGGTTTGCCGTCATGCCATTTAATATCTTCCCTGACGACAAAGAAAAGGCGCGTCCTTTCTCTGCCATCGTCGGTGGTCTCTATCCTCCAGCTTTTTGCAAGCCATGGAATGTCTTCCAGTGTGAAGGGATCGGTGCCCAGTAGTGATTCGTATATCAATGAAAGCACTTGCCAATCGTAAGCACTGCCCGCAGACATAGGGTTCAGATTGCGAGGCTCTTCGGGCAGGGACCAATAAAAGTTTTTTCTGTCCTCTCTGTGTTTCAGGGATAAAAATGAGTAGACGTTATCGGGAGTCGTGTATTTAGAGGTTACGGCGTTTTCCCAATCGTTTCGCAGTGCCGTGACGTAGTATCTGGAGTATATAGGCACCTGAGGGACGTACTCATAAAGGAGCTTTTGCGCTTCCCTGGCAGCTGCGCGCGCCTCATTTTCATCCTTTGCGTATTTAAGAGCTTCCAGCGCCTCATCCAAATCAGGCAACTTTATACCGCTAATGTTATAGCCACCCTCTATATCCATTGAGGAGTGATAGAATGCGTACAGGCTGTCAGGGTCTCGAGACAGCCCCCAGGCAATGACATAGGCATCGAAATCCCTTCTATCGAGGCGAGAAACCATCATGGAAAAATCCATAGGCTCCGTCTCGATGGGGATGCCGAGGCCTCTCATCGATTCGCAGATCCTCTCCGCTATCTCCGCTGTAGTGGGTGCCACCTGGGCCGTGGGTGTCATGAGCTTCATCCTGGGAATGGGTTTAGTCTGTCCCGGATATATCAAGACTCCCTTTTTGCTCCAGCGCCAGCCGGACTTCTCAAGCCTCTCCCTTGCCTTTTCGAGATTTGACTCCCCTACAGGTGATTCTGCCTGGTAGGGAGAAGCAGGAGGCAAAAAGGAGAAAAGAGGCAGGGCATAACCTCCAAAAACATCTCTCACAATTTGCTTTCTATCCAGGACCTCCCATATCGATCGTCTCAGCTCCACCCTGTCCCATGGGGGCTTTCTTAAATTAAGCCCCAAAAAGAAGGCATGAAATCCCTCGGCCAGGTAGAGGTCTATCTTTTCGTTATCGCTAAGTCTTCTTATATCCGAAATACGAGCGATATCCCCCAGCATATCTACCTTGCCGCCTTCCAGCGCCAAAAGCTGGGCGTCGTTGTCCTTTATGATGACGCAATAAAGATCTTCGATGGTTGGCAAGTCGTATTCGTCGAAGGGCGCTGCCGCTCCTATATGGGGTGCAAAGGCAAAGAGAAGGGCCGTAAAGGCGACAAGGGCAAAGACTTTAGAATTATAAAGGGCTTTGCTGTCTCTCACGGACGTATCCTTTGGATTAGCCTAACACTCCGGCGGCGGTGCCCAGATGCCCTCAGCAGCGTCGCGCATTACTGGACAATAAACGATACCGACCTTGGCGGTCCTGGAGCAGGCGTTGCAAGAAATGCATTCGGCTGGCTCTCTGTCTCCCGAGGCCCATCGGTTCACCAAATCCGGTTCCGCTATGAGGGGCCTCGACAAGGAGAAGGCCTCTGCCGTACCTCTATCAAAAAGATTGACCATACTTTCCTGGGATCTCAATCCGCCGACCAATATTACCTGGGTGGCCTTGCCCACCCGCTCCCTTATAGCGCTGGCTTCTTCTGCAAAATAGCCCTCGTTTTTACCGGCTATTATGCCCGTACGGGATGGCGAAAGGTTTTTGTCTCCGTAGAAGGTTCCGCCCGAAACTTCAATGGCGTCGACTTTTACCCTGGCCAGTTCCTGGGCAAGCCTTATCCCCTCAAGGCTGGAGTAACCCTCGTTAGCTCCCTCTGTGACCGATATCTTGACCCAGAGAGGAAAATCTTCTCCGGTGCGATATCTGATTTCCTCAAGGATCTCGAAAACTATTCGCGCTCTTTTTAGGATATCCTCTCCTCCGTATCCGTCCTTCCTTTTGTTGAAGATGGGGGAAAGAAATTGAGTCAGAAGAAATCCGTGAGCGAGGTGAAGCTGTACCCCATCGGCATTAGAAACCTTCGCTCTTTGGGCTGCCTTTGCGAAATCCGTTATGAGCGAATGAATCTCGGATATGGTCATCCCTTTGCAGGGACGGCCCGTCATTGGGTTTTTGACATCCGAGGGAGCAAGCGCAACCCCGTCTTCTGCTGTAATGCTAAAGGCACCGGCATGTGAGATCTGAACTATCATGGGGCATCCTGTCCCATGAGCTTCGCTGACGAGATTGGCGAGTCCGGAGATGTTATCGTCGGAAGATATGGACAGCTGGCGGGGAGAGGCCTTACCGTTGGAGTTAACGTAAGCGTGACCCGTTATAATGAGTCCTACGCCACCTTTGGCCAACTCCTTGTATTTTTCGATTAATTTGGGAGTTGGATTTCCCGTTTTTTCGTCTGCTCCTGCCATGCAAGTGGCCGATCGAATAATTCTATTTTTTACGCCAATCCGTCCTAGCGTGGCAGGTTTCATGATGCTATCGGCAAATGACATAAATGATCCCTCCCTTTGTGTGGTCGCCCTGATATTTAGATTATATGTCATTTCCATGGGGCTTGATGTAGAATATGTAATTGAAAATGACTGAAAATATGGGACTATTATTATATTAGCATAGCAAAAGAGGAGATAAATATGAAACGTTTCTTCGCGGGCATAGATATAGGTTCATCTACTATTCATAGCGTCCTTTTGGATGAATCGGGCAAAATCTTTTACGTCTCTCCGAGCCTGTCCCATTTTGGGGCCCCTTTGAATAAACTTCCCGATGTATGGGCGTACCTGTCGGCAAACTCAAAAGACGGAGAGATTGTCTCAACTGCTTTTACGGGCATTGGTGCTCAATACATTAAAGACGTCTTTCCCGAATTACTCTTCGACTACGAAAGCGTAACAATTCCAAAAGGGGTATCCCTTTTATGTCCCGATGCGGTTTATGTCTTTCACATCGGCGCAAAGGATTCCTACTTCTTCCGATTGGGCCATCTGGAGAAAGAGGTCAATCTGCTCGAATGGTCCGCTAACAGCAAATGCGGCGGAGGGTCGGGCATACTTATAGAAAAGCAGTTGAGGCGTCTTTATCTCAAAGAAGATGAATTGCTGTTCAATTCTAATGCTGCCGATGAGAAATCCAAACTCATGGAGAGCCTTTACGAGCAAGCCGAGAAGGACCTGGCTCGACATGAGTCCGTGCAAGGTTTTAATGCTCGCTGTGGGGTAGTGATTCAGTCGGATTTGATACACGAACAGAACGAGGGAGCAGATCGTGCATATCTGGTATCGCGCCTGTTTGCTACAGTTGCTCGAAATTACAAAAACGACGTAGTTGGTGCAAGAGATCTCGATACCTCACTTTGTTCCGTTGCTACGGGAGGTGTTTTTGCAAGCGATTATCTTCTAAAGCGCCTTCAGGAACTTTTGGGCGTGGTTTTGAAACGACCCCGGCATTTTAGGGCCGTCGCTGCAATAGGAGCAGCCTATGAGGCGATAGAAAAGGGCAATCGTCACGTTATGGATTTTTCAAAAGTAGGCGAAATTACTTCTTTCGTTAGGGATAAACGTCCCTCCGCACCTCCTCTATATACATTCTTGGATAAAGTGCACGTATACGATGGAGAGGTAAAGGAAGTAGACGATGGCGATATCAGGGATGTAGTTATTGGCGTTGATGGCGGTTCTACTACGACCAAGGCAGCTGTGGTGGACGTATCGACGGGAGACCTCCTCGATAAGATATACATAAGTACTCATGGCGACCCCGAGGGAGCCTTGAAGGAAGTCTTCAGATATCTCTCGGGTAAGGCCGAAAACTACAACGTCCGGGGTATATGCACTACCGGTTCGGCTAGAAAGCTTTATGAGCGCATCCTCGTTAGCCAATCGAAGAAAAGGGTCCTTGAATCCGAGGGCTTTATAGTCCTTGACGGTGCCGTAGATGAAATCACCTGCCATGCCGTTGGCATTAAACATCACGATCCGGCCATAGATACCATTTTCGAAATAGGCGGCCAGGACATGAAGTTTACGACCTTTAAGGTAAAAGGCAGTGTGCCCACAGATGAGATTGAGGAAGCTCGCATGAACTATTCCTGTCAGGCAGGAGCGGGTCAGACCCTTGAGAATATGGCACAGCTTTTGGACCTCGACGTTAAATCCAGCCTCCAGGAGGCGGCGCTCAAGGCCGATACAGTTCCTCTGATAGATTCAACTTGCGGCGTCTTTATGGAGATGGAAGAAAACAGGCTCATAGCAGAGGGCTTCTCAAAGGAACAGATTGCAGCGGCGATCATAAGGGCTACGGCTGCTAGCTATTTCAACAAGTTCGTGGGAGGGCCGCAGCACGTAAAAAGCAAATGCTCATGCCAGGGCGGTCCCGCTTTGGGGTTGGCCTTTCTGGCTGCAATGGCCCAGGTCACGGGCAAGGAGATATATGCATATCCCCATAGAGAGCTTTTCGGCGCTTGGGGAGCAGGTCTATTTTTGCGCAACAGGATATTGCAGCTGCAAACCGAAGGAAAGGAAGTACGATCCGCCTTCAGGGGTTTCGAAGTGGTTGACATGAAATTCGAGAAACGGGATGTCCTGTGCAGCGACCACTTTGGGCCTTTGTCCTGTGGAATGAGAAACTGTAAGCTTAAGATATTTTCCATAGGAGGAGAAGAGGTTATAACAGGAGGATTCTGTCCCAGGGGAAACAGCGAGGGGGCTGGTCAAAGCAGAAAGGATTACGTCGAAATCTATCATAAGTTATTGGATGAACACTTCGACGGCATTTTATATGAAGACCTGGATGAGCTCGATGGATTGGATTTGCCCACGATTGGAATACATAGAAGCGGCGTCACCCTGGGCGATTTGGGCATATGGTCGTCGGCTGTCTTTAAAAAGCTGGGATTTCTACCCGTGTTCACGCCGAAATCGGATGACGAGATAGCCCAAGTAGGCATAAACATCGCTCCCACGGAGTTTTGCATTGCCATGAAGCTTGTAATAGGACATGCTGCATTACTTTATCACGACAGAAGGATCAAGCATATTTTCAACCCCTGTTTCATAGAGGAAACCAGGCCCGAGAAGCCCCATCGCAAGTTTTGCATCTATACTGAAGCTGAGGGCTATCTCCTGCAGGATATATTGGGAATAGAGCCCGAAAGGGAGTTTTTAAGCGTGCTCTACCTTGGCGACGACGAAAGATCAGCCAAATCTTTACACGAAGAATTTCGCAGGCTCGGCTACGATTTCAGCGTTGAAAGAATTTTGGAGGCCATGTCCTATGCAAAAGAGAAGCTCAAGGCTTTCAAAGAAGCAGTTTATAAATACGGCGACGAATTCTTGGAGGAGCTGGAAAGGTCAGGCGAAGTGGGCTATGTGGGATTGGGAAGGGATTACGTGATTTTGGATCCCCAGGCCTCGTCAAACTCGGGGTCGATGTTCTCGAAGCAGCGGGGCATGAGGTATATTCCCCAAAGTTTTCTCGAGAAATACTATCACGATATCCCCATCGATGAGCTATGCTACAACGAATATTGGTATCAAAATGCCCACATACTTCAGGCTGCTATATATACGGCAAGACATCCCAGACTGTTCCCGATCAGGCAGATGAACTTCGCCTGCGGTCCCGATTCCATGAAGTTTTATCATGAGAGCGAGATCTTCAGGAGGGCGGAAAAACCCTTTCTTCATCTTGTTACCGATGCCCAGACAAATAACGCCCCCTTCGTCACGAGGGCCGAAGCTCATGAGCGCGTCGTCCAAAGGGCAAAGCCCAAGACGGACATGCCTCTGTCCGACTTTGTACTTTTTCCTCATGACGGGGAAAAGGAAAAGGTGAGCTTAGGGTCCCGCGTATGGTTAATACCTTACATGGGTGAGGCCAGTCGTTTTGGAGCTGCCGTCTTGCGACACTATGGCGTCAATGCCATGGCCATGCCCACGGCCACCAGCGCATCCAAGGACGCCGCAAGCAGGTTCATAACGACGGAGACGTGTTTCCCCCTTCGCGGGGTAGTTGGTGACGTGATGGCTTCCATAGAGGAGCTTGCCCGAGAAAGGGGAAAGGAGTGGGTCAGAGACAACATCGTTATATTTTTACCGACCACGTCGGGTCCCTGCAGGTTCGGCAAATACGGAGAGGTATTAAAGATATTTTTGAAACAGGAAGGACTTGACTCTGTTCCCATAGTGAGCCCCTCCACGGACAGCAGCTACATAGAGATAGAAGCCCCCGAGCAATTCGGCGGAACATTGGGAAAGGCCAATGCCCTTATAAACGTTTTTAGGGCCATTAAAATGGCGGATATGGTGGATGATCTTATCCGCAAGTTCCGCCCCTATAGCGACGACAAAAAGGCCTTCGACGAGCTGTGCAAGCAGAGATTGGATCTGCTGGAACATTTGTTAGTTGAAAATAGCGCTTCTTATGCAACGCTGAAGCGGTGGACGAAGGAGACCATGGTCCTTTTTATGAAAGAAGCCCCAAAGGCCAAACATCATTCCTTGCCCCTCATCCTCTACGTGGGAGAAATTTACACGCGGCAACACGATCCCTACACGGAATACGTGATAAAAAGGCTGGAGGAAGAGGGTTTGGAAGTGGTCAGGGGGAGCATCACGGAGTGGCTCNNTACGAATATATCAACTATCTGACGATCAGGGACAACCCCAAATTTCCTTATAAGTTTGCTCAATTTTACATGGAATACGCCGATTGGCGATTCAAGCGGATCTTCGGAGAGACCGCCAAGGAAAGGGAGGTCCTGCCTAAACCCAGCGTCATAATAGAAGACCTCCAAAAAAGCAGGAGATACCACGGAGATATCACCGGTGAATCTCCTTTGGTAATAGGCATCTTTTTGAAGTTTTTGCGAGGGGAATTACCAGGCAACGGGCAGAAGGTCTGCGGGATATTCCATGTGGGTCCCTTTACCTGCATGCAAGAAGGCGTCGCCATGGCCAAGATGGATGCCATGTTGAAGGAAGAGACCAAAGACAACCACGGTTTGATCGTGCCCGTGGTCCATGCCTTTTTCGGAGACTCGGCCAACACCAACCTGGAGGCGGAAATAGCCGCCTTCAGAGAGCAGTGCCGTCTTAAGGCCAGGATGAACGGTTCCGTGGGTTTTAAAAGCAAAAGAACGAGCCCTGCCGTAAAGGGTAATCTCGTGATTCAAGAAAGGTCTTAGCACTGAAATAACGAGCTTTTGTCAGACCTTTGCCCGGCTCGGAGCGATGAGTGGAACTTTCCACGATTTGCTCCGAGCCGGGATTTTTTGTTGACTACTTATGCTATTATCTGCTAGTATCAGCTATAGCATATTGCGGGAGGAATAGGTCATGAATCGCGCAGAAAGGCTTGAGAAAATCGAAGAAATTCTGAAAAACGCCTCCTCGCCCGTAAGCGGCTCCTATCTTGCTGATCTTTTTGGGGTCAGCCGTCAGGCCATAGTTCAGGATATAGCGATCTTACGAACCCAAGGCCTGGAGGTCATATCCACTCCTTCAGGATACTATCTAGACAGGATAAAAAAATTACGGAGGATTATAGCCGTTAGACACAGCAAGGAGGAGATATTCGATGAACTTCTGGCCATCGTCGAAGCCGGAGGGAGAGTGCTCGACGTTATGGTCGATCATCCTCTATATGGCGAGATAAGGGGAAGCATAGGAGTGGCATCGCGTAACGAGGTAACCCGTTTCGTAAATATGCTCGAAAGTTCAGGCCAGGAACCGCTGCTTTCCCTTGCAAGGGGCTTTCACTTGCATACTGTCGAAGCCGATGACGAGGAGACCATGAAAAGGGTAGAAGAGGCCCTTAAGAAGCTGGGCTTTCTATTTTTGGGTTAATAAAACTTGAGGGAGTGTGATCATCCTTGGTCGAGAAAGAAAGATATTTGATTGTTCTGGCTTTGGGCCTTGCCCTTTGCAACTTGATCGTTCCCTATTGTTTTCTGAGAGAAAGCGGGTCCTTTCTGTTTTGGATATTGACCACCCTCTTCATGATTGTAGCTGGGACCGCCTATACCAGAAATTGGGGCAGAAAAAAGGAGAAGACCTCATGACAGCCTCCCTTTTAATGGCAAGCGTTGGTTTATGGTTCGTCATCGGCTCCTATATATCCTACTCTTCGCGCCAGAGGGGAAAAATCGATTTGGCGGATTACTTTTTGGGCAGTCGAAGGATAAACGGCTTTGTTTCCGCAATGACCTATAGTGCCACTACATACAGCGCCTTCATGATGGTGGGGCTTGTGGGGTTGACATATCGTTATGGCGTAGCAGCCCTTGGGTTTGAGCTTACCTACCTCATGGGTACGGTTATTCTACTCGTCCTCTTTGCGCCAAGATATTGGATTGCAGGGAGGAAATACGATCTTATAAGCCCGTCGGAGCTGTTGAGTTTCAGATACGAAAATAAAAGCGTAGGTGCGCTGAATTCTTTGTTGTGTATAGTTATGTTGATACCTTACGCCTCTGTGCAGTTAATTGGAGCAGGCTATCTCGTCGAAACTTTATCAGACGGCTCTTTAAGTTATACGACTGGGACCGTCATTGCTGCCATTGTCACCTTTGTTTTTTGTTGGTGGGCAGGTCTCCGTTCGGTGGCCCGCACCGACGCTCTCCAGGCGGTTATCATGTTCGTAGCCAGCCTCATGCTTGTAGGTTATCTGGCCTTGAAGTTGGGTGGTGGCGGTTTTCACAGGGTCCTCGTCGCCGAAAGAAGTGATTTGCTTCGCCTTAACTGGTCGCCCTCCTTTTTTGTGGGATTGACATTACCCTGGGCTTTTTTTGCAATCACCAACCCGCAGGTGGTACAACGCCTTTTCATTCCAAAGGATTGCGTCAGCATAAGAAGGATGATAGTGGGTTTTTCCTATTTCGGTTTCTTTTACACCGTGATTTGCTGCATATTGGGGTTGATGGCCGCGTTGATGGTGCCGGGCCTTGATCTTCCCGATAATGCAATGCCCATGTTGTTGAAAGAAGTTCCGCCGGCCATTTCGGTGGTGGTATTTGTGAGCATATTGGCTGCGGCGGTATCGACGATGAATTCCATCGTCCTTACCTTGAGCAACATGTTCGGAAGGGATTTGCTCAAGGCCTATAACCCGGGCCTTTCTGAAGAAAGAGAGCTAGCCATTTCCAAAATCATCATAGTATGCCTAATAGCCGCATGCCTTTTATTTTCTCAGCTTAAGCTCGACTTGATCGTCGTACTGTCCTCGCTTGCTTCGGGGGGGTTGCTCGTGCAATTGCCCTCGATCATTGGAGCCTTCTTTTGGAAAAAGTCCAGCGCCAAGGGAGCGGTGGCCAGTATATTGGTTGGCGGGATTACTGTAGGCTTTTTGACGGTCGCCAACCTAAAACCCTTAGGGCAGTGGCCTGCCATTTGGGGACTGCTGACATCCTCCGTCGCATTCGTCCTTATTAGCAAAAAGACCCAACCCCCAAAGGGGGCAGAGTCTTTTTTAAGGGAACTTAAGGAAGATTTAACGGCCAAGTTTGGCTTTTAATTCTCTCTTCCCAACTGCCTTTCCGCTTCGTCGCAAGCGTCTCGGGCAAGGCGCTGTGCTTTAAGAGAAGCATCGCGTATGGCCTTCATGAAGGCAGTCCTCACCTTGCCGTCCTCAAGTGCATAAATGGCATCTATAGTGACGCCCCCGGGCGTCACCACCATATCTCTCAACTCGGCAGGGTGTTTCCCGGAGCTCAAGAGAAGGTGAGAAGCTCCTATGACGGACCATGCCGCAGCTCTGAGGGCGAGATCTCTTGGCAATCCCACTTGAAGTGCCCCGTATATCATGGCTTCTACTACTGTGTAAAGATAGGCCGGGCTTGAGCCTGCCATAGCCGTCAAAACGTCGAGGTGCTGCTCGTCCACTTCTTCGTATTCACCCATGTCCCCGAAGATTTTTGTGATGACGTTCTTGTCTGAGTCGGTTACGTTTTTCCCGCAAGAATATACGGTATATCCTTCCTTTACCTGAACGGCAATATTGGTCATAGCTCTGACCACTCGAGAGTCGGGAATTACACGTTGCATCAAGTCAAGGTTTATGGATGCCGCGAAGGAGATCACCAGCTTATCCTTGAGGCAGTGAGAGAGATTTTTCAAGAGAGGTATCACCTGATAGGGCTTTACGGATATGACGATGACCTCTGCTTCCGATACCGCCTTATCGTTGTCGGAAGTTATGTTGATGCCCTTTTCGGCTAGAGGGGACAACCTCTCGATTTTGCGCCTAGTGGCAGTAACCTGAAAATCATCGCTTATGGCGCAGGCTATAGCCCCACCAATGACTCCTGCGCCTATAATGGCCACTTTTTCCCTTTCCATTGCGATCCTATCCTCCTGTCTGTGTATATCTTGAAAGGGATTATTGTCTATATTAGCCCGATCAAGAATTTTTCTCGCCATTATAACAGCTAAATCTCCTTTGCGCACCTACCTTTTGCCAGTTGAGTCGCTGTCCGTCTATGGTAAGATAACAGAGAGTGTCGAGGAAAGGAGGGACCTTCGTGCTCGTGAGGGCGCATCTTTGGCTTACGGGAAGGGTGCAGGGGGTGGCCTTCAGGTATTATGCAGCCGCTAAAGCGAAAGAACTAATGGTTTCCGGTTTTATAAGAAATCTGGACGATGGAAGGGTTGAGGTCGTGATCCAGGGAGAGCCGGAGAGCGTGGAGAAGATGATCCATTGGTGCAGAAAAGGACCCCCTCACGCTATTGTAAAAGATGCGATCATGGTCTACGAAGACCCCGATCCGGAGTGGAAAAATTTTGAGATAAGAGGTTGATCGACTAAATGGAAGAGATCACGGTTTTTGGCGCCGGCAGTTGGGGTACGGCTTTGGCAAATTTGCTCGGGGAATTGGGACATCGGGTTGTCCTATGGTGCAGGAGGTCCGATCAGGCCCGGGCTATAAATTTGTTGGGCGAAAATCCGAATTATCTCAGAGGATACAGAATCTCTTCAAATGTAACGGCTACTTCCAATATCGACGAGGCAATTGAGTCGCCGAAATGGGTTTTGGCGCTCCCAACTCAGGCCGTAAGAGGCTTTTTGATGGAACTTTCTGGGAATATGGCACCCCAAAGGCCTGAAATATGCAACGTTGCCAAGGGTATAGAAATAGATTCGGTGTCCACCGTCAGCGAAATAGTAAAAAATGTCTTGGGCGATGTTTCCTATTCTGTGTTGTCCGGCCCCAGCCACGCCGAAGAGGTAATCCGGGGTTTTCCCACGGCAGTGGTGGTCGCTTCCTTGAAGGTAGAGGCTGCCGAGATGTGGCAAAACGTCTTTTCTCGTCCCACCTTCAGGGTTTATACTTCAAACGATGTCGTCGGGGTGGAAATCGGCGGGGCGGTCAAAAACGTCATAGCCATCGCTGCCGGGATTGCAAAAGCCATGGAATTGGGAGATAATGCTTTGGCAGCTCTTGTAAGCAGAGGGCTGGCCGAAATAATGCGGCTTGGAGCGAAGTTGGGAGCTAATCCCCTGACGCTTTCCGGCCTTGCGGGCGTTGGAGACTTGATCGTTACTTGTTTCAGCAGCCACTCGAGGAATATGCGCCTGGGTTTTGCCGTCGGCATGGGAAAATCCATGAAAGAAGCGTCGGATGAACTGGGTCAAGTCGCAGAGGGAATCTATACCGTTAAAGCTTTGAAGAAAATGGCACAACAGGTGGGAGTGGAACTTCCTATCGTCGAAGAGGTGTACGCCATATTGTACGAGGGCCTTTCGCCCAATGAGGCATTGAGCAACCTTCTGTTGAGGGATCCAAAGCCCGAGTTGCCCCCGGCTATGCAATGGATGTAAAATTTTACATGATTGTAGCTTTTGAAAATAACTTCAACAAAAAAATAGGAGGGATTTTTCATGGCAAAAGCGGTAGTTGATAGGGATACCTGTATAGGATGTGAAGCATGTGTTGGTGTTTGCCCGGCCGAGGCGATCAGCATTGAGGACGGGAAAGCTAAAGTGGACCCCGATACCTGCATAGAGTGTGGAGCCTGCGTGTCCACCTGCCCGGTATCGGCAATATCCCAATAGCATAGTTGAGTTCTAATATTTTTGGGCCTAGGCGACTAGGCCCCTTTTGTTAAGCAAATGTCAAAAGATAAACTGGCAAAATCATGCGACATTTTGTGCCTTTTCGAGAAAGGCGGTTTTGAGGCCTACATAGTAGGAGGAACCGTAAGGGATTTGGCAATGGGATCCCCCTTTGGCGACGTCGATATTGCGACATCGGCAAAGCCCATGGATATAGCGAGCCTCTTTCCGGAGGCCAAAAAAGTGGGCCGTGATCCTCTCTGTACCTTCGTCATTCCTCAGAATGGATGGACTGTCGAGATAACGCCTTTGCAAGGTGAAATACTATCAGAAGACCTATCGCGAAGGGATTTCACCATAAATGCCATGGCCTTAAATAGGTTTGGAGATCTCTATGACCCCTTTGGCGGTATGAAAGACCTTGTAAATAAGGTTCTTCGTTTTACCGGCTCTCCGAGAGAGCGAATTGAAGAAGACCCCGTCCGCTGCATAAGGTTGTTCAGATTCGCCTCAACTTTGAGGGAGTTCGAAGTTTCCCACTCCTCTATGGATGCTGTAAGGGAGAGTTTATCACTCTTTAAGGACGTTCCCCTTGAGCGAATAGGCAAAGAAGTCTACAAAGCCTTAAGAGGAAGCCCATTTACGTTCTTAAAGCTTTTGGAAGATACCGGATTTCTTGCCTCAACCCTTCCTCACGTCTATGCACTTCGTGGGGTTCCTCAGGATCCCCAATTTCATCCCGAAGGCGATGTCTATGAACACACCAAGCTGTGTTTGAAATATGCCGAAAAGATCACGAAAAGGTGTGATGTGCGGGCGGCAGCTTTGTTTCATGACATAGCAAAACCGTACACGATGAAAGAGGATGAAGAAAGGCTGCGATTCATAGATCACGAGAAGAAAGGGGGGGCTTTGGCCAAGGAGATAATGGGTCAGTGGGCATGGCCGGCCTATTTCGTGAAAAAAGTTTCGGCCTTGGTCAGATGGCATATGGTCCCTTTGATCTCGACAGCTCCAAAGCGCATTCCCCGTCTTTATCTTGAGTATGGCAAAGCCTGGTTGGATGGACTCTTCCTCCTTTCATATATAGATATAAGTTCAAGCAACAGAGATTATTCCAAATGGGTAGAGAATCGACAGATTGCCCTGTCGTGTCTTTTTAAACTTTCTGATGATGAGAAGTTGATATCTGGCAGAGATGTCATGGATATACTAAAAATCGAAGAAGGCCCTGAAGTGGGGCGTATCATATTTGAAATATACGAGATGATGGCAAAGGGCGATATTAAAAGCCGGGAAGATGCCATTGATTACCTAAAGAAATTAAATGAAAGTTAAAGAGAAGCTGTAAGACATTTTCGAGTATATTTGATAAAATATAATTGGTTCGTTATCAGTAAACAATATACAAGCGAGGTGAATTGCGATGGCTTGGAACCCCAGAGAAATTATGAAAGAGCTTGAAAGCGGTGTGAAAGAAATCGGCCGTGAACGCCCAGAAGTGGAGGCCTTTATAGAGTTCACGGGTAAGCTGATGACGCCAAGATCTTTGGATCTCAAGACCAAAGAGCTGATATGCGTTGCCGTGGCAGTATACACCAATTGTAAATATTGCATTGTCACCCATGTCTATAATGCCCTTAAGGCCGGCGCCACCGGAGATGAAGTCATGGAAGCTGCTCTGGTTGCCTCGCAGTTTGGAGGCGGTCCAGCCGTAGGCCATAGCGTCACCTTGGTAAACGAAGCTATCAAGGAGTTCGCCGGCGACTTCGGGAAGAAGTCTTAACTAATTCAAGCTTCTTTGATGCCGTAAAACATATCTTCAAGCGGTTTTTGGATCGCCCTTCGCTGCCAGTTTATCGGGAAGGGCGATCCTTTATAGGGGTCACAGAAGTTGACAAGGCAAACCTAGAAGACAGGAGGGTAATTCTTGCAAGAAAGGCAAAAAGTCAAGATAAGTTCGAAGTATTGGCTGGGGATGGTCAAAGAACGGGGCGGTCATTTCATGATTGCCATGCGTACCAATATAGCTGGCTGATGAATGGCTTATGTAGGCCCGGCGGGCCTCATAGGCAGCCCCGATGAAGCGGATAGAGAAAATTTCATACCCTTCGTCGTAGAGGGAGAGGATGACATAACCTGTTGGATCCATAAAGAGGTATTAGAACATTTAAAAGAGGTCTCCCCAACGCGGGAAGGTGACTACTTATTTGCTTCCGACGGAGCAGGGAGGCTGAGATTCAGGTTCTGCGATCGAAGTTAAGTGCAGCTGCCGGGCATTTGAAGAAAGAAAGCGATTCATCTTTGCTTTTAGAGCTTTACTTTGCCTGATGTGCAAAAGGCGATAAATTCATCCTTTTCTAGAGGAGGGCTGTATAGGTAACCCTGAACGTATCTTATGCCTAAGTTCCTTAATATTTCGAGCTGTTCCTTCCTTTCCACTCCCTCGGCTATTACTTCCATGCCCATAACTTCGCCGACCTTTGCTATTCCCCTCACGATAACCCTGTCCCTTTCGTCGGTTTCGATGTTATCGACGAAGGATTTGTCGATTTTTAATATATCTACTGGAAAATCTTTTAAATAGGAAAGGGAGGAATAGCCGGTGCCGAAGTCGTCAATGGCAACCCCGATTCCCAAGGTTTTCAACCTTTTGAACAGCTCTTTTATCTTGTTCCTGTCCTCCATGAGCACGCTTTCCGTTATCTCCAACATTATCCTCTCGGGATTTACGTCGGCATCGGAAATTATCTTAAATACCCTTTCGAGGAAGGTCTCGTTGTGGCACTGTGAGGCCGATACATTGATCGAAAGCTTTCCGAGCTCAATGCCTTGGCTAATCCATTCTGACATCCTTTGGCAACATTCCTTGAAAACCCAAAATCCTATGTCTGGCATAATGCTTATTTCCTCTGCTACCGGCAAAAATAATGCGGGAGAGATGTTCTCACCGTTATGTCTCCACCTCAACAGGGCTTCGGCACCGAAGACCCTGCCCGTCGAAACATCTATCTGTGGTTGAAAGGTCATTCTGAATTCTTTTCTCTCAAGAGCGGACAAAAGGGCATTTTCGAGGCTAAGTCTACTTCTGTATTGTTTTTCAGAATAATTATCGTAAAATGCGAAACTATTGCCTCCCCTGGATTTCGCCTTATTCAGCGCGATTTCAGCTTTTCTCATTAGCTCGGATTCTTTCGTCCCGTCAACAGGCGCAATGACTATTCCCATGCTCAATCGAACGTATATGGGGCCTTTATCGCTGGCGAAATGGTCCTGCATGACCTCGATAAGATCCCTGCCTATTCGCCTGGCCTCAAGGGGGTTTTCTAAAGTTGCTATAAGAGCAAACTCGTCTTCTCCTAAGCGGTATAACGTGTCATTTCTATGCTTTTTGTTCGATGACAGACGTTTTGAAACGAGCTGCAGAATGTGATCTCCGTAAAGATAGCCAAAGGTGCTGTTTATTAATTTGAAACGGTCTAAATCCATTAAAAAAATGCCGACCTGTTTCGTCGAATTAAGGGCATCGCCTACCTTCGATTTCAGGTCCTTCAAAAAATAATTCCTGTTATAAAGGCCGGTAAGAGGGTCCACGTAAAGGTAATTGTGAAGTTGCCGGTCTTTTGCCTTCACGTCGGTCAGATCGGTGAAGATGCTTACGAAATATCTGGTTACGCTACGATGATCCTTTAAGGCATATATGGAAAGCAATTCCGGGTAAACTTCCCCGGACTTGCGCCTGTTCCAAATTTCCTGTTCCCAGAAACCATCCGTCAAAATTGAGTCCCAGAGGTTTTTGTAGAATGAATGGTCGTGATAGTCAGATTTTAAAATTCTGGGATTTTGTCCGATGGCCTCCTCGGCGGAATACCCGGTAATTGTCGTAAATGAGGGATTTACCCAAACGATAGCCCCGCCCGTATCGGTGACGACAACCCCCTCCTTGATGTTATTGACAATCAACTCGAGCATGGGAAAGTGGAAATAGGAATTTATACTGTTCAGTTTATCGCTCATGATGAACCCCGCGTCGTTTTTTAATCAGCCCCAAAAAGGCATCCAAGGATTGTGCATTTGCAACGTCTTCGACGGTTAGCCATGCCCGCCTTGCCTGGGCCACCCCGAAGAACATGTGCTCCTCTTCTGCCGTATCATGGGCATCGGTGCTTATCACGAACATACAGCCGTAACTGGAAGCCTGCTTTATCCTTTTTTCCGACAGATCGAGCCTGCTTGGATGGGCATTTATCTCAAGAAGAGTTCCCGTCGAGGCGGCAGTCTTGAAAATCTCCTCCCAATCCGCCTCCGCTTCCTCCCTTGATCCGAAAAGCCTGCCCGTTGGGTGAGCCAGGATGTGAACGAGGGGATGAGAGATCGCCCTTATATATCGCTCGGTCAGTTGATCTCTATCCTGTCTCAAATTTGAGTGGATGGCAGCTACTACCACATCGAAGCTCTTTAAAAGCTCATCGTCATAGTCTAAAGAACCGTCAGCTTTTACCTCTACCTCCGTTCCTTTAAGTATCACTATTTTACCTGCGAGCATTTCGTTCAGCTCGTCTATTTCGCGCCACTGTTGTGTAAGTCTGTCGGGAGTAAGCCCCTTAGCTACGCCCAAACCCTGAGAATGATCGGTTATCAGGATATAGCTTCGGCCAAGCTCGCAGGCTTTCTCTACCATCTCTTTTAAGGGCCTCTTTCCGTCGCTCCAATTGGAGTGTATTTGAAGGTCGCCCTTTATATCCTCTGTCTCTATCAATTTTGGGAGTTTCTTTTCCAGGGCAAGCTTGATTTCCACGGTTCCCTCTCTCAGTTCAGGCGGTATCCATGACATCCCAAGCCTTCCGTATACGTCTTCCTCTTTTGGGCAAAGTATTTCTACGCTGCTTATTGTATCCGTCAACGCATATTCGCTCAAGCTCAAGTTCTTTTTCAGGGCCGCCTCTCTCAATAAGATATTGTGCTGCTGGCTTCCCGTAAAGTATTGCAGCGCCGTTCCCCATCTTGCGGGTTCAACTATGCGCAAATCGGCCTGCAACCCTCCTTTTAGCCTCATGCTGGTCTTCGTCGGACCCGATAAGATGACCTCATCCACGATCCAGAGATTTGTAAAAGTATTCGTAATTTTTTCCGATGCCTCGGCTTCGGCTGCGACGAGAATGTCCAAATCTCCCACGGTTTCTTTCATACGTCTCAATGAGCCGGCGGGGGAGATGGCGATTATGCCCTCGCAGTTTTTCATGTGATCTAAAATGACCTGTAAATACTTCCACGCCTCGCCCAGGGGAAATCTCGAGCTTAGACGCTTTTCTTTAAAGGCCTTGATGCCTTCGAGTATTTTTCGCTCGACCTTCGGTCCAAAACCCGGCAAATCCTTGAGTTTTCCCTCTCGCGCCGCTCTTTCAAGTTCCTCCGGCGTTTCGATGCCGAGCATTTCCCAAACCGTTTTTATTCTCTTTGGGCCCATCTCCGGTATTTCATAGAGGGAAAGCAGCTTATCGGGGACTTCCTCCGTCAGTTTTTCGTAAAATTCCAATTTCCCGCTTTCCAGAAGTTCGCAGATTTTCTGTTCTATGGCCTTTCCGACCCCGGGAATTTCCTTTAACTTTCCCTCTCTGTAGAGTGCATATATGTCTCTGCTTTCGTTTCTCAAACTTTCGGCAACGCGTCTATATGCATTAATTTTGAACCTATCCTCTCCCTTTATCTCCAAGAGGAGGGCTATACGCTCAAAGATCTCCGCGACGGCATTTGAGTCGATATTTCCTTCCATCCTATTTACCTCCTGTTTGAACAACATGTTTCATTGTCCGATAGAAAAGTTAGTAATATTATAAATGCAAAAGATTTCCATGCATCGACTGCACCCGTAAGATTTATCAAATTATTAAATTAGAGGCTGAGTTTTGATGAAAGATAAAAAAGGTACGTTGCCATTACTTATGCCATTTCTGGTCTTGGGAGCGGGAGTCATAGCCGTATCGACGGGAGCAACAATCATCCGTCTTGCGGAGGCGCCGGCTTTGGTAATATCCGCCTATCGCGTGGGGCTTGCCAGCCTTCTCCTATTTCCCTTTGCCTGTCATTATGCCAAGGAAGAGATAAAATCGTTGACGTTAAAGGACCTAAAAGTTGCAGTTGCTTCAGGTGCTTTTTTAAGCCTGCATTTTGCTTTTTGGATATCTTCGCTCGATTATACGACAGTAGCAAGTAGCGTAGTGCTGGTCAATACAAACCCCATTTGGGTTGCCCTGCTTACGCCCTTCATGAGCAGTGACAGGCTAAGAGGGATGTCTCTGCTGGGAGTGGCTTTCAGCGTGATAGGGAGCGCTGTGATAAGCGCAGGCGATTTTGCTCTCGGGGGGAAAGCCCTTTACGGGGACTTTCTTGCCATAGCCGGAAGCTGGTGCGCTGCCTTTTATCTTCTGTTCGGTCGCAGGCTGAGGCAAAAGCTGTCTCTGCTTTCATATATAACAATTTGTTATTCCACTGCAGCGGTGATCTTGTTCGCCCTAATCGTATGCCTTGGCTATCCTCTCTTCGGTTATCCCAAAAAGACGTGGCTATGTTTCTGGGGGTTAGCGCTCTTTCCTCAGATCATCGGACACAGCAGTTACAACTGGTCCCTCAAATATTTTTCAGCAGGTTTTGTGGCAATCGCCTTGTTGGGAGAGCCCGTGGTAAGCCCTATTTTGGCCTACTTTGCGTTGGGCGAGGCGATAATGCCCATTACGATATTCGGCGGATCGCTGGTATTGGCGGGAATTGTTCTGGCTGCTTTAGGAGAAAACAGAGGAAAACAGGAGTCTTAGTTCAAATACACTAATATAGTGACAACATATCGGTTTTTAAGACGATCTCTTCACTTTTTAGTATCGAAGTGATATCATATACGTAAATAAGGGGATTATTATCGGGGGATTGGAGCAAATAAGGGGGAATTTTAATGCTAAGCGCTACGTCAAACGGAGCGATAGAGGATTTGCTCTGTCGTTATGAAAAAAATCCGCGTTTCTTATTACAGCTGCTTCTCGATGTCCAAGAAAGATTTCGTTACGTGCCAACCGAAGCAATGCGTTCAATTGCCAGATATTTCGATATTCCGGAAAGCAGAGTCTTTGCTGTTGCCACTTTTTACAAGGTTTTGAGCCTGGTCCCCAAAGGAGAAAAGACGATAAAGGTCTGTCAGGGGACAGCTTGTCATCTGCGAGGCGGAAAACAGGTATTAAATGTTATTGGCGAAAAGTTGGGTATTGCCGCCGGGGAGACCACCGAGGACGGAATTTTTACCTTGGAAACGGTGAATTGCCTCGGATGTTGTGCCATGGCTCCCGTTATGATGGTTGGCGATAAGGTTTACGGCAAGCTGACCGTGGATGACGTAAGCAGGATATTGGAGGCGGAAAAAGAAGATGCAATCCTTTCTAAGACCAGATGACCTTCGCATTTACAGGCAAAACTTAAAAGAAGCCAGAGCAAAAGTTTGCGATACCCCAATGGTGCGCGTTTGCTGCGGGACCGGATGTGTATCGAATGGCAGTATGGAGGTCTTGAAAGCCTTCGAGGAGGCTTTACGGGGAGTGGGCGAAGTCGAGGCTATGGCGAAATTTACAGGTTGCCACGGCTTTTGCGAGAGAGGACCCATAGTGATCGTTTCTCCCGGCGAGATATTTTATCAAAACGTAAAGCCGAAGGATGTTAATGAAATTGTGCAGAGGACGATTCTAGGAGGCGAAGTTGTAGAGCGCCTGCTTTACCGTGACCCGGTAACAAAGAAGACATTTAAAAAGGACCACGAAATTCCCTTTTACGCCAATCAGCATAGGCTGGTTCTCAGGAGGTCGGGGCATATAGATCCCACATCAATAGAAGATTATATAGCTACGGACGGCTACGAAGGATTGGCGCTGGCTTTAGAGCTAGGCCCCGACGAGATTATAAGGCGGGTTACTGATTCCTACCTGCGAGGACGCGGAGGAGGAGGTTTCAGGACGGGGTACAAATGGAAGTCGTGCAGGGATGCGGAAGATTTCCCCAAATACGTGATAGCTAACGGTGATGAAGGCGACCCGGGTGCTTTCATGGACAGAAGCTTAATGGAAGGAGACCCCCACAGCGTCATTGAGGGGATGATAATCGGGGCTTATGCCGTTGGGGCACGGGAAGGTTATATTTACGTGAGGAATGAATATCCTCTTGCGGTTAGAAGGCTGGAGATAGCTATAGAGAAGGCGCGAGAATGGGGTTTGTTGGGCAAAAACATACTGGGTTCGGCTTTTGATTTTGACATACAGATATGCAAGGGCGGCGGAGCTTTCGTGTGCGGCGAATCATCGGCTCTGATGCGATCGATAGAAGGCTTTCCCGGCGTCCCCAGGGTTAAGTACATTCATGCTACCGAACAGGGCCTCTGGGATAAGCCAACGGTGCTCAATAACGTCGAAACCTGGGCTAACGTTCCCATCATTTTGATGAAGGGTGTCGAGTGGTACAAAACATTGGGTACGGATAGAAATCACGGCACAAAGATCTTCGCCTTGGTGGGCAAAGTTAAAAACACAGGGCTTGTAGAGGTTCCAATGGGAGTTACGCTGCGCAAAATAATATACGATATAGGCGGCGGAACTTTGAAGGACAAGGCTTTCAAGGCAGTTCAAACGGGAGGTCCTTCTGGAGGTTGCATACCCGCATCTTTGCTTGATCTGCCTGTGGACTTCGATACCTTGGTCAAATCAGGATCTATGATGGGTTCGGGCGGTATGATCGTAATGGACGAGAGGTCGTGCATGGTCGACGTCGCCAAGTATTTCATAGATTTTCTCGTCGAGGAGTCCTGTGGCAAATGCACTCCCTGCCGCGAGGGGCTCAAGGTGTTGCAAAAGTTGCTGCACGATTTGAGCGAAGGAAAGGGCAGTTTGGAGGATGTTGCGCTTTTGGAGGATATGGCTAAGGAATTGAGCAAGACTGCACTATGCGGATTGGGAAAGACGGCGGCCAATCCAGTGTTATCCACTTTAAAGTACTTTTATGAAGAATACGAGGAACATGTCGAAGGTTATTGTCGTGCAGGGGTGTGTCAGGGGCTTTTCGTGGCAAGCATAGATCAGGGCAGCTGCATCGGTTGCGGACAGTGCGCCAAGATGTGTCCTGCAAAGGCCATTTCGGGCGAAGTTCGCAAACCTCACGTCGTCGATGCGTTAAAATGCATCGGTTGCGGACAGTGTATGGACATCTGTCCTACCAACTCGATTACCTCCTCGAGGAGGGGTGAAATTGCATAATTTCGTGGACTTAAACATAGACGGGAAGGATTTATCGGTTCCTTCGGGGACGACCATATT
Organism: Acetomicrobium sp. UBA5826; assembly: GCF_002433005.1. Classification (GTDB taxonomy): domain Bacteria; phylum Synergistota; class Synergistia; order Synergistales; family Acetomicrobiaceae; genus Acetomicrobium. The sequence goes on along the minus strand of NZ_DJHF01000022.1, from coordinate 97,743 downwards.
GGAGGCTGCAGGGATGGTGGGCATAGAGATCCCTACGCTTTGTTATCATCCTGCATTGCAGCCCGACGGCAATTGCAGGCTCTGCATGGTCGAGATATTCAGACCGGGCAAAGGGGGCGAACTTGCCATATCCTGCATGTATCCTATACGAGCCCCAATTGAGGTGCGAACGAAAAGCGATGAAGTGGTGAAGGCGCGTAGGTTCGTCATAGGGCTTTTGCTCTCTCGAGCGCCTGAATCGGAAAAGTTAAAGGCGTTAGCGGAGGAATACAGTGTAAAAGAGGACCCTCGCTTCTCATTTGATCCGGACAATTGCATAAGGTGCGACAGATGTGTAAGGGCCTGCGAAACGCTGGGACCCAGTGCCATAGGACCGGCGTGGAGGGGATTTAACAAAAAAATTGTTACGCCCTTCGTGGAACCGCCAAAAAGTTGCATAGGGTGTGGGGGCTGTGCCGAAGTGTGCCCTACCGGCTACATAGAGTGCGTCGACGAGGGCGACAAAAGGACGATATGGGACCGCGAATTTACCTTGATCCGATGTCCGGATTGCGGTGAGGTCTATACCACCGAGGAAGCATTGAGGTTTACAGGAATAGAGGATCCCGATGCCAAGCTCTGCCCGAGGTGCAGAAAGCGGGAATATGCTTCTAAGTTCAGGATCTTTTGATATTTGGAATTTAAATAGTAAATAGGTTTGGGCCTGTTTAAGGGGGAATAGGCCTGTGCGAAAGTTAATAAAAAATATAGAGGGGGGATTGGAAATGGAGAAAGTGCTTCTCATTTCTCCCGAGAAGTGCGTAGGCTGTGGCAGTTGTGAGCTGGCATGCTCCTTGGCCAAAGAAAACGAATTCAGACCTTCTTTGGCACGCGTAACGGTCTACAGGTTTGAGGCGGGAGCAAACGTGCCCATGACTTGTCAGCAATGCGATGACGCTCCTTGCATCGGCGTCTGTAAGACGGGAGCCCTTTCCAGGGACGACAATAACGTGGTTCAGGTGGATGCGTCCAAGTGTATAGGATGCAGAATGTGTGTGATGGCTTGTCCCTTTGGCAACATGTCTTACCATTGGGAAGAGAATACTGCCATCAAATGCGATCAGTGCGATGGAAGTCCCTACTGTGTGGAATTTTGTCCGACTAAGGCTTTGGACTATGTGCCGGCGGATGCTATAAGCCTCCAGAAGAAAAAAGAGTTTTCTGCTAAGTTCGCCAAAATAGCCCAGGAGGTGAGCGAGTGATGTTTGGGTACATGGGCAAAGTCCTACGCGTAAATTTGTCGACCAAGAAGATTACTACGGAACCTCTGAGGATGGATTGGGCCAAGGATTTCTTAGGAGCTAGAGGTTTGGGAAGCAGGTATTTTGTCGAGGAGGTCGATCCCAAGGTCGATCCTTTAAGCCCCGACAACAAACTCATATTCGCTGCCGGACCTGTTACCGGCACGCTTGCTACATCGGCGGGGAGATTTAACGTCGTAACAAAAGGCCCTTTGACGGGTACGATAGCTGCTTCGAACTCGGGAGGTTATTTTGGTCCCGAGTTGAAGTATGCGGGCTACGACATGATAATTTTCGAAGGGAAATCTGCAAATCCGGTGTATTTGTGGATCTATAACGATCACGTAGAGCTTAAAGATGCCTCTCACGTTTGGGGCAAAGACAGCTACGAGACCACAGATACTCTTTTATCCGAGACTGATCCCGAAGCTAAGGTGGCCTGCATCGGTCCTGCAGGAGAAAAGCTGGTGCTTTTTGCCTGCGTTATGAACGATAAGCACAGGGCGGCCGGCAGGACCGGGGTTGGAGTTGTCATGGGCTCTAAAAACCTGAAGGCCGTGGTGGTAAGAGGAACGGGTGGGATAAAGGTCACGGATAAAGAGGGATTTTTGGAGGCAGTTAGGAAGGCCCGCAAGAAGATAGCCGAACACCCAGTGACCGGCGGAGGGTTGCCGGCCTACGGCACGAACGTCTTGGTGAACGTGATCAATGCCGCCGGTGCGCTTCCGACGAGGAACTTTAAAGAGGCGTGGTTTGAAGGGGCCGATAAAATTTCCGGCGAGACCATGACCGCAACCATCCTTCTGAAAAACAAGGCTTGCGCAAGCTGTGCGTCCGCTTGCGGAAGGGTTACTAAAGCTATGGGAGAAATAGGGGAAGGTCCGGAATACGAGGCAGTTTGGGCCTACGGAGCGCAGTGCGGCGTGGACAATCTGGAAGCCATCTCCAAGGCAAACTTCATCTGCAACAAGCTTGGCATGGATCCTATAACCATGGGAAGCACTATAGGGTGTGCGATGGAGCTTGCGGAACGAGGTTTGATAAAGGAGAAAAAAGCAGGTGTTTCACTGCATTGGGGAAACGCTGAGGCGATAGTGAAACTGACGGAAGACACGGGCTATAAACGAGGCTTTGGGGAGGAATTGGCGCTAGGATCGTATAGGTTGGCCGAAAAGTACGGACACCCAGAACTCTCCATGTCGGCCAAAAAGCAGGAGATGCCCGCTTACGATCCGAGAGCTCTTCAGGGCATGGGTTTGGAATATGCCACGAGCAACAGAGGAGGGTGTCACGTAAGGGGATACTTAACTTCGCCCGAAGTCCTCGGCATACCAGAAAAACTAGATCCTACCGATACTGCATCCAAACCGCAATGGACTAAAGTCTTCCAGGATTTGACGGCTGCTGTCGATTCATTGGGCTTTTGCCTGTTTTTGACCTTTGCCTTGGATGCAGGCGATCTGGCCTCTGAGGTTGCACCTATCATCGGCAGAGAGGTAACCGCGGAAGATTTGCTCCTTGCCGGCGAAAGGATATGGAACTTGGAAAGGCTTTTTAACTTGACGGCTGGCATATCTCCGAAGGAAGACACTTTACCTCCTAGGTTGCTTAATGAGCCGATTCCGGCCGGTCCGTCCAAGGGAAGGGTGAACAGGCTTCACGAAATGCTTCCCAAATATTACGAACTCAGGGGATGGAGCAAGGAAGGAATACCTACAAAGGAAAAGCTAAAAAGCCTTGGGCTGCTTGACATCGCAGCAAAATATTCGCTGTAGTTTTAGCTTTATATAACACTTAAATCTGCTAAGAAAAAACTCAGGGAAGGGACTTCCTTCCCTGAGTTTTTTTGGATAACATGCGATAGTATGTTTGACATGGACAAGGAAAATATTTGCCATAAATTATGCAGCCGAAATCAGATGGAGAGAAAAGACGATGAAAGTGTTGGCGGCCTATTTCTTGGATTTAGCGTTAGGGGATCCCGAGGGTTATCCCCATCCCGTAGTTATCATAGGTAAAGCCGTTACCTGGCTGGAAGAAGAACTGAGAAGGCGGGCCAAAAACCCTAGAGAATTAAAAACAGCCGGCTTTGCCCTGTGTTTTTTGATAGTCGCTTCATCTTTCATCTCATCTTATGCGCTCATCCTTTTGGCCCGCTTAATACATCCTTATCTTGGAGATTTATTAGAGATTTTTATTATATACACATGTCTTGCCACCAGGGAGCTTGGCAGGGCCGCAAACAGGGTGTATGATGCTCTGATAAGGGGCGAACTTGCAGAAGCCAGGACAAGATTGTCCTATATAGTGAGCAGAGACACGCACAGGATGAACCAAGAAGAGATTTCAAGGGGCGCAGTAGAGACAGTAGCGGAAAATATATCCGATGCCATCATAGCTCCCTTGTTTTACGCATTTATCGGAGGAGCGCCTTTAGCGCTTTTTTATAAAGCAACGAACACTTTGGACTCCATGGTCGGTTACACCAACGAAAAATATAGGGATATAGGATACGCTTCGGCAAAGCTGGACGATATATTGAATTTTATACCTGCCCGCATAACTGCTCTTTTGATAGTATTAGCTTCTTTTCTTATGGGTTATGATTATAAAAACTGCTGGCACGTCCTTCTCAGAGACAGGTTAAGGCATAAAAGTCCAAATAGCGCTCATGGCGAAGCGGCCGTAGCCGGTGCTTTGAACATTCAGCTAGGTGGCATTAACTACTATTTTGGAAGACCTGAAATGAGGCCGATCCTTGGCGATAAAAGAACAGAAATTTCGCCAGGGCATATAAAAGACAGCATAAGGATCATGTACGCTTCCTCGATATTGGGGATCGTGTCCTTCTATGCGTTGGCCTTATTGTTTTGACGTTAACGGAGGCTTGCAATTTGCTGGGACAAGCTGAGGAGGAATGAGTATGCGTCCCTATGAACACGGTGGCAATGTTTATGACTACGAAGGCGAGTTAATCGATTTCAGCTCGAATATCAATCCCTTGGGGATGCCGAAATGCGTCTTCGATATCGTAAAAAAGGCAGATCTTACCAGATATCCAGATATAAAATATCGCAACCTTAAAGAGTCAATAGCACAATACACGGGCATTTCTCGAGAGAGCATTATCGTTGGAAATGGTGCTTCAGAGCTCATACATCTTTTTGTGAGAACCTTTAAAGTAAAAAGACCCATCATACCATCGCCTTCCTTTTTGGAGTACGAAAGGGCTACATGCGTAAACGACGGAGAACCCATATGCTTTAGGTTAGAGGAGGAAGAGGGTTTCAAGCTAAATTTAGGCGATCTCATTTCACGTCTGCAATGTGGGGATTCTTTGATTATAGGTAATCCGAATAATCCTACCGGACAGGTAATCTCGGCCGATGAAGCGACGGATCTTTTGAAAGCTGCCGATGCTTTGAACATGCCCGTTATGATAGACGAAGCTTTTATAGAGTTCGTTAAAGAGTGCAAAAACTACGAATCCCTTTCTCTGGTCGAAAAATATGACAACTTGTTTGTCGTAAGGGCAACAACCAAGTTTTTCGGAATGCCGGGACTGAGATTGGGATACGGCATTGGAAACCCTAATCTTATTGAAAGGCTGGACAGCAACAAGGAACCGTGGACGGTCAACGCCTTTGCCGATCTTGTGGGCAGGGAAATTTTTAAGGACAGCTCCTATATAGAGGAAAGCAGGATGTATATCAATAACGAAATAGATTATATGCTTAGTGCGCTGAATAAGATAGATAATTTAGTTGCCTTTGATACGAAAGTTAATTTCCTTTTGTTAAAATCCAAATATGCGAAGGCGAGCCTGATCAAGGAAAGACTAGTCGAGAGGGGCATATTGATCAGAGATGCCTCCAACTTCAAGTATCTGGACGATCGCTTTTTCAGGGTGGCCGTCAAGCGCCGAGAAGAGAACGAAAGGCTCATAGAAGCGTTGAAAGGCATTCTGCCTTAATTTTCCCGTGGAGAGTTATTCCTTATGGAAGACCGGTACGATTTAAAGATAAGGGCGCGTTATGCTCGTAGGGTTATATCGATTGGCTTGGTATGCAATTTGTTGCTGATGATTTTTAAATTGACGGTAGGGCTGTGGGGCAAGAGCAGCGCCCTTGTGGCCGACGCCGTCAATTCCTTGTCCGACTCCATAACCGATGCCGTAGCGTTGATAGGCTTTTGTATTACCGGAAAGCCTCGTGATGCCACCCATGATTTTGGACATGCCAAGTTTGAGACACTATCCACTTTGGTAATAGGCATTTTCCTCATCGCAGCTGCCGGGTTCATATTGTGGAACAGCATAGACAAGATAATTTCCGTGGCCGGAGGAGTGTCTATAGAGAAGATAAGCGTCATAACCTTGATTCCGGCGGCCTTTACAATGGGAGTCAAAGAGCTATTGTATGTATATACTAACGGAATGGCGAAAAAGCTGGATAGCAGCACCTTGAAGCTCAAGGCGTGGGACCACAGAAGCGACGTCTTTCTCGCAGGAGGAACTTTTTTGGGTATCGCCGGAGCAGTGCTCTTGGGCGAAAAATGGCGCGTATTGGATCCCATAACAGCGGCAATTTTGGGAATGATCATATTGAGGCTCGCCATTCCGCTGGCAATGGAGAGCATAAACGAACTGTTAGAGGCTTCTCTCCCCGAGCAGGAGGAGAAGGACATTCTTGATATCATATGGAACATACCTGATGTAAAGGGAATTCACGATTTGAAGACACGCCGTTTAGGGCCCCATATCGCCGTGAGCGTTCACATCATGCTAGAAAGCGGGATGACGCTTAATAGGGCACACGACATAACGGTTCAATTGGAGAGAGATTTTAAAAGGCGCTTCGGTCCCCATAGCATTATAACGATACATATGGAACCGGCAGATAGCAGGAGGTTGTCGAAAAGTTACCCGAAGCCCGAGGAAAAAGAAAGTTAAGGCAAGCCATGATGGATAGGAAGTTCCCCAATCCCCGTCCTTCACTGCTTGCCTTTTGGACTTAAGCCACCTCAGGGCGATAAAATACGGCTTTTTTAAAAGGGCTCAAATCCCATCTCTGTCATGAAATCTTTGTGCATTTGTTGAAGTTGGGAGTCTATTATCGACATATGCTCAGCTTCCCAGTTTGCCAGCATATTTAAGACCTTTTTCCCGTCGGTATTATCAATTTTTTCGGCAGCCTTCTTGTAGAAGTTGTTGAAATCGCGCTCCAAAGCCAAGGCCATTCTAAGCAAACTTATATCGGATACGCTGGATACGAGGGAGCTTTGAAGCTCTCCTTCTATCCAGGGTTTTCTCAAGAACTCCCGGGCGGACTCTTCGTCCATTTCCGTCGCGGCGGCAGGATCCCATTTGCCGGCGCTTTCGATTTTTTTCAGTTGATCTTGAATGAAATTACAATGAGACAGTTCCCAATCGGCCAGATAGTTCACGAGCGATTTGGCCGTGGGATCGTTAACTTTATTTTTGGCGTTCAGATAAAAATCCCTCGCTTCGCCTTCCATTTTTAGGGCAAATTCCAATATTTTTTTCTCCATTTCCAATACTATTCCTCCCTTGATGTCCTGGTTTCCTTTTAAGTATACCACTCTTTTCCTATTTAGCCTCCGGCTCTTAAGAATCGCAACCTAAATTTGCTCATAAAATCATCGTATTTATCGTCCTCGACGACAATTTTAATGCGTATGGAGATAAAGTTCATAGCGCCAAGTTTGATATTTTTAGGTTCGTCTATATGGGCATTCCAGAATGGTCCTTTGTAAACATCGGGTTCCTCTTCCTTTCCCCCCATTTGGCGAAACCATTCGATGAACTCATCCTTTTTAATTGTCCTCATCTCAAGGAGTATCTCTTTACTCATTGCGAGACCACCTTATCGTTAAATAATGTTAACTTCGTTATCAATTCCGATACAGCACATTAACGAACAATGCAAATCCTGTTTTTGCCCTCCTTTTTTGCTTTATATAGAGCTTCGTCAGCTCTCTTGAAAATTTCGTCTAAAGACTCACCGGGATTTGCGTGAGTGAGACCAATACATACTGTGGGCGATACCTCTTCCATGAAAAAAGCCTCTTCGATAATATGTTTTAACCTCTCGGCCATAGGGATCGTTTGATCGATGGAGTTTTGGCAGAATATCAGAAATTCGTCTCCCCCCCATCGTACGAATATGTCATTCTTTCTCAAAGACTTCTTTATGGCTTCTCCAAATTTTGAAAGAATCGCATCCCCCATAAGGTGTCCGTAAGTGTCGTTTATAAGTTTAAAGTTGTCCAAATCGATCATTATTAAGGAAAATGGGCAGCCAGGTTCTTGATTTAAGCCTCCATTATTCATTTTATCCAAAATGCGCTTTATATAAGCCTCTCCGGTCCACCTAACCAAAGCACCCGTAAGGCTATCGGTTGTGGCGACGCTGTAGAGATCGCTGATGATTTGTTCCTGCCTCAAAACTTTACTTTTATAGCCCGTTATGTCGACCATAACAGCTGCGATTTTAGCCGGTTCGCCCGAATCGAAGTCCTTTTCGATGGGCCTAGCTTTCCATTCCAACCAGATATACTCATCATTTGGTTTTTTGATCCTAAATTGTAGGACAAATATTGCGTTTCTTACCAGGCATGCATATAAGCCAGATATGAAATGTTCCCTATCATCGGGATGTATCAAATTGACAAATTTGTCCAAAGAACCGAGATAAACAGTACTTTCATATCCTAATAACTGGAGTAGGGTATCGCTAATATAAATTTCGTTAGTTTTCATATCGAGTTCCATGTAGGCGATACTTCCTATCTCAAGGGCAAGTTTCAGGCGGTTCTCTTCTGCGATAAGCTTTTCCTGGGCTTTTTTTAATTCGGTTATATCTATGATTATTCCGACTATTCCCAATATTTCTCCTTTTTGGTCGCTTATAGCCCTTTTCCGCTCGATGACATAGTACTTTTTGCCGTTTATAATTCTTACACTTTCGTAGGTGACACAGTCAGTTCCTTTGGGATCAAAAAGAGGTTTTTCCTTTTCGGCGCAGGTTTTTGCGTCCTCCGAAGTGAGTATTTCAAATACGCTTTTGCCTATAATATCTTCTTTTTTTAAATGCAGAAAATTTTGAAGAGCTTTGTTGCAGATCAAAATGACCCCCCTGTTGTCTTTTAGGTAAATCGGTTCCGGCAAAAGATCTATCAGGGTGAACAAAAAAATTCCGTCATAAAGCCTGTCTGAGAGAGGTTTGGCGTGTCTTTTGCGATGATTAACCACCAAAATCGTTATATATACAGAAATTACCAACAAAAACAAAAAGAGGATAACGATATGATAAATAAGTTTAGGTCCTTCCGCCGAATTTGACACCAATAAGGTTTTTAATACATTCATAATTGAGATTAACAAACCCCTTTCAAAAAGCATTACAATCATACATTGGAAATAAGTGAGCATTCGATCTGATATGAAAACTTATCCCGGTATTGATAGCGCTTCATAATTGACGAACCAGGATATCCGCAAAAGCCCGAAATTATCGCAAAAACTTTGTGCAAAGGTGGTATAATTTAAAAGAATTATAAATGCTTACAGGAGGGATGTAAAATGGCCCGGATGGCAGAAGCAAAATTCACCATGCCCCATATCGGTCACGAAGAGCATCTTTGCTATTTGGAAAACGTAAGATATATCGATTCTAATTTAGAGGAGTATAAAAAATTAGTCAGAAACCCCAAATTCGTCTGTCGAAGATGCGGCAGGGCGGCTGCAAAAGCCGAAAATCTTTGCGATCCTGAAGCACTGTAAAATAAATTCATTTAATGTGGATCAAGGCGGGATAATTTATCCCGCCTTGATCTGTCTTTTTACAGGCCCAGTAACGTTTCGACCTCTTCCTCGTGATGCATTTCCTCACCCATTATATGGCGTATCACGTGGAACGTAACGGGATCTTTGGCTGTTTTCTGCAAGAAGTTAATGATGTCTGCATATACCCCTATAGCGCCTTGTTCGGCAACGTGGACTGCTTTCAATATGCTCTCGTAATCGGATCTGTCCTTGGGTATATCGACTTTTGGGTAATTGGCCTTTTTGGTTATCTCGTCCCAGTCGTCAATGGGTTCTCCGCCTAGCTGTATTATGCGTTCTGCCAGCTCTTCCGAGTGTTCCATTTCTTCCTTGGCAATCTCTTCGAGCTGATCAGCCACAGTTTTGGCGTGAATTCCCTTAACTAAAAGGGCGGCAGTTTTGTAATAAAAATAGGCTACAAGTTCATCGGCATAAGCTTTGTTCAACAGCTCTATCAGTTTGTCTGCATGTTCTTCTACCAGCTTCCTCGTTTTCTGTGCCATTCCTCATCCCTCCTAAAAGGTAAAGTTTTCATACTTTTATAAAAATATTTTAGCCCAAATATTTTATTTACACAACGAATCGACGAAGAGTGGGTCGAGTAAACTAAAGTTCCGATATAAGCCCTACCCTACACTGAATTTGCACATAGTGGTATACTAGAATAAAATGTAAGTGAGACGATGAGAGAGTTTAGAGATAAATCGTCAACGCGATATGCAGATAGCAAATCTGCAAGGAGGTAAGAATGATGAGCGTTATCAAGACAGGAGTGAAGTATGTATATCGCTTTGACGAGGGTAACGCCGGAATGGTGGACCTTCTGGGCGGCAAGGGGGCTAATTTGGCCGAGATGAAATCGCTAGGTTTGCCCGTCCCAAACGGGTTCATCATATCGACCGAGGCTTGCCGTGCCTATATGAAAGAAGGCCTCGGACTGCTTGATCAACTGTGGCCTAAAGTCGTAGAGCATATGCATTATCTTGAGCATGTCAGCGGAAAGACCTTTGGGGGAGAAGAAAACCCGCTTTTGGTGTCGGTTCGCTCGGGAGCTCCCATATCCATGCCGGGCATGATGGATACCATATTAAACCTTGGGCTTAACGACCGTACGGTTCTAGCTCTTGCCGAAAACTCCAGGGATCCGCGTTTTGCCCACGATTGTTACCGAAGGTTTATACAAATGTTCGCTAACGTGGTATTAGGTATCGACCTTGATCATTTCGAGAAGGTTTTAAGCGAACATAAAAAACAACTTAACATCAAATTTGATCATCAGATACCTGAAGAAAATTTGGCGAAAATAATCAGTCATTTCAAGGAGATAGTGAAATCGGAAAGCGGAGAACCCTTTCCTCAAGATCCTTGGGCCCAGTTAAAGATGGCCATCGAGGCTGTATTTAGGAGTTGGAACAACAAGAGAGCGGTAACCTACAGGAAAATTGCCAATATACCCGATGATTTGGGAACGGCTGTCACGGTAATGGAAATGGTCTTTGGAAACTTGGGGAGCGACTGTGGCACGGGCGTGTTATTTTCCCGCAACCCCTCTACGGGCGATAAGGAGCTTTTCGGCGAGTTTTTGATTAATGCTCAGGGCGAAGATGTCGTGGCAGGAATAAGAACTCCCCAACCTATAGGAGCATTAAAGGAGGTCAGTCCACATATTTACGAAGAACTTAAAATTGTCGCCGAAAAGCTTGAAAGACATTTCAAAGACATGCAGGACATAGAGTTTACGGTAGAGAGGGGCAAGCTATATATACTCCAAACTCGAAACGGGAAGCGCACGGCTAAGGCTGCAGTAAGGATAGCATCGGACATGGTCAAGGAGGGCATAGTCGATGCCCGCACAGCGGTGACCAGGGTAACGCCAAAAGAGATCGAACAGCTGCTCCATCGACAAGTCGATCCTTCGGCAGATTTATCTTCCATAGCAGAAGGTATAGCCGCATCTCCCGGCGCCGCTACAGGAAAGGTGGTTTTCGATGTAGACGAGGCCGAAGAGCGCGGCAAAAGCGGAGAACCTGTAATACTCGTAAGGCCTGAAACGACGCCCGAGGATATACACGGTCTTTCCAGGGCAGCCGGGTTGCTTACGAGCAGGGGAGGGCAGACGAGCCACGCCGCTTTAGTTGCCCGTTCATTGGGAATTCCCTGTGTTGTAGGATGTGAGGCGGTAAACATCGACCTTATCGGAGAGAGATTTACCGTAGGAGAATTTACCGTTAAAAAAGATGATGTAATAACGATCGACGGAACCAGCGGAAAGGTGTACCCGGGAGAGGCTCCCTTAATCGAGCCCTCCATGCACGAAGAATATCTTCACCACTTCCTGGATATGGCCGACATGTTCGCCAGGCTTCAGGTGTGGGCAAACTGTGATACCCCTGAAGAAGCGCGGCAGGCTCGAAAGCTTGGCGCAAAAGGAGTCGGGCTGTGCAGGACGGAACATATGTTTAGAGAAAGCGATCGCCTTTCCATAATGCAGCAGGTTATTGTGGCGGAAAAGGTCGAAGACAGAATGGATGCATTGGAAAAGCTCGCCAGATTGCAGAAGGATGATTTCGTGGAAATTTTTGAGGTGATGCAAGGCCTTCCCGTTATTGTGAGATTGTTGGACCCCCCTCTAAACGAGTTTTTGCCGAAGGGTAAGGATGTAGCCAAGAAGTTAGCCCAGCTTTGGTCCGAGGGCAGAGGAGAATCTCCAGAAGCGCAGAGACTGGAGATCCTTTTGAAGAGGATTGAAGGGCTTCAAGAGGGCAACCCTATGTTGGGCTTCAGGGGTTGCCGTATCGGCGTGCTCTACCCCGAAATATACGAAGCTCAGGCGAAGGCCATTGCTCAGGCGGCCTGCGAGCTGATTAAAAGAGGCGTTGACGTCAAGGTCAAAATCATGGTTCCGCTGGTCGCGACCGGGCAGGAGATGTGCATGCTTCGGGCGAACATAGAAAAGGCAGTTGCCGAAATTGCCGAATCTTACGGAGAGAATTGGAGATGCAAAATAGGCACGATGATCGAGTTACCAAGGGCAGCTATAGTCGCCGATGAGATAGCTGAATACGCCGACTTCTTCAGCTTCGGCACCAACGATCTCACTCAGACAACTTTAGGCGTATCCCGGGATGATGCGGAGGGTAAATTTTTGGCAGCCTACGTGCGTCTGGGGATATATACGGAAGATCCCTTCCGCACTTTAGACCGCAAAGGGGTGGGAGCCTTGATGAAGATGGCAGTCGAAAAAGGCAGAAGCGCGAAAAAAGACCTAGAGCTTGGTATATGCGGAGAACACGGCGGGGATCCGTCGAGCATTGCCTTTTGCGACCGCATTGGGCTTGATTACGTCAGCTGTTCGGCAATGCGTATTCCCGTAGCGAGGCTTTCGGCCGCCCATTCATCGCTGGGTCTGCTAAATTAGATCTTCGACCTTCGCATCATATCGGGGATCCAGGCATGAAAAGGGTTTAATGTCGATTACGGGGGTGCCGTCTATTGCCTCCAAGCCGATAAGATCTATATAGTAATTCCTCAAAGCGATCAGGCGGCACCTGTTTGTTCCTATCGAATTTGGCCTCGTCGGAGAACAGGTTGCAAATACCCCCCGCAAAGGCTTCGAAGTATCTCCCCTCGGATGTACCAGAAGGGGAGATTTCTCAATATTGAGATTGAGGTGAAACAAAAACATCACGAGGACTTCTCTTTCTTCTTCTAAGCCTAACAATCCTTCCTTGAACTCGGGATATATTTCCACGGAGCATCTGACGTTGTGAAATAAATCCGGTTTGACAGGCTCCTTTATGGGGGATAAAACTTTTCCTATAGGAGAGATTCCCCACAAACCACTCACACTTGTTCCTCCTTATCCTCGTAGGATTTTATCTGTTCCAGGAATTTAAGGTTCCTGCTCTGCTGGTATTCCTCTGGGTTAAACTTTCTGATCGGCTTGTAGGTTTCCTTAAGTAGTGGCGAGGAAATCAGATAATCTGCCGTAGATCTGTCGCAGGCAGTAGGTATGTTGTAGACGACCGATATCCTCAGCAGTGCCCTTACGTCAGGATCGTGGGGTTGAATGTTAAGGGGGTCCCAAAAAAAGATCAATATATCGATCAAGCCATCGGCAATTCGAGCTCCCAACTGTTGGTCTCCACCCAGAGGGCCCGATTTGAATTTGAAAACCGGAACCCCAAGCTCTCTTTCCAGCAAGAAACCAGTGGTTCCTGTAGAGTAGAGGTCGTGTTCCGTTAGGGTGCCTTTATTATAAAGTGCCCACTCGATGATGTCACCCTTCATGCTGTCGTGAGCGACCAAAGCAATTCTTTTCCTGTACACAGCTTTTCACTCCCCTTTGTTACTTTCACGATATAAAATGACAGAACGTCTAAAATGCTATAATCATTCCCGGGTGATGTCAAGTGAAAAATGGCGATGATAAGAGGTTCGAAGAGATATTTGTACTTCTATATTCCGCGGCCAAGTGGGGTATTCTCTCCCTGTTGGCGGGTTTAATTGTAGGAGGGGCGGCTTCTATCTTTTTGCATCTCCTAGAAGGTTCTGTTACCTTCGTGGGCGGGCTGCCGCCTTTTTGGCGTATTTTGCTGCTGCCCCTGGGGCTTCTGGCAAGCGCCTTTTTGATAAAGACCTTTGCCCCAGAGGCTCACGGGCACGGAACGGAAAAGGTCATCGAAGCCGTCCATTACAAGCAAGGATATATTCCTTTAAAGGTAGTTCCCGTTAAGCTTGCGGCCACTATAACGACTCTGGCTTCAGGGGGCTCTGCAGGCAAAGAGGGTCCCTGTGCTCAAATAGGCGGAGGCTTGATGTCCTGGCTGGCAGGTCTTCTTCGCCTGGACGTAGAGGACAGAAAAAAATTGGTAGTTTGTGGTATATCTGCCGGTTTTTCGGCGGTCTTCGGAACCCCGATCTCCGGTGCGGTATTCGGGGTGGAGGTGCTGTACATAGGACAGATGCTTTACGATGTATTGTTGCCGTCTTTCATAAGTGGTATTATAGCCAGAATCGTTGCAACCAGTTTTGGCATTCCAGGTTTAGCCGGTAGAATTATCCCGATCTCGTTAGAATGGAAGGTCATTTTATTATCGGTAATGGCAGGCATTTTTTTCGGATTTGTTTCAATTATGCATATCGAAATGCTTAATTACACGGAAAGCAGGTTCAAAAAGCTCGATATGTCTTGGTGGAAAAAGCCCCTTTTTGGCGGATTTTTGCTGTTGGCTATGGCTTTGACGCTGGGTACCAGATATCTCGGTCTTGGTATGGATACGGTTTACGAAGCCCTTTCAGGCTCCAGTGTTCCCCTGTTTGCTTTTTTTATAAAGTCCCTTGCCATGGCGATCACCCTTTCCTGCGGAGGTAGCGGGGGTGTGTTGACCCCCACCTTTTTCGTGGGTGCGACGGCAGGAGCAACCTTTGCGCGACTTACGGGATCCGATCCGATTTTATTGAGCGTAATGGGGTTTACGGCCGTGCTCGCCGGTGCCGCTAATACCCCTATAACCGCCAGCATTATGGCCATGGAAATAATGGGTCCCCAAGCTACACCCCTGGCTGCCATAGCTTGTGTCCTTTCCTTCGTAGTCAGCGGTCACAGGAGCATCTATCCCACGCAAGTATTGGCAAGACCCAAATCCAAAGTTTTCGAGATTCCACCCTACTCCGGCGAGCAAGCTTTTTATAAAGTTAAGATCCTTTCTTCTAAGATATTTCTGTCAAGATATATCAGGGCTTTAAGAATTAAGCAGAAAAACAAATAGCTAAACCGAGACTTTACTTTTCTAGTAAGAATAGGGGAGATGAATTTATCGATGAGGACAGGTCTTTATTTCGATGGCTGTAATTTGAGGGATTTAGCTTCAAAATACGGGACTCCTTTATATGTGGTTTCAAAAAGCATCATCAAAGATCGATGTCGAGAAATACGGGGAGATTTTCTTGGCCATTACGCAAACTCTCGTGCCTATTATGCCGGGAAGGCTTTTTTGACTATTGCTATGTGTAGTTTGATAAAAAAAGAAGGATTGGGCCTTGATGTCGTATCGGGAGGAGAGCTTCACCTGGCTTTAAAGGCCAATTTTCCTACGGCAAATATAGTGTTTCACGGTAACAACAAACTTCGCCAAGAAATCGAGACGGCTATAGACAGAGGCGTGGGAAGGATAGTCGTCGACTGGGAAGGGGAATTGGATTTAATTAATGAAATTGCATCTTCGAAGGGGCGGCGTGCGTCGATCCTTCTTAGAGTGACGCCCGAAGTGGAGGCTTTAACACATAAATATATACAAACAGGTCACAGGGGATCCAAATTCGGCATCCCTTTGGAGCGCGTACCCTATTTGGTGGAAAAGTCGCTCTCGATGGAGCACATTGCTTTGAAGGGCCTTCATTTTCACCTGGGGTCTCAGATAGAAGATCATAGGCCCTACGTACAGGCTATAGATGTCGTTACTGAGCTTATGGCAAATTTACAGAGCGATAAAAGTTTTATCCTCGAAGAGCTGGATATTGGGGGCGGTTTTGGCATCGCTACCCATGGAGATGCTTCTTCAAAACCGCTATCCTATTTCGTGGATCCTGTAATGGAAAGATTAAGGGCCAGATGTTCTGCCTTTGGGTTATCTCTGCCCTCCGTTGCTATAGAGCCCGGTCGATGGATAGTAGGTGAAGCGGGAATAACTTTGTACACCATAGGAGCCATCAAGGAAATAGCAGGTTCTACTACCTATGTAAGCGTAGACGGCGGAATGGCGGACAATCCCAGGCCCGCTCTGTACGGGGCTAAATATGACGCCGAAGTGGTGGGTAAGGAAGGCCTGCCAAAGGACAGAATCGTAACCGTGGCGGGCAGGTGTTGTGAAAGCGGTGACATTTTGATAGAAAACCTTCCTGTCCCAGACGATATTAAGCCAGGAGACCTGCTGGCGGTTTTCAACACGGGAGCATACAACTATTCTATGGCCAGCAATTATAATATGCTTCCCAGACCTGCAGTTGTTTTCGTCGAGAACGGAAAGGATTTCCTGGCCGTCGAGAGAGAAACCTACGACGATTTACTGGCCAAGCAAAGGTCGATTTGTGACGATTAAAAGCCTGTTTTACAGAATTTGTCTCTCGGCTAATAAGTGAATTATAATTTAAAAATATAGACAAATTTAAAGATAATTGCGATTAATTTGAGGGGGAATGAAATTGGCTTTCGGATACAACGGAAGGGTTTTGCACGTCGACTTATCTGCGGAAAGGATCGAAGTGGAGAATGTTAGCGACGAATTCTATAGGACCTACATGGGGGGTTCTGGTTTAATAGGCTACTATTTACTTAAGATGATGAAGCCCGGCATCGATCCTCTGGGCCCGGATAACGTTCTGGTCTTTGCCCCCGGAGCTTTAACGGGCGCACCTTTAGGAGGGATGTGTCGTTTTGCCGTGGGTGCCAAGTCGCCTTTGACAAATGCCTTTGGACAGTCTGAGGCCGGAGGTTTTTGGGGGCCTGAGCTAAAGCGTGCCGGCTTTGACGGGATTGTCATAAGGGGCAAAGCCTGTAAACCGGTTTATCTTTATATAAACGACGGAGATGTGAGCATATGCGATGCCGGAGATCTATGGGGGAAAAAGACCGGCGAAGTTCAGGATGCGATAAGAGATAGACACAAAGACCCCGCCATTAGAGTTGCCCAGATAGGGCCCGGCGGAGAAAACCTAGTAAGGTATGCCTGCATAACTAATGAATTAAAACATTTTAACGGCAGAAATGGACTTGGAGCCGTGATGGGTTCCAAGAACCTCAAAGCTATCGCTGTCCGAGGTAAAAAGCAGATTCCCATAGCGGACCATAAGCTTATGTCGGAAATATCCAAGAAATTCGGCTCTACGGTAATGGAGAATCCTCTGACCAGGGGGTTGTACGAAAGCGGAACAGCGGCTTCCGTTTTGGGAAATAATGCAGCCGGGATTTTGCCGACCAAAAATTTTCGTTACGGTGAATTCGACAGGGCCGAGGCAATCTCTGCGAAGGCTATGAATGAGAAGATATTAGTGGCAAGGGAAGGCTGCTACGCCTGCCCCGTGAGGTGTAAAAGAGCCGTTAAATCGGATCGTTATGGAGTAGAGCCACGATTCGGCGGCCCTGAGTACGAGACACTTGCTTCTTTTGGATCGCTCTGTTTAGTCGATGACATAGAAGTTATAGCTAAAGCAAATCAGATGTGCAACGAATACACCTTGGACACCATCAGCACCGGGATGACCATAGCCTTTGCCATGGAATGCTTCGAGGCAAATATTTTGACCGGAGACGATACCGACGGAATAGAGCTGACCTTTGGCAACGGCGAGGTCCTCCTGGCCATGATAGAAAAGATAGCAAAAAGAGAAGGCTTTGGCGACGTTCTCGCCGAGGGCAGCAAAAGGGCCTCCGAAATCATAGGAAAGGGTTCGGAAAAGTTTGTCTTGACGGCAAAGGGTCAGGAGTTACCGATGCATGAGCCAAGGGGGAAATATTCATTAGCCTTAGCTTACGCTGCTTCCGAAAGGGGGGCAGACCATATGGTTGCTGCCCATGATACTATGGTTGCTTCAAAGGACCAATATGGTTTCAAAGAAATAATGCCTCTGGGTATTTTGGAGCCCGAAAGTCCTACCGTCTTCTCAAACTTAAAAGTGCGGACTTTTGCCTACCTTTCCATGTGGTGGAGCTTTTTTAACGCTGCAGGTATATGTGATTTCGTGCCGGTGCCTAGAAGCTCTATGCCCATAAAAGATGTCGTAGATGCCATGTGCGCCTTCACCGGATGGCAAACGAGCGCATTTGAGCTGATGAAAGTCGGGGAGAGAGCTTTGGTGCTCGCCAGGATGTTCAATGCCCGTGAGGGTTTCGATGTCAAAGAAGATACCTTGCCGGAAAGGTTGTTTTCTCCCCTCGAAAAAGGTCCTCTTTCCGGGAATTCGCTTTCTGAGGAGGAATTTCAGGAGGCGCTGCAAATATATTACGCAATGATGAATTGGGACGAAAGGGGCATTCCTACCAGAGGAAAATTGTCGGAATTGGGGCTCGACTGGATAGCGGAAGACGATGGCCAAGGTTATAGTATTTAGCGGCGATCGATTGACGGAGCATATTGTAGAGCTGGATCGGGCCGTGACGTTGGGATATATACTCAATAAAGTAAATATTTCAAGGGAAGAAGTGGGATTTGCAATCTGTCGCTCGAAGTACATCTCCCTGGATGATCTGGTGAATCCGGAAGATGAAGTGCGGATCTTTCCTCCCTTGGGAGGGGGTTAAATGTATTATGGCTCTTAATTCTCTATACGTTAAGAAGGGGTTTGAACAAAGCATCCATGAAGGGCACCCATGGATTTACAAAAATGCGATAAACAGGATAAGGGGCGACTTTACTCCGGGCGATTTAGTCGAGATCAAGGATTGGCGGGGGAAATTCTTAGGTATAGGGTATGCCAATCCCTCTTCATACATTGTTGCACGAATCCTGACCAGAAAACAAGAAAGGATAGACGAAAGTTTTTGGCGCAAAAGGCTCAAATCTGCCCTGAACTTCAGGTGCAAGACCGGAATTGCCGAGCTTGATGCCTACAGGATGGTCTTTAGCGAAGCGGACTTTCTGCCCGGTGTAATTATTGACAAATTTGGCGATTATATAGTCTTGCAGACCCTGACGCTCGGGATGGATAGGTTCAAGGAAATCATCGTAAGGGTATTAACCGACCTCTTTCCCGTAAAAGGCATATACCACAAAAACGACGTGCCCGTGAGAGCAATCGAGGGATTGTCTCAAGAGGATTGCCTTCTCTTCGGTGAAGTGCCCGATGAAGTGATAATCGAAGAGAATGGCGTAAAGTTTTGCGTAAATATTGCCGGAGGCCAAAAAACGGGACACTTTTTGGATCAACGTCGAAACAGGGTCCTATTGAAGGATATATCAAAGGGGGCCGATGTGCTGGATGCCTTCTGTTATACTGGGGGTTTTGGCCTCAACGCTGCCAGGTTTGGCGCGAAAACCGTCTTTGGCGTAGACGTATCGGAGGATGCTGTAGCGACGGCAAGGCGCAATGCCGGCCTGAACGGATTTGACGCTGTTTGCCGATACGATGTGGCAAACGTTTTCGACCGCCTAAGGGAGTTAGAGCCAAAGGGTCAAAGGTACGACGTAATAGTTTTAGACCCGCCGGCCTTTGCCAAAAACAAAAAGGCTGTTGAGGGGGCTCTCAGGGGATATAAAGAGATCAACTTGCGAGCCATGAAAATAATCAAAGAAGGCGGTTTTCTTCTGACCTGCTCCTGCTCTCACCATATATCGTGGGATCTCTTTGAAGGGGTTATATTTGAGGCGGCGAAGGACGCCGGCAAAACACTTCGCGTCGTTGCCAGGGAGGGCCAACCGCCGGATCATCCGATGCTTATGGGCTTTGACGAGTCGCTGTACCTTAAATGTCTTCTTCTCGAAGTTTCTTGATGATTTTATTCGGGCAAAGTGCCTTGGCCGTCTCCCCGTAATTCCGCTGAGACAGCGGCCTTTTCCTTTTTTCTTATTACGGCGACAAAATACAAGCTCAGGATGGGCAAGGCACCGATGACAGCCAACGCCCAGGTGATGCCAAGGTGGTCGCCTATAATCCCCAAAGGCGGAATCAATAGGCTTCCCAATCCCCATGCAAAACCCATGACTATAGAGCTTGCCATTGCCCTCGACTCGGGCATCCATTCTTGAGAGATGGCGCCCGTTATGGGAGTCGTGGCCTCTATTAAAGCGGCTCCCAAGGTGAAAAGCAAAATCGATATGACGCCTTTTAGCAGTGCGGCAGGGATGAGTAAAGCTCCCCCCAGAGCCATACATAAGAAGATTATACTGCTTTTGCTGGTACGGTCGGCGATGTATCCCCCGATTAAAGGCGATATCGATCTTGCTATCATTATGATGAAGAGCACCTTCCCCACATCCCCGATGGTGCCTCCTTTGATGGCTATGGCTATGGGCATGAAAAATTGAATGCCCTGAATCGATGTATCCCTTATTACGGCGACGCATAGGGGCGCGAAGGTTATCTTTATAGAATGCAATATGAACTTTAAGCCCTTTGTATTGTCCGATCTGCGACTTGTCTCCTTGCTGGGGATGGAGGGTAAAAACTTAAAGACCAATACTGCATAAAGCAAGACCGGAAGGGAGGTCGCTATGGGCATGAAGGCCTCTCCCAACCTTTGGTAAAGATAGGCACCGTAAAGGGGGCTCAAGGCGCTCGCCAATATTCCTCCCATTGAAAAAATGGAAAAGGAAAAGGACAGATTTCGCGAGGATGATACGTGTCCTACCGATCCCTGACCTTGAGGATGAAAGGTAGCGCTTCCTATGGCCCACAATCCTACGAAGAAAAAGGCCAGCGCGTAGCTGGGAGACGAAGGTATAAGCGAAGCTCCCAATGCAGCAAGTATCGGGCCTACCAGGATCATCAGCGGACGCGATGTTTGGTCTGAAGCGTAGCCCAAGAGAGGCTGCAAAAAGGAGTTTATTATTCCCGACAGAAAAGTCAACATGCTGGCCTCTGTTATCGACAGCCCCAGCTTCATCATCAAGATTGGGGTGAAGGTAACCAAAAAGGCGGCATGTATATCGTTTATAAAATGACCCATGGTGAGAATGGCAAGTCCTTTATGGGCATTAGCTTTTAAATCCCCGGTCTTCAAAAGAGCATCCCCTTTTTATTAAAATTAAATGTGTTATTATTTAAATGTAATATACCAAAATAGGTAGTTTAGTCCAGAGGGGGTGTCGAATATGCCTGTAATTACTGTCAGCGGTCCGGCTTTGAGCCTAGAAAAGAAAAGAGAATTGGTTAAAGACCTTACGGAGGCGGCGAGCAAGATCATGGATATACCTAAGGAAGCCTTTGTGGTGCTGGTCTCCGAAAATCCCCAGGAAAACGTAGGAGTTGGCGGGATGCTTTTGGCCGACAAAAAACAAGATTGTTCCGAAGAAGCCCCTGCGGAAAAGCCAAAGCGTGGGGGCTGTCGAAGGAAGAAAACCGAAGCTTAGGTTATTTGAGATCTCTCCATTGCCTGGGGATAAATAATTAAAACAGCAGGATTAAGCACTCAATAACCCCCGCATAGATTACCCTTAGTAAAGGGAATCTTACGCGGGGGTTATTGATTTGCATCCTTGGTCGCCATGTTTATGTAAGTTATTTTATGTTCTTGCCAGAAAAAAGAATATCACCAAAGCAGCGATGATGACATGAATTGTATATTGACGTAATTTACCTGTATGAATTTTAGCCACTATAGTCGGACAGAGGGTCAGGATGCCGTAAAGCTTGATTAATAGAAAGTCCAGATCATAAATTTTGTGTTTTCCGGGGGTAAGGGTTTTTTTAAAGACGATAAATAAGATCCCTCCGGTGAAGATTGGGATTATGGCCGAGAGTAGAGCTTCGGTCTCGAAGAAATTTCCAAAATTCATTCCCATAAAGTTTGGAAGAAGTTGAGGGCATATTCCCAAGAAGATCGTCATAAAAGCCAAAAGGGCCATTCCCGTGTTTTGAAATATTCTCTTTTTGTAGGACAAAAGAGGGTTATAATGGGGAGCTTTTCGAACAACATCTCCTTTAAAAAAGAATCCGTAATAGCTCAACTTACAGAAAGACAATACTGTTCCGACATTTGCTGCTTGAAGGATCCAAACTACTGTATAAAATGAATTTTCTTTTAACGATGCTTTGATCATGGCTTTGCTAGCAAAACCGCTCATGCCGGGAAAGCCCGATATTGCTAAAGCTCCTACCAAAAAAAATGCGAAAGTAACGGGAAAAGCTCTCGCAGTGCCATGGCCCCAAAGGCTAAGATCTCTCGTACCGTATGCTTTTTCAATTGAACCTATGCACAAAAACAATAGACCCTTAAAGAGAGCATGAGCTACTGTGTGATATACTCCAGCAACGATGCCAAGAGCAGTCCCAGTTCCTATTGCCGTGACGATATAACCCAATTGACTTATTGTATGATAGGCCAGTAACCGTTTAGCGTCGTGTTGGGATATTGCTTGGATGATGCCGTATAAAGCCATTGATGGACCGAGGACCATGAGCACGTCTGTCGCAGGAAGAGAGGCCAGTCTGATAAGGCCATATATTCCTAATTTGACGGAAAAACCCGATAGGAGGGCACTCGTCGGTGTGGGAGCTTCGCTATGAACTTTCGGAAGCCAAAAGTGAAGCCCTAAAAGGGCGGTTTTAATGCCTAATCCCGAAAGGAACAGCCAAAGGAGATGAGGAGGGACAGGGCCCATGGCAGCGCTTCCTCTTTCGGCTATCATGATGGCTGCACCGACAAAGACTAGAAGCGATCCGGAAAGTTGAGTCAGCAAATAGTAAAGGGCTGTACGAAAATTTAAAGGCAGGATCATGAAAAATAGCATTATAGAGGACATTTCGAGAAATACCCCAAAGAAAAACCAGTCTCCAGAGAAGAGAGCCATACAGGAAAAGACACAAAACATCCAGGGAGAGAGGACGAAAAACCTACGTTCTTTGGCTTGTTTCTTTTCTACATAATCCAGAGAGAATATGGAGATTGAAATTGCCATAAAAAGGGCCAACATAGCCATAGACAAAGAAAGTTTATCGAAGACGAAAGAAAACTTTAATATTTCCATTGTCGCCACTGTGTCATCACCAGCCTAAAAAAATCGAAACCAAACATGAAGCAAGCCTCATTTTGACAACATAGTAGATATGTATTCTGCCGTATCGACTGCATTAAGGCCGATATCCGAAACCAACTTCCAGAGAGATGGAACGAGAGGAACGATTCCCAAAAAAACGCAACACAGAGCACAAGCTCCTGCTATAGCAAGGTTCCAGTAAGGGTATGTTTGTCGTGGCGGCGGATCGCCAGATGAGTAAAAAAACGATAAAACTCGCATGTAGTAAAAAGCCGAAATCACTGTTCCAAAGGCTAGGGCTAATGCTGGAATTACATTTCCTGCTTTTGTCGCAGCGAGCATCAGGTACCATTTGCTCATAAATCCGCCAAGTGGATGAATGCCTACTATTGCGGCAGTTAATAGGGAAAAGACGATGACGAACCACCGGCGATGATGGTAAAGACCTCGAAGATCGTAGATGTTGCGGGTTTTCATGTCTTCGGCGATATGCCCGGCCGCAATGAAAAGCCCCACTTTCATAAACATGTGGTTGATCGCATGAAAAAAAGCTGCAGAAATGCCAGCAGCCATTCCCGTTCCAACCCCTATAAGCACGTAACCTATCTGTGCAACCGTGGAATAAGCCAATAATCTTTTTATGTCTTCTTGTCTCAATGCCATTAAATGACCGCCCAATACGGATAGTGTTCCTACGACGGTGATAACTGTAAAGACGGCTGGTTTTGTTTCGAGGAAGAGTAGTAGAGACAGTCTGAGAAGGGTATATATCGATACCTTTACCACGACTCCCGAAAGGAGGGCACTTACGGCCGTTTGGGCGGAAGAGTGGGCATCTGGCAACCAGAAATGCACAGGAAAAGCTCCAATTTTAATAAAAAGGCCTATCAGCAAAGAGGCTGCAATAACTGTCAAAGCTTCATTCGGTATGTGGGGTAGTACCAGAGAAAGCACTGCCATATTTAACGATCCGGTGGCCATGAAAATATAGGCGATGCCCAGCAAAATAAAAAAAGCGCCAATCGTGCCGAGTACTAGATACTTCAATCCTGCTTCAATAGCTTGCCACGATATGGTAAAGGCAACGAGAAGGTATGCCGCCAGC
This sequence comes from Acetomicrobium sp. UBA5826, assembly GCF_002433005.1. Lineage (GTDB taxonomy): Bacteria > Synergistota > Synergistia > Synergistales > Acetomicrobiaceae > Acetomicrobium. The sequence goes on along the minus strand of NZ_DJHF01000022.1, from coordinate 73,821 downwards.
GAAAAAACTTCGTAAAAAACGTATAGATTAAAAATGTCTCCCGTTATCAATACGCCATTCATTGAAGCCTGAAGCAGGAAAAAAATAACATAATACCTCCACGGTCCCTCCTTTAAGCGCCCGTAGGAAGCTAAAAATGCCGCTCCTCCTCCTATGGCCGAAAGAAAGAGAAAGGCAGCTGATAGTTTATCTACAATAAGGACAATGCCCAGCTCTGCAGGCCAACCCCCAAGGAAGGAAAGGGCGGATTGTTTCCATCCCGATATGGCTGCAGAGATTGTGACGAAAAAGACGGCTATGCCAAATAATAATATAGCCCTTTTTAGCCAAGTTTTTCTGAAAATATGTATCAAAGGGATTAAAAAAGCCCAAGTGAGGGGGATGAGTACAGTCAATAGTGAAATCATCCTCGAAGACCCCTTATTTTATCCAAGTCTACCGTTTTGTAACGTTGATGTAGCTTTATTACGAAAGCAAGGGCCAAAGCCAAATCGCTTGCCCCTATTACGATTGCTGTCAAGGTAAAAGCATGGGGGAGGGGGTTTACGGCAATGCCTTCTATTGGCAAAATGGGAGGACGCCCCCCCTGCACAAAGCCAGCGGCTACTATCAGCAATAAAACAGAGGATTCCATAAGGGAAAGACCTATGACCGTTTTAAAGAGGTTTCTTTTGGATATTATTGTATATAAACCAATGCAGAATAAAATTATAGCAGTGCCGTGGCTTAACGTGATTATAGTCATTTATTCTTCACCCCCGGATGCTTGGTGACCTCGAATTCCAAGAGCTTAATCATGCTGTAAAAGATAGTGGACAGCCCCGCGCTTACTTTCATGCCTACTGCGATATTTAGTAGTGGTATAGATCCGCCACTTAGAAATCTGCCTACCTCCCCCTTTGGGTAGCCAGCGGCGATATTAGCGAGAAAGCCCGCCCCGGTCCAAAGCCCAACGAATCCAATGAGAACAAACATGAGAGCTCCCGACGATTCTATCAGTTCTTTTGTCTTGGGCTTGATCATGACTGCTTCAAAGCCAGAGCCGTAAACAATACAGAAAAGGATTGTAGCGGTAGCAAAAACTGCTCCACCCTGAAAGCCTCCGCCGGGAGATATGTGTCCCATGAGCACTATCCCTGCAGCATACAATAGCAGAAAAGGAATTATAAAACTTACTCCCCTTTTCACAATGAAGGACAATCCCGTAGAAGAGATTTTGAATTTGCTTTTGGCAAATAACATCGCGATGCCGCAAACCGACGTGTAAATTACCGACGCTTCGCCTAGGGTATCTAAGGCTCTGTAATCGAAGAGTATGGCAGCAACTATGTTTGTTGCGCCCGTTTCTTCGGCGGCACTTTCGATGTAATGTGCCGCAGGGCCTATTATGATTTGGGTCGGTTCAAGGGCGAGGATGCCCTTCCAGAACTGCCATCCTAGTGCAAGGCAAAGCAAGAAAGTCACGATTCTTAAAAAACAGGACTTAGACATCACTGCTACTCCTCGTCATTTTCTCGTCTGCCTTCTTTTTGTGTTTGGCTGTAGGCGACCAAAAAAAGAGACGTGATTAATCCGGAGCTAATGACAGCCTGTGTAAGCGCAACATCGGGGGCTTGAAGCGCAACAAAGGCTATTGCCAATAATACGCTAAAAACAGAAAGACTTATCACGGCACTTAAGATGTCTTTTATCTCGGATGCCACCAAAGCGGTCAAAATCAAAAAAAAGCAGACAAAGGAGTAAAAGAGGGCACTCACCGCTCGGTCTCCTCGCCGTTGTTGTTTAAATTTTCTCCATAGTCGTCTTTATAGGAGACCGTAGGCTTTATTCCGTGCAAATAGCAGGCTCTTGCAATAGCGTGGGAGGAAATGGGATTCGTGATCAGAAAAAAGAGAGCTATGAGCAGAATTTTCGCCTTGACTTGCCATGCAGGATAGTAAAGAGCTGCTCCGACCAATGTCATTAATGCTCCTCCCGTTAGCGCCTTGGTTCCGGCGTGAATTCTGGTGTAAACGTCGGGGAATCTTATCATTCCCAGAGCAGATGTCATGGCGAAGAATACTCCAACCACCATAAAAGCGCATGCAATTGCCGAAGTGATATCAATATTCATCGGTGAAGTTCTCCGTGCTCAAAATACTTAGCCATTATAAGGACATCTGCGAAGGCTAAAATGGAAAAGGCCAAGGCAATGTCCAAAAAAATTCCATTTCCGAAATCTACGGCAAGCAAAGCCAGGACTGTTGTTAAAATAATCGTAAGAGCATCGGCAGCTACTATTCTGTCTGGAACCGTCGGTCCGATTATGACGCGCCAGAATCCCATGAGAGAAGCGATCATCAATCCCCAGAGGGCCAGTCTTATCATTCCATCATCCTCCTTAGTCGTTCCTCGAGCTCTTTGACTTCTTTGCGCACCGAGTCTGCATCTAAGGTGCGAAGATTTATGGAATGGACGAATAAATTGTGATGCGCTAAATCAATGTCGACAGTCAAAGTGCCAGGTGTTAAAGTGATCTGGTTTGCCAAGATGACTAAAGTTGTTTTGTTTCTAATTGAGGTTTCAAGTTTGACGATGCCAGGTTTTAACTCGATATGCGGTTTTAGAGCTAAGAGGGCGACCTGAGCGGTAGCCAAGAGAATATTTAAGACATATAAGGGAAAAAAGGTAATTGCTTCCCTAAATCGAAAGTGCAGAGGCGGTTCTTTGTGGCGATACAACTCGTGTACGGTGGGGAAAAAGGATAGGTGTGAAATTCGGGTAATGACAAAGCTCAAGGCCAACCCAACAACCAGAGCAGGAAGTTCTAACTTCCATGTAAAAAGAACCCAGAATAAAAAGAGAACCACGAAGAGCAAAATAGATTTTTTGCGATAGGTCCCCATATTACAGCTCCTTTTCTATCTAGAGTTTAAAGGAGTTGCAGGAGCATACGATTGACAATACAAAAATATCACAGGCTATAAGAAATTCTTGATAAGGTAGATCAGACAATCCCTTTGAATATCCTTTTGCAATTGCCGCCGCTATTTTAAGCCAACTAAAATGCTAATAGTTAGCAAAAAACAATTAATTTACCTTTGTTACTATAGAACATTAAACGAGCAGGTACGATCTTATCATGTCCTAATTTTTGAAGTCAACCCCTTTTGGGCTCTATTTCAAATAAGGCACTGGCTTTGCGTCGACGAACAAAAGGTTCCTGAAAAATGGTCTAAAATGATTTAGCAAATAACATAAGGCGCATTTAAGCTAGTGGCATTCAAAAAAGTGACGCTGGATCGACGGCATTTCCTAAAAGATAAAGCCCAAAGTGCAAGTGTGGGCCCGTGGCCCTTCCGGTCTGTCCAGAAAGAGCAATAACTTCTCCTTTTTGTACAAATTGGCCTTCTTTAACGGAGATCTCGGATAAATGCATATAGCAGGAAATGACTCCGTTCCCATGGTCGACGTACACGCTCTTTCCGCCGAAGTAATGATCTCCTGTAAGGGATACGACGCCGTCTGCGGCGCATTTTACAGGCGTTCCGACGGCTGCCCTGAAGTCGATTCCTCGGTGGGGATTTCCTGGGGTACCGTTGTAAATTCTTTTAAATCCGTAGGGTGATGTAACGATCCCATTAACGGGACGTTGTAACGGCAATTCCCAATGTCGTCGGAGAGTGACAGCGTTAATGATATCTCTTACCAATTTCGATTCCTTTTCTATCCTTTCCAGGACTTCTTTGGGAGGCGTTGCCATAGCTTGCGGTACCTTCAGTTCCTGGGTCTGATAAGATTTTGGCTTCACCTTTACATCATGCCGCAGAGTCCAAAATTTACCTCTTTCGTGATATCTCACTATCAGTTCGTGAACGCCGGGGCCTGTATCCTTTACATCTGTTCCCAAAAGCATACTCGCTTCATATTTGCCTTCCGAAAAGGCGACATTTAATGGACCTTCTTTGTCAAGCCAACGAACAGTTACGTCGGTTAAAGGGTAGGGCGAGACGAGACGCATTAAGAAAGGTTCTCCCAGGCGCGTCGCATAGGTGCATTTAAGTTCTGCGGCTTCCGCCAGCGTAGATAAGACGAAGATCGTTATAAAAGTGCTGTATAATATATTTTTTATCTTTCTATTCAAAATATTATTCAAAATATTGACCCCCCAAAGAAATTGATGTCGCCATATGTGCAAGGGAAATGGTAACATACTTGTAAAAGATATCAAAAAACCGTTATGTAACGCTGATTGAGAAACCAATAAAGATAATTGGAGGTAAAATGATGAATTATCGTAATGAAGACAGAACTGGAAGCCGCTGGCCGGGCGGGCCATCCCTTAACATGGGCTGCGGAGTCGTTCTGCCCATCGTTATTTTGGCCGTTATCTTAGGTTTTGTTCCCTTTGTTCGATTCTATACGGATTTTATCTGGTACGATGCCCTCGATTACGCTGCTGTTTTTTGGAAAAAGTTCTGGCCTCAATGGCTCCTTTTTGGCTTCGTTTTCATACTATCCATGGGTATCATCAGATTTAGCTTAACGCGGGCAAGGAAGACGGCCTTGGAAGCTGTGGTCTTTTTCGATTCCCCCTTGAACCTGCCTCGGGTAAAGATGTTGATCAACGCCTTTGCCCTAGTCGTTGCTCTTGCTTTGGCCTTCGGGGCAAAGGATCAGTGGGCGATGGTCTTGAGGTTTTTGAATCGAATGCCCTTTGACGCAAAAGATGCAATTTTCAATAAAGATATTGGATTTTATATATTCCAATACCCCTTTTATAGGTATGCACAAAGTCTTTTGTTTAAAGTCTTTTTGATTTCGTTGATAGGTACGGCTTTCATCTTCTTTATCGCCAGAGCTCAGGGAAGAGTTGACATGGAGTCCTACAGACAAATCCCCCTTTCGGCGCGAGAGCGGTTGCAATTGGGGATTTTGGCCGGCATTTTAATGCTTTTGTTGTCGTTGGGGTATTGGTTTGACCGTTACGAACTTCTCTTTTCTCCCCTGGGCGTCGTCTACGGAGCGGGATATACAGACTTGCATGCTCGCCTGTTGGCCTTAAACGTCCTTGCCACAGCCGTCGCCGTCATCGGGCTTTTTCTCCCCATAGCTGCTAGACGCAAAAGTTGGAAGTTCATAGCAGTCTTGATTGGAGTATGGATCGTTGGAACAATTGGTTTGCGGGGCATATATCCAGGGGTAATTCAAAGATATGTAGTAGAGCCCAACGAATTTCAGCGGGAAAGCCCTTACATAAGACATAACATCCTGGCCACGCAACGCGCATACGGGTTAGACGATGTAGTATTGCGCCATATCACTCCCAAAGACGGAGTGACGATGGAAGACCTTAATAAAAACATCGAAACCATAGAGAACATAAGGTTGTGGGATTACGGCCCCTTGCTTAGAAGCTACAAGCAACTTCAGGAAATTAGGACCTATTACGATTTCCCCGACATCGATATAGATCGCTACTATTTACAAAGCGAAGTGCCCAGGCAGGTGATGCTCGCCGCAAGGGAATTAGACGTTCGGCAGCTTCAAAACCCTACATGGGTGAATATGCATCTCGAGTTTACCCATGGTTATGGTATAGTAATGAATCCTGTCAATGAGGTAACCCCAACGGGTTTGCCCGTATTTTACGTTCAAGATTTGCCTCCCAGGATGACCATTCCCCTTTCCATTGAATATCCTCAAATATATTACGGAGAAATGACCGATTATTATGTTCTGGTAAAAACGACGGTTCAAGAGTTCGACTACCCCGCTGGAGACGAGAATGTCCGCTCCACCTATGAAGGCAGCGGAGGAGTTCCCGTTAATTCTTTATTACGCAGGTTGGCATTTTCCGTTCGCTTTGGCGATACTCAAATTCTTTTTACCGACGTAATCACGTCGGAGAGTAGGATCATGTATTACAGGAATATACTCGAAAGAGCTAAGCGTATTGCGCCCTTTTTGCTTTTCGATCAAGATCCCTACCTTACGGTGATGGACGGAAGGCTTGTGTGGGTGATGGACGCTTACACCATAACCGACAGATATCCCTATTCGCAGCCAACACTTCTATCGACCAAAGCCGGAAAGATACGTTTTAACTACATCAGAAACAGCGTAAAAGTTCTGGTTGATGCCTATGACGGTAACGTTGAGTTTTACATTTCCGATCCTGAGGATCCTTTGATCCTCAGTTGGAATAAGATATTTCCCGATCTGTTTAAGCCCCTGGAAGAGATGCCCCCTGAGTTGATCCTCCATCGACGTTATCCCATGGACCTTTTTCAAGTGCAGGCTCAAATATTTGCCGTGTATCACATGACGGACCCAAACACCTTTTACAACAGAGAAGACGTCTGGTCCTTCCCCACACACGGAGGATCGCAGGCATCGCCCTATTATATCGTCACGAAGCTGAGAGAAGAGGAGAGGGCTGAATATGTCTTGGTCACGCCCTATCTCCCCACAGGAAAGAACAATATGATTGCCTGGTTAGCGGGGCGTTGCGATGGAGATGCTTACGGTCAGCTGGTGGCCTATGTATTCCCGAAGCAGAAACTGATTTACGGCCCCCAGCAGATAGAGGCATTGATAAATCAACATCCCGAGATATCGGCACAGGTTTCCTTGTGGGGACAGAGAGGCTCGGACGTAATATTTGGAAGATTGCTGGTGATCCCTTTGGAGGATTCGATTTTGTACGTGCAACCTCTCTACTTAAGGGCAGAAAACAGCGATCTTCCCGAACTCAAGAGGATAATCCTTGCGGCCGGTGGCCGGGTAGTTTGGGGAGAGCGCTTCGATGACGTAATTAGCGATTTATTTGGAATTGAGGACGAAAGGGAAACCAAAGCGGCAGAATCTCCTTTGTACAAATCGGAGGGCTTGCCTGAAGGCGGTACCCTCGGGGAATTGGTAAGGAGAGCCAGGGAAACATACAATGAAGCAGAGGAAGCATTGCGAAGGGGCGATTGGGCAGGGTACGGAGAAGCTTTAAAGCGCCTGGAAGGTTACTTGCAGCGCCTGGACGATTTGACGAGACCCTTGCAGGAAGAGGAGATCAGAGATGAATATAATTTAATTGATTGAGTTTTGTTGGAAAATTATTGTAGCGTGTTGTCCCAGAAATATGATATCATTATCCAAAGGATTGATAGGGGTAGCTATGGATATACAAGTTGAGGAGGGGAGATATAAATGGAAAAAGCAAAGGTATCTGTCGTTAAGGCAAACGGAATAAAGGGAAACGGGGAATTTATGGGCGGTAAATTTGTGAGATACGATGAAGACGTAGCAGCGATAAAGGCGGCGGTCAAGAAAGCCGTGGAGTTGTCCCTGGGAAGCATCGATGCCATAGTTAAACCAGGGGATAGGGTATTGGTTAAGCCCAATTTGGCATTTCAAGCACCTCCTGAAAGTTTTGCCGTAGTAGATCCCAGAACGGTGGAAGCAGTAGTGGCTTTCCTGAAAGAGGAGTCCAAAGCTGCGGAAGTGTGGGTAGGTGATAATCCCTCTTTAGGGCTTCACGTTGGCAAGGCAAAACCAGCCTTCAAGGAATCGGGGATGGAAGAAGCTGCGTTGCGTGGCGGGGCAGATCGAGTAATATATTTCGACGAAGAGTCCACCGTCGTTGTTGAAATCCCTGAGGGAAGGGTATTTAAAAAGGCCGAGGTATTTCGTCCTGTTTTAGAGGCCGATGTTGTTATCAATTTGCCAAAGATGAAGGTTCATGTTGGCGGGACCGTTACTTTAGGCATAAAAAATTGGAACGGCATCGTTCCAAACAGGCACCCAAGCGGACAGCAACAGGGTGCCCACAGGATAGATCTTGGCCAGAAGCTGGCTGATATGCTGCGAATTAGAAAGGCGGATCTTACTATAATCGATGGGATCATCGGCATGGAGGGACAGGGACCACATGCGGGAACGCCGATCGAGATGAATTTGATAATAGCGGGTAGGGACACGGTGGCCGTAGACACAGTCACTTCGTATATCATGGGTTTTGAGCCAGGGGAAATTCCGGCCGTTAGGATAGCAGCTACAGAGGGGCTCGGAGTGGGTGATTTGGCCTCCATTGAGGTAGTAGGTGAAAAATTGGAGGATGTTAGGAAATTTTTTAAACGGGCTAATGACAACCCTGTTGGGGTATACAAAGGTTTAACGGTAATAATTCAGCAAACCTGTCCAGGTTGTTACGTGTATCTACGTGGAGCTCTCGATTCCTTCAAGAACACAGGAATTGACGTGGAAAAGATGGTTGCAGAAAAAGGCGAATGCGTCTTCATTGCAGGTGGAGTACCTGACTTCGATCCACTTTATGCAGAAGGCAAAAATCTTTTTGTCTTAGGTGACTGCTGGAAATACTTCCCTTCCAAGGAAAAGGTCGAAGAAGCGATGAAGCTTGCAAAGAAAGTCTTTACATACCCAGGTTGTGCTCCCGTTTATGTTTTCTCAAAAGTAAACACCGATCTTCAGGCCTTTGCCCAAGGAAAGGCGTAAAAACTCAATGGCTCAAGCCGGCCGGCTTGAGCCATTGAGTTTTTAGTATCACATCTACAATTCCTATTTTTGAAGAGAGAATAGAGAAGATAAAATAGGAAACTAAAGCAATTATCTTGGGAGGTGATGTCTCAGGATAGAGCTTTTTGGTTGTTCCCTTGCGGTTTTGTACAATATTTTGAGAGGGGGTTACAAAGGTGAATTTTGCTACGCTTCTTGCTTCTTTCGGTGGTGGAGTATTTGGTGCGGCTTTAGGCGGGCTGCCTGCTTTCGTGTTCACCGGTTTTGCTGTTTTGGTTGGAGCAGCAGCTGTGCTTGGGGGGTCTTCCTTTGACTTTATTTCTAATGTAGCTTTTGGCCCTGTCTTCGGCCCTCACGTCGCCTTTTGCGGGGGTGTTGCCGCTGTTGCCTATGCCGCTAAAAAGGGCATACACGGAGCAGGCAAGGACATAGTCTCCGGAGGGGCTGGGTTTAAGGATCCCATGGCATTGTTGGTGGGCGGTCTCTTTGGTATTTTAGGTTATCTTTTGGTTTCTGTCTTCAATACAATTTTTCCAGCAGGCTTCACCGATAATGTAGCTTTAACGGTGTTTTTGTCGAACGCCATAGTACGTTTGACCTTTGGAAAAACAGGACTATTTGGCACGTTGAGCGAAGAAGCTAAGGCCCGAGGTCGATTTACACCGGGAGGAAACGACGTGTGGGTGCCCCACCAGCAGGATTTCGGTCAACTTTTTATGATTTCTCTGGGAGTTAGCTTAGTCACAGCATGGTATGCTCTTGCTGTTATAGGAATAAATGAAGCATACTTCCCTGCGGCAGCCTTTGTAGGATTCGGCATCTCGGCTGCAACTTTGGTGTTCCTCTGTTTTGGGATAAACGTTCCAGTTACGCATCATATGACAATTATCGCTTCATTGGCGGCGATTTTCAGCGGTTCTTTGTTCATTGGTGCCTTGATGGGCGTAATATCAGCTTTTGTAGGTGAATTTGCCTCTCGTACCTTTGTCATACACGGCGATACCCACATTGACCCTCCTGCGACGGCTATTTTCATAATGACCTTCGTTTTGTGGGTGATCTTTTAGGCGGGTAATTTAAAGCGATTTAATTTGGCAAACAAAAACAAGACAGCATCCATTTTATCGTTGGATGCTGTCTTGTTTTTTATGTATATATGCCTTATTGCGATCGCCCCAATTTGAGCAAAAAGTACGACAATATATCTTTACAAAGAATCATTTTAAATTGAGAAAATAAAATTCTATTGGACATTTTTATCGTTTCATAGTATATTTAGTATTACATGCAATATTATTGTATGTAATAATTTGAAGAATGTTTGGGCATTCCAGATGCGGGATTTGTTCATATATTTTGTCATGCAATAGCGATACTTTATTAGGTCAGACAGCTTTGTTCTTGAGATAACTATAGGATTATAAATATCAAAGGGGGTAGTTGTGGTGGAGATATTTGGCTACATGCAAAAGTACGATTACGAGCAGGTTGTTTTGTGTCATGATGCGGCCTCAGGTTTAAAGGCCATCATTGCAATTCATGATACGACCTTAGGGCCTGCCCTTGGGGGTTGTCGTATGTGGACCTACGCATCCGAAGATGAAGCCATCGAGGATGCTTTAAGGCTCGCCAGGGGTATGACATATAAAAATGCTGCGGCCGGCCTCAATCTAGGAGGGGCCAAGACTGTCGTAATAGGAGACCCTAAAAAGGACAAATCGGAAGCGTTATTCAGGGCATTGGGCAGGTACATCGAATCTCTGGGCGGCAGATATATAACGGCGGAAGACGTAGGCACGAATGTACAAGACATGGAATATATAAGGATGGAGACCAAATATGTTGCCGGGTTGGGAGAGGGAAGCGGTGATCCGTCTCCATTTACGGCCCTGGGGGTATTTCAGGGAATAAAGGCAGCTTGCAGGGAAGTTTTCGGAAACGACGATGTAGCCGGCAGAAAGGTCGCGATCCAAGGTGTAGGGAATGTGGGATTTAACCTGGCAAAATTCCTGAAGAAAGCTGGAGCGGAACTTATCGTGACCGATATCTTCGAAGAAAACGTAAAAAGAGCGGTGAACGAACTGGGTGCAAAGGCAGTAAAACCCGATGAGATAATCGGTGCAGATTGTGACGTATTTGCACCTTGTGCGCTTGGCGCAATCATCAACGATGACACCATAAATAAACTAAAATGTAAAATAGTAGCAGGTTCTGCCAATAATCAGCTCAAGGAAGAAAGGCACGGAGATATTTTGCAACAAAAGGACATCCTTTATGTGCCGGACTATATCATCAACGCCGGAGGCGTAATTAACGTCGCTGCGGAGCTGGAGCCGGGCGGATATATAAAGGAAAAAGCCACAAGAAAAGTCGAAGCCCTGTACGATGCTGTTTTGGAGGTAATAGAGATTGCAAAGAAGGAAAACATACCAACGTACAAAGCAGCGGACAGGCTGGCTGAAAATAGGATAAATTTATTGGCAAAGGTAAAAAGCACATATATATAATAGCATTAAAGCACAGCTAACTAAAAAGAGAGCAGGTTAGCTTGCCTGCTCTCTTTTTAGTTGGCTATCGATAGAGCCTGAATCAGGCGTTTATCTTTAGGTATTTGAAGCGCTCTACTTGTTCTTTTATAGCTCTTTCTACGGGTATGCGTTCCATGCTCGATGCGCCAAAGAATCCCACGATGCCTTTGGTGTGGGCGAATATGTACTCGACGTCCTCGGGTTCAGCGATGGGTCCTCCGTGGCATATTACCATTACATCCGGGTTGACCGATTTCGCTGCGTCATGTATGTCTTGAACGCGTTTTGTTGCTTCTTCGAGCGTCAAAGCTGTCTTGGCTCCTATGCTTCCCTTTGTGGTCAACCCCATATGGGCAACTATGACGTCAGCGCCTGCCTTTGTCATGGCGATGGCTTGTTCGGCATCGAAGACGTAGGGGCAGGTAAGCATATCCAATTCGTGGGCCATAGCAATTGCTTTAACCTCAAGGTCGTAGCCCATTCCCGTTTCCTCCAAATTCTGCCTGAAGACTCCGTCGATCAGTCCTACAGTCGGAAAGTTTTGAACGCCGTCAAAACCCATCTCCTTGAGCTCTTTTAGGAATACTTTCATGAGCCTGAAGGGATCGGTTCCGCATACTCCCGCTAAAACGGGGGTGTTTTTTACGACGGGAAGAACTTCAGAAGCCATTTCCACGACTATGCCGTTTGCGTCACCATAGGGGAGAAGCCCTGCCAAGGATCCTCTTCCTCCCATACGATATCTGCCCGAGTTGTATATTATGATTAAGTCAGCTCCGCCGGCCTCCGAAAACTTGGCGGAAATCCCGGTTCCCGCACCACAGCCCACTATTGGTTTTCCTGCAGCTACGTTCGAACGCAACCTTTTCAAGGCTTCCTCTCTTGTTATGAATGGCATTTCTATTCACCTCCAGATTTATTTACCTGATAAAAACTCAAACATTTTGTCCGTCACGGCCTTGGCAAATATTGGGTCATTTATGTTGGCGTCGATTTCTATGAGGGGAATGTCTTTTCTCAAATTTTCCTTCAATGACTTAAGGAGCGCTTCGTTTGCCTCGGGCCACCAAAATTCTCCTCCCGGCGAGTCAAGTTGCGATAGGCCCTTTAGAGGAAAGAAGACAGCGGTCGGTCCCTTTGAATGGTTCAGCCTTTGAGCCATTATCTCTCCGAGTTTGGCGTTTTCCTCAGGAGTGGTACGCATCAAGGTCACATTCGGATTCCATGGGTAAAGTTTTCTCTTTTTGTACTTTTCGGGAACCGTGTCGATGGCCCAAAAATTCACCATATCAAGACATCCGGGTGCTACGACTTGAGGGATGCCCTTCAAGCCTGCTGTTATAAGCCTCTTCGGGCCCGCCGACATCACTCCTCCGCAGAGCTCATCGGCCAACTCCGTGGTAGTCAAGTCCAGAGCTGCCACGAAATAGCCGTTTTCAATCAAGTCTTCCATTGTCATTCCACCGGTGCCGGTCGAGTGAAACACCATGACTTCGTAATCTTCTTTTTCCATTATCTCCTTGCATTGATTGATCAGCTGGGTCGTATTGCCGAACATGGAGGCTGCTATCAGTGGTTTGGTTGCGACTTCGGGGACTTCAGTTTCGAGCATTCCTGTGAGGGCTCCTGCGGCTCTGGAATAGACGCCTGCGCTTATCGCGTTCACTCCCGCTACGTCTACAATTGAAGGAACCATTACTATGTCCTTGGTCCCGACGTAAGGCTTAGTATCGCCTGATGCCACAGTAGATACTAACACCTTTGGAGTTCCGAGGGGGAGAGCTCTCATAGCAGCAGATATTATGGCCGTTCCTGCGGATCCGCCCATGCCAAATAGGGCGTCAAGTTGCCCCTCTTTAAAAAGCTTTTTCGCGATTTCAGCGGCACCCTTTGTCATAACCGCCATGGCGAGGCCTTTGTCGCCCTTTCCTCTTAAAGAAGCTAAACTTTCTCCGCCTGCCTTTGCTACACTATCGGCATCTATGTCGGGTTTGAAAGAAGGATCGCCTATCACCCCTACATCTACGACGATAACTTTAAAACCCTCCGCTTCGATTCTTTTCTTGACAAAGGCGTAATCCTCACCCTTTGTATCCAGTGCGCCTACCATGACCACTTTTTTTGCCATTTGCTTCACCGCCCTCCTGTTATAGTTTTTTCTTAAGGTGGTAGTGCTATTATATGTTATAAAGATCCAAAAAAATACTCGAGAAGGAGTGGTGTGAATTGCTTTTGAATGAAGAAAGAAATTTATTAGTAGATTATGGCAAAAAACTCATAACAGCCGGACTTACCAAAGGGACGGGAGGAAACATCAGCGTTTTTAATAAAAGAGAAGGTTTAATGGCCATCTCTCCCAGCGGGATGGATTATTTCGAGACGAAACCCGAGGATATCGTTTTAATGAATCTTGAAGGCAAGATAGTCGATGGCTTAAGAAAACCATCGAGCGAATGGAGAATGCACCTGATTTTCTATCAGAACAGAGAGGACGTAAAAGCTGTAGTCCATACGCACTCCATGTTTGCCACTACCATAGCAACCTTGCGTTGGGATGTGCCTCCCGCCAGTTACCTTATAGCCTATGCGGGAAAGAAGGTCCCCTGTGCACCCTACGCTACCTTCGGCACCCAGGAGATAGCCGACGCTGCGTATAATACGATGGGCAAAGAATATAACGCCGTTCTGTTGGCTAATCATGGCCTCATAGCCGTTGGCCCCGATATGCCTTCTGCCTTCGGTATCGCAGAGATAATTGAGATGGTTTGCGAAATCTACTATAGGGCCAAGTGCGTTGGTGAACCGACGATACTCTCCGATGATGAGATGGATCTGATGCTGGAAAAGTTTAAGACCTATGGACAGAAGTGAGTGATACGAGATGAAGTTTCTAGTTGTAGGAGATGGTTTCGTAAAAAGCTTTCTCTTCGTAGATGTGTTTAGGAAGTATTTTCCCGATGCGGAATTTGTCGAACACGAAGTCCCTTGGCCCAACGAACCATTTTACGATACCGATGAAGTAAAAGAGTGTTCTGGTAACCCTGATGAGCTGATGCCTCTAGTCAAGGATGCAGATGTCTTAGTAGTCGACACGGCGCCCGTTACGGAAGCTTTATTAAAAGCTGCTTCAAAACTAAAGGCAATTGCTTGTACACGGGGCGGTCCCGTCAACGTCAACATAAAAGCCTGTACCTCAATGAAAATTCCGCTTTTCAATAGTCCCGGAAGAAACGAATCGGCAGTGGTCGAATTTACCGTTGGCGCAACGTTGGCTTTGATGAAAAACATGGCTTTAGGGCACTATGAGTTAAAACGTGGGATATGGAGGGGCGACCTATATCTTTACGACAAGGTCGGCCCTGAACTTTCCGATCTTACTGTCGGCATAGTGGGCTACGGAAAAGTAGGGCGTAACGTCGCAAAGATGTTTTCCCTATTTGGATGCCAAGTTTTAGTTTACGATCCCTATGTAACGCCTTCAATTATTGAAGAAGAAGGATACAAAAGCACAGGTTTTGAGGAGCTTTTGAAGACGGCAGATGTGGTCAGTTTGCATGTCAGGTTTTCTCCCGAGACGGAGAAGATGATGGATGAAAGTAAATTTAACTTGATGAAGTCCACTTCTTATTTCGTCAACACGGCAAGAGGCGGCATAGTGGATTACGATGCCCTCTACGAAGCTTTGGCGAAGGGGAAAATAAAGGGTGCTGCTTTAGACGTGTTTGATCCCGAACCGCTGCCCCCCGATCATCCTTTGACGAATCTGGATAACGTCCTGTTGACTCCCCACATCGCAGGGGCGTCGCAAAAAAGTGCGATCAGGGGCATTGAAACGGTCGCCGGATCGCTTTATTTGTATTTTGATAAGGGAGAGCTAAAAAATTGCGTCAATAAAGAAATATTTAGCTGATTCGCTTGGTCTTTAGTGAAAACCCAGTGAGGAGGGATAGGGATGAAAAAGTTTTTGATAGGGATCGATGCTGGTACATCTATGGTCAAAAGCGTGGTTTTTGACGACGAGGGCAATGAGCTGGCAGTGGCCAGGCAAAGGACTGCTGTGTTAAACCCAAGGCCAAATTGGGACGAACAGGATATGAACGAAGTATGGGAAGCCGTAGTCAAAACTATTAAAGAGGCCGTCACAAAAAGCGGCGTCACCGGCAAGGAGATATGCGCCATAGGAGTGACTGGACAAGGAGATGGGTGTTGGCTCATTGACGAAAAGGGCAATCCGGTGCGTCCTGCCATTTTATGGTCAGATGGAAGAGCGGGAGATTTAATTGCAAGATGGCAAGCGGAGGGCATAAGCGATAAGGCCTATAAGATTTTGGGCTCCGTTCTTTTTTCTGGGGTTCAGGCTGCAATAATTAAATGGCTCGACGAAAACGAACCGGAGTCTTTGACAAGATCGCGATGGGCCTTGTACTGCAAGGATTGGCTAAAGTACAAATTAACCGGTGAAATCACTACAGATGAGACCGACGGATGTGTTCCTCATTTCGATATAGCTAAACGCAGATATTCAGAAGAACTGTTGAAGATGTACGGGACCTTAAAGTATGAATATTTACTTCCCACTGTAAAAGCTCCCCTTGAAAATCATGCACCCCTTAGCCAAAAGGCGGCTTTGCTTCTAGGTCTTCCGTCGGGCATACCGGTAATAGGAGGACCCTTCGATGTGATCGCCACGGCTACCGGCGTGGGTGCCATACACTCTGGTGATGCCTGCTCCATAATTGGTACCACATGCTTTAACGAGGTCGTAATGGATGGTCCTTATATAGAGCCGATGAATGTCGGATTTACAATGTGTCACGGGTTTCTCGGACTGTGGGTGAGGGCCATGGGAGTCATGATGGGGACGCCCAACCTCGATTGGATTTTGGCGCAGGTGGGGAGGCCCTACGAAGAGGAAGCCGCAGAAAGAGGTATGTCCTTCTACGATGTGATAGAAGAGCACGTGAAAAAGCTTGAGATAGGAGCCGGAGGAGTGGTATATCATCCCTATCTTAGCGCTAGCGGCGAAAGAGCCCCCTTTGTCAAGCCCACTGCCAGAGCTCAGTTTTTCGGGATCACCGCTACTCACAATAGAGATAATCTTGTAAGAGCGGTATATGAGGGCGTGGGATTTTCAATGATGGACTGTTATCAATACATCCCCATGAAGGTAAATCGCGTAAGGATATCGGGGGGCGGTGCCCAAAGTGACTTTTGGTGTCAGCTTCTATCTGATATGATCGGGCTTCCCCTGGAAGTGCCCAAAGGTTCCGAGTTCGGTGCCAAGGGTACGGCCTTAGTAGCAGGGATAGCTGTCGGTTTATACAAAGATATTGAAGATGCCGTCAATAAGACAGTCCAATTAGAAAGACAATACCAGCCAGATGTGGAGAAGACGAAACGGGCAAGGGCCTTTTATACGTTGTATCGACGGTTGTATGAACACGTGTGGGACGATTGGGATCTTTTGCAAGACATACTAACACAACGTTTCTAACCTTGAAATTATTTGTCAAAGGGACAAAAGGGGATATCTCAAGTGCCTTTCCTTAAGATGGTGTTAGAGCTCTTGCCATCGGAGTGTTTTCATACTGCTTGAAATATTGCCCGCGGTGAGGTTCTGTGATGCTATGGGAGTTCGTTTTAAGGGGGTTTTGTCGACATTCTTACCATTCGATACCTTTTTGTATATAAAAGTTAGACCAATAGAGAGGAGAGATAACCGTGTGTGATACTTGGGTGGCTTTAAGAGATGCAACAGCTTCAGGCAGCGTAATATTTGGGAAAAACAGCGACCGTCCTTTTTTCGATTGTCAACCCCTAGTTCTTCATTCTAGCCGTGAGTGGCCAAGGGGTAGCGCCATACAATTAGAATATATTTCAATTCCACAGGTTAATATGACCCTCGCAACCTTGGGCTCGAGCCCTTATTGGTGTTGGGGATATGAAGAGGGGATAAACGAGTATGGTGTTGTGATTGGCAATGAGGCCATATTTACTAAAGGGTTTAGGGATTCAGCTAAAAAGTACCAGATTGACAAAGGGCCCGATCTTGGTTTGACGGGGATGGACATTGTACGTTTAGCATTAGAAAGGGCTAAAAGTGCAGAAGATGCTATTTATGTGATAGGAAAATTGGTGGAAGAGCATGGCCAGTTCGGTTCCGGCGTTCCTTCCCAGGATCATGTTCAGGGAGGTTATGATAATTCCTACATAGTTGCAGATAGAAAAGAAGCGTGGATTGTAGAGACAGTCGGCAAAAGATGGGTGGCCAGAAGGGTTATTGGCGGGATTGCTTCGATATCTAATGAGCCATCGATAAGAAATCATTGGGATGCAGGCTCATCTGATATCGTGGACTATGCTATTATGATGAAGTGGTGGCCTGAAAAGTTAAGAGGATCTTTTGATTTTGCCAGGGCGTATATCGATGATATGAATTCGAGACAGGTTTCACACATTAGAGCACAAAGAAGCAGAGATATACTTAAACAGAGTTATGGCGGGATCGATTTATCTGTCATGAAGACAATAGCGAGAGATCACTATGAGGGAACATTTTTAGAAGGTCCATATTTTGACGCAGCTGATCCAGATTTCCAGAGTATATGTATGCATGTTTCCCCTTCTGGATTTACGTGGGGCAATACTTCAAGTTCCTGTATTGCTGTGCTTCCTAAAAATGACGATGATATTCCTGTTTTTTGGTGGGCTCCGGGACCTCCCTGCAATAGCTGTTATGTCCCCTTTTTCGTGGACGGATCGGCGTTGTCAGAAATTGTAAGTGAGGCAGGTTCTTTTGGAAAGGTATTAACTCCTCCTGTCAGTGCGACCGAAGACAGTTTTTCCCCTAAGTCCTATTGGTGGCTTTTTAGAAGGTTGATGGACCTTACTAAAGGAGATCCAATAGCGAGCTTGCCAGGATATTACGACGAAAGAAATCCTGTTGTGCGATCGTATTTCGACGAACTAGAGTCTTCTTTTGAGCAGGAAGTACCCGAAATAATTGAAAGAGCACAACGAATTGGTGGCAACGACAAGAATAAGAGGGCCGAGGTCTTTGATCAGTTTACTGCACAATGTGTGAAGCGAGTGGTAAGTGTATTGGAAAAACTGCTACATGATTTTTCGTCATGATATCATGGCTTGCGGATAAATGTTAAAAGACATAAAATCGTTCTAAAAAGCGCTTAGGAGGCTTTTGGAGGTTAATTGTAGAGAAGGATATTTGGCTATAGAGAAAACCAAACAAGGGCAGACCAAGTCCTTTGGATACGTTATGGGGCGTGTTTCTAGAATCTTACAGGAATTTGGCACTGTCATTGTAGAAAAGAACTTTTGGAAGAGGAAAATGATAAGTTATAATTAAATACGGCAATTAAGATAATGTTAGCGATTTCTAGAGAGACGATAAGATGGCGAGTTATGGTTCCTATGAATGGTGGAATGAGATAGTCGAGCTGGAAAAACTCAAAGATCTGGTAGACAGATTTGCCGCGGCTATGCATGTTGGTGCCGTGATAGCTGCTACTGACGGAACTGCGTTGACAATACCCAGCAATTTTTGTGCCTTTTGCCGGAGGCTTCGCTCTCACCCCGAAGGTAGGTGCGGTTGTGAAAAAAGCGATGCTTGGGGAGGTCGACATGCCCTAGATTCGGGAGGTCCTCTGGTTTATCGATGCCATTGCGGATTGATCGATATGGCAAGTCCGCTCATGATCGAAGGTAGATTGGTGGGCACGTTATTGTGTGGCCAGGTGTTACTCAGGCCCTATACAGAGGAGGAGGTTCGCAGCGAAATAGCCCCCCTTTGGCCATGTAGCGCCGATGAATTGGACGATTGGGTCAATGATTTTTTGGCTCTTCCCGTTGTAGACGAGTCAACCGTAATGAATGCCATGAATCTTTTAAATGTCATGGCTTCTCACGTCGTAGAGTTATGCGAGCGCCATTTGATAGAAAGCAAGCTGCTGCACAGAACTATGGAGTTGGTCACAGCTCAGCGCGACAAGGAGATGCTTGAAAGGAACTTGAAAATGACTCAGCTCAAGGTCCTCCAAAACCAGTTAAACCCTCATTTTATGTTTAATACTTTAAATATCATGTCTCGTTTGGCAATGTTCGAAGGAGCTTCTCAAACACAAGAACTTACTATCCAATTCGCTGACTATTTAAGATATATACTGAGAAGGCAATCCAGGGAAGAAATGGTCCCCCTTGCAAGCGAGATCGAGTGCCTGAAACAGTATTTAGCCATACAAAAGGTCAGATTTGGCGATCGTTTTTCATATATTTTAGACATAGAGCCCGTGGCTTTGTCGTGCAAGATTCCCTTTTTAATACTTCAACCAATTGTTGAAAATGCCGTTGTTCATGGGATCGAGCCTTCTCTCAAACCGGGACTGGTTTGCATAAGCGGCAAGATTGAGAATAAGAAACTGGAGATCACCATAGAGGACAACGGAGTCGGTTGTTCCTTGGACGAAATATCCGAGGGCGTGGGTATTTCCCATGTTAAAGAGAGGCTTAAATTGCATTACGGAAGAGACGCATTATTCGATATATGGAGCGAACCGGAAGTCGGTACGAAAGTAAGCCTAAGCTTGCCATCTGTGGAGGATTAGGTCATGTCCAGGAAAATACTCGTCGTTGAGGATGAACCGCTGGAAAGACGCGCACTGGTCGAAAGGCTCAAATCTTTTCCTGTCTACTTGGAATTGGACGAGGCTTCTAATACGGTGGATTTTGAAAATAAGGTCCGTTCGTGGAATCCTGACGTGGTTTTGCTCGATATAAAGGTTCCCGGCGGAAACACTTTAACATCGCTGGGAAAGCTGCGAAGCGAAGGTTTTCAGGGCAAGGTTATAATCGTGACTGCCTACGATTTTTTCGAATACGCCCGGCAGGCTGTAGGGCTAAACGTAAATGCTTTTTTGGTAAAACCGATCAAGGATGAAGCTCTTTGCGATGCCATAGGCAAAGCGATAGATGAAATAAAGGAAGCCAACAGAGCGTCCCAACAGCTCTTGAGGCTGAAAAAGTTTATATTGGATAACAAGAACTTCGTGGCATCCCTGATGATCCAGAGCATAATTTACGGCGAAGAAATTACCGAGGGGCTCAAAAACGTGGCTAGGGAAGTAGGATTTTTACCTACAAGGGAGTTGCATGTCTTTGGAGTAGTAGCTTTGGGTACATCAGATGTAGAGGAGAACCAGTGGCCTCAGCTGACCCTTTTGGGTGAACTTCAAAGAACCTTGGGGGAGTCTGTTTTTTTGGTACCCTGGGTTCATTACATAACTCTCATATTTTTTAATGCTCCCTTGGAAAGTCCTGAGACAGTTGCGTCTAAAGTTTTCGACATGGCTTTACAAAACGATATCCATTGCAATGTCGTTTATATGGGAAAAATCAGAGATTTAAACGAAATTTCGGAGATTCTTCCCAGTTTGGAAGAGACGTTGGAAGAAAGCATTTTAGAGGGTTTCGGGAACTTCATATATGGGCAACTGAAGCCCAAAGTGGAAAAGGTAAGAACGGATGCCGACCAAATTGATTTCAACGAATCGTTTTCGGTCGTTTTAGAAGGTATACGAGATGGGCAATTGCAACTTGTAAACGAGGGAGTCAACAGGCTGTTCTCTCTTTTATCTCAATGTGATGTAACAAGGTCCAACGTAGAAGTGGTAAGACTGCTGTTTGGAGGTTATTTAGGTCAAATATGTCAGTTGCTTTTAGATCTGAAATGCGACGAAGAGGCTATCAAGACTTGGGCCAGAAGGCAGGTTAGGGATATGATGATACCGGTCAGGAGCCTCGTCGACCTAAAAAACATGTTTTTTATCTCCCTCGAAGAGGCGTGGAGGGTCAGGCAGAGCGTAAAAGATCCGGAATTGGCATTGATTCAAAAGGCCTTAACGTACATTGAGGAAAATTTGGGCGAGGCTAATTTATCCAAAGTTGCCCAACACGTCTATGTTAGCCCTAGCCATTTGAGCAGGATGTTCGGAAGGGTCTTGAACAAGAGGTTTATTGATGTCATAAAAGAAAAGCGCATAGAACGCGCCAAGAAATTACTTGCAATGGGATATAATGTCACCGAGACAGCTTCTGCTGTGGGATATGAAAATATCGCTTATTTCAGCACCCTCTTTAAGGAAATGGTTGGTTATCCCCCAAGTGAATACAAGAAATCACTCCCCTTTTTAAAAGATGGCACCTGATACCGGATGAATTGTTTTTTCAGTAATAGAAATATGAGCAAGAAAACAAAAGTTTAGTAAAAGGACCTGAGGAAGAGCTTCTCAGGTCCTTTGTCGTATGCGCGAACAAAAAATTTGATCAAAAATGAGCTATTTGCTTTTAATGCAATATTATTGCTTTTCTAGTTTACTAATACATGGTATAGGGGGTGCTCAAGTGGAGGGTAGCGAACGTTTAAGAGTTATCCAAGAATATGTCCCCGGCAAACAAGTCACTTTGGCGCATATTATAAGAAATCCAAAGGGAGACCTTTGTCAGAAAGTGGGTATCGACAGGGCTGGAGCGATAGGCATCATGACAATTACCCCCGGCGAGGGTGCCATAATAGCCGCCGACATAGCGAGTAAATCCTCTGCCGTAAACGTGGAGTTTGTGGATAGATTTACTGGTTGTGTCATCCTTACGGGCGAAGTTGCCTCCGTGGAAAATGCCCTAAGCACAGCTGTTAATTCCCTCAAGGATGCGCTTGGGTTTTTTCCTGCCGAGGTCACCTTTACATAATGTGTGTCATGGTTATCGGGCCGTCAGGTGCCGGCAAGACAACGCTGTTGAAGGCCTTAAAGTTGCTGGAAGATGAAGGGCCCCTTCGCAAAACGCCCTTTTTTCAGTTTTCCGGGAAGGCAATTGATACGCCCGGTGAATTTTTTGATCTACCTCGTTTTTATCATGCATTAATTACGGTTTCTTCGCGTTCACAAATAATACTCCTTTTAATTGACCCCACAAATTTAAGACAGTTTCCCTCCCGTTTTACTAAGTCTCTGAGGTCTAAGGTCATCGGGGTTATAAGCAAAGTGGATTTAGTCGATGAAGATCGGATAAAAATTGCAAAAAAGTTTTTGGCGGAAGCGGGAGTTGAGGAGGTGGTTTGCGTCTCTGCCTTAACAGGAGAAGGGATAGCTGCTTTAAAGCAAAAAATTGAAAAGTTCATCAGGAGGTGTGTAAGACCGTGAATGGAGAAGCGTTGGGTATGATCGAAACAAAGGGACTGGTCGGAGCCATCGAGGCTGCCGATGCAATGGTCAAAGCAGCGAACGTCAGGCTTATCGGCTACGAGAAAATTGGCTCGGGCCTGGTTACCGTAATGGTTCGCGGTGACGTTGGAGCGGTGAAGGCAGCGGTTGATGCGGGAGCGGCCTCGGCGAAACGTGTAGGCGAGATAGTTTCGGTTCACGTCATTCCAAGGCCACACAGCGATACCGAGAAGCTTTTGCCTAAACTGGGCTAAGCCAGCTTGTGGAGGTGTGATTGATGGAACAGGATATCATGCAAAAGGTCATGGACGAAGTTATGAAACGCCTCGGAAGCGGCAGCACTGTCGTAACCCCCGAGAAGGCTGCGCAAGAAAAGGAGAAGTGTGAAACGCCAAATGTGAGCGTACAGAGCGTCGTTGGCGTTACCGAGTACGTCGGCATCTCCGAGGGCGACACCATCGGCCTGGTCGTGGCCAACGTTGAGCCTATGCTTCACGAAAAGTTGGGCATAGACAAAAAGTTCAGATCCGTGGGGATCTTTTCGGGCAGAACAGGTGCAGGGCCTCAAATAATGGCTGCCGATGAGGCGGTAAAAGCTACCAATACCGAGATAGTGTCCATAGAGCTTCCCAGGGATACCAAAGGTGGAGCCGGTCACGGATCGTTGATAATTTTCGGGGCGGAGGACGTATCCGATGCAAGAAGAGCCATTGAGGTGGCTTTGAAGGACTTGCGCCGCACCTTCGGAGATGTTTATGCGAATGACGCAGGACATCTTGAATTTCAATATACTGCCAGGGCCAGCTATGCCTGCAATAAAGCCTTCAACGCGCCTGTCGGAAAGGCCTTCGGATTAATAGTGGGAGCTCCTGCAGGCATTGGTTTCGTCATGAGTGATGCGGCTTTGAAGGCCGCTGAAGTTGATTTGATCGATTACTTGTCGCCTACAAAAGGATTATCCCTTACTAACGAAGTGGTTATAACCTTCACGGGTGATTCCGGCGCCGTTAGGCAGGCTTTGATAGCGGCAAGAATGATAGGCAAAAAGCTGCTTGGCGCAATGGGTGCCGAGCCCAAATCGGCTACGACCCCTTACATTTAGGGATTGTCGAATACGGAGGGGGCGAACAAATTGGCTGAGAAGAAGAGCAAAAGATTTGAAGTACTGAACAATAGGCCGGTACATAAAGACGGTTTTATTGCCGAATGGGTGGATGTAGGACTTTATGCAATGGGAAGCCCCAAGGACCCAGTTCCGTCAATAAAGATCGAAAACGGCAAAATTACCGAAATGGATGGCAAAAAACGCGATGACTTCGACATGATAGAACAGTTCATTGCTAATTATGCTATCGATATCGAGATAGCTCCGCAAGCCATGGCAAAAAGTGATCTAGAACTGGCGAAGATGTTGGTGGATCCCAATGTATCGAGAAATGAAGTCACAAAGATCTTTCAGGGTTTGACGCCGGCCAAGATAAACAACGTAATGGACTGTTTGAACATCGTCGAAATAATGATGGGCATATCCAAAATGAGATCCCGCAAGACTCCTGCAAACCAGGCTCACATCACGAGCGCAAAGGATCATCCTGTCCAGCTTGCTGCCGATGCCGCTGAAGGAGCTCTGAGGGGATTTGTGGAACTGGAAACAACGGTGGGCGTGAATCGATATGCTCCTTTAAACGCGCTCTCATTGCTGATAGGTTCTCAGACCGGCAGGCCAGGGGTACTCACCCAATGCGCTCTTGAAGAGGCCTTCGAACTACAGATAGGAATGAGAGGGCTTACGAGTTACGCTGAAACGGTATCCGTATATGGCACCGAAAGCGTGTTTATAGACGGGGACGATACGCCTTGGTCTAAAGCTTTTTTGGCATCTGCCTATGCAAGTCGAGGGCTGAAAATGCGCTTCACCAGCGGCACCGGTTCAGAGGTTCAGATGGGTGCAGCCGAGGGGAAAAGCATGCTATATCTTGAAACCAGGTGCGTTATGATAACCAAAGGCGCCGGAGTGCAGGGTCTGCAGAATGGCTCCATCTCCTGCATAGGAGTTCCCGGAGCCGTTCCAAGCGGCTTAAGGGCCGTTGCGGCAGAAAACTTGATTACCGTTACGCTTGATATGGAAGTTGCTTCAGGTAACGACCAGACCTTCTCGCATTCGGACTTGAGGCGAACTGCACGCACCATACCTCAGCTTTTCTCCGGGACAGATCTCATCTTCTCCGGTTATTCAGGCGTACCCAATTACGACAACATGTTTGCCGGTTCCAACTGGGATATTGAGGATATGGACGATTATTTGGCTATTCAGCGTGATTTCAAGGTCGACGGCGGTAATAAGCCTGTCTCCGAAGAAGAAGTAGTCGCTGTCCGCAATAAGGCGGCAAGAGCGCTCCAGGCCGTTTACGATGCGCTGGGATTTCCGCCCATAACCGATGCCGAAGTCGAAGCTGCAACTTATGCTAACGGCAGCAAAGATTTGCCTGACAGAAACGTGACTGAGGACTTGAGGGCGGCGGAAAGGCTTTTGAACGAGGGTATAAACGGCATTGACATTGTCAAAATACTAGCTCAAAGGGGTTTCAGAGATATAGCTGAAGCTATCGTAATGATGATGCGCCAGCGGGTTTCCGGAGACTATTTGCAGACATCTGCATGGATAGACAGCGATGGTACAGTTTACAGTGCCGTCAACGACCCCAACGATTACCAGGGCCCCGGCACGGGCTACAGGATATCGGAAGAGCGTTGGAAGGAAATAAAGGAAATCCCCTGGGCGATAAGGCCCGAGGACGTATAGGGAGGGGAAGACAATGCAGGTCAACGAAGAATTGATTAAAAAGGTAATAGCGGAAGTTTTACAAGAAGTAATGGGAGAGCAGGCCAAGACGTCTTCCCCCACGGCCACCCTGCCTCAAAGGGGAGGGAAAATGACTTTAGTGGAGGTTGGTGTGGCTAAGAAGGGGACCGATCCAAAGGAAGTGGTAGTTGCCATCCCTCCGGCCTTTGGAACCGTGTTTACCGAAACGATAGTGGGAGTCCCTCATAGCGAGGTTTTGAGGCAGGTCTTTGCAGGTATTGAAGAAGAAGGTCTTAAACCAAGACTTGTGCGCGTATATCACACTGCCGATGTGGGGTTCATAGCTCACCAGGGCGCTAAGTTGTCCGGTTCGGGCATAGGTATCGGTATATTGTCCAGGGGCACGACGGTCATACATCAACGGGATCTTAACCCACTGAACAATTTAGAACTTTTTCCCCAGGCACCCCTTCTCGATGCCGAAGTTTTCAGGGCAATAGGCCGCAATGCGGCGAAATATGCTAAAGGGGAACATCCCACTCCGGTGCCGACAAGAAACGATCCCATGGCTCGTCCTCGTTATCAGGGTATTGCAGCACTATTACACAATAAAGAAGTGCGCTATTTAGACCGCTCCAAGTCACCGATGGAGCTTGAAGTTCGTTTCGAATAAGAGGGGGCGTTAAAGTTGGCTCAAATGCTTAATGAAGAAATGATAGCTGAACTGGTAAAAGAGGTCTTAAAGGGTATGAGTTCTTCGGGAGGAGAAGGAAAGCCCCCCACTCCAAAAGAAAGCACGGGACAGAAAGGGAGCCTTTCCGTAAAGGATTATCCCTTAGGTTCCAAAAAGCCCGACACCATAAAGAGTCCAAGGGGAAATGCCTTTAGCGAACTCACCTTAGATGCTGTCTTGCAGGGCAGGGCTACCTTTGAGGACTTTCGAATTGCTCCGGAAGCCTTGTTGATGCAGGCGGAAATAGCAGAGTCGGCCGGAAGGCGTCAGGTGGCATCAAAT
The DNA here is from genome assembly GCF_002433005.1 of Acetomicrobium sp. UBA5826. GTDB lineage: Bacteria > Synergistota > Synergistia > Synergistales > Acetomicrobiaceae > Acetomicrobium. The sequence goes on along the minus strand of NZ_DJHF01000022.1, from coordinate 47,733 downwards.
TTAAGAAGAGCTGCCGAATTGACGAAAGTGCCCGATGAAAGGGTGTTGGAGATCTATAACGCTCTAAGACCACATAGATCGACCAAGGAAGAACTCATGGCAATTGCCGATGAGCTTGAGAACAAATATAACGCAACGGCATGTGCCACCTTCGTTAGAGAAGCGGTCTCTGTTTACGAGCGACGCAAACTTTTACGTGGCGATATACCGGAATAGCGGCACAGTTAAAAAGGAGGGTCTTCAGTGCCTATTATTGCTGGCGTTGACATAGGAAATGCTACTACTGAAGTGGCCCTTGCGCGAGTGGAAGATGGCTCGGTGGACTTCATCTCTTCCTCTACTGCCTATACTACGGGAATAAAGGGAACATTGCAGAACGTAACCGGCGTTCGCCGAGCTCTGTCTCTTGCTCTGGAGCAAGCGGGATGGCCACATGAAGATTTCAAAAGGATCGACATAATTCGATTGAACAAGGCAGCTCCTGTGATCGGAGACGTTGCAATGGAGACTATTACCGAAACAATCATTACCGAGTCAACGATGATCGGTCATAATCCATCGACGCCGGGCGGAGTTGGGATTGGCGTTGGAAGGACGATATCGATTTACGATCTCGGAAAGACGAAGCCTGAAGATCCTGTGGTAGTTGTCATTCCAGAAAGCGTTAGTTTTGAAGAGGCTGCAAACATGATCAATCTAGCCTTATCTCGTGGAATAGCCGTCAATGGGGTTATTTGCCAGTCAGACGACGGAGTGCTTATAGCAAACCGGATCAATAAAACTATTCCTATTGTCGACGAAGTCAAGGCAATCGATCGTGTTCCTTTGGGCATGCAGTGCTGTGTGGAGGTAGCTCCTCCGGGAAGATCTGTGGAACTTTTGTCCAATCCTTACGGTATTGCAACTATTTTTGGTTTGTCTTCCGATGAAACTCGTCAGATCGTTCCCGTTGCCAAGGCCCTAATAGGCAACAGGTCAGCCGTTGTGATACGGACACCCTTGGGCGAGGTGAAGGAAAGGCGTATTCCAGCCGGAGAGCTGTATATCCTAGGCCCAACGGGCAAGAGGAGCATCAACATTGACGAAGGCGCCAAGGCGATCATGGAAATTGTTGATGCTAATTGGCCCATTACTGATATTTTTGGCCAACCAGGCACCAACGTTGGGGGAATGATGGAGCGGGTTCGTAAGACCATGTCGGAATTGACGGGTTTGCCTCTGGGGGAGATACACATCAAAGATCTATTGGCAGTCGATACAATGGTTCCCCAGAGAGTCGTGGGAGGCTTGGCAGAGGAATTTGCAATGGAAACCGGAGTGGCTTTGGCCGTAATGGTAGAAGCCCAGGAACTGCCAATGCAAAAATTGGCCTCTGCAATAGAGTCCGATATGGGCGTAAAAGTCGAAATCGGAGGGGTTGAGGCCGAAATGGCAGTTTTGGGAGCATTGACCACTCCCGGAACGGATGCTCCTCTGGCGGTCTTGGATTTGGGTGCTGGCAGCACCGATGCCTCACTGCTCCGCTCTAATAGTCAGGTAGAACTCATTCATCTGGCGGGCGCGGGTAACATGGTTAACACCATAATTTCCAGCGAATTGGGCATAGATGATATGGAGTTAGTCGAGAACATTAAAGAACATCCTCTATGCAAGGTCGAAAGCGTTTTCCACGTCCGCCTCGAGGATGGAACGGTGAGGTTTTTTGAAAAGCCTCTGGCTCCCGAGCTATTCGGTAGAGTTGCCTTGATGATAAAAGAGGACTTTTTAAGTCCGATTTTGTTGGATACATCTATCGAAAAGATCAGGGATGTAAGGAGGAAGGCAAAGAAAGAGGTCTTCGTGACAAATGCTTTAAGGGCTTTAAAGCGTGTCGCCCCGGCACAAAATATACGTCTCATAGATTTTGTGGTGCTCGTCGGAGGTTCTGCTCTGGATTTCGAAATTCCAAGCATGATCACGGAAGAATTGGCCAAGTATTCCGTCGTTGCCGGGAGAGGGAATATCAGGGGTAGTTTAGGGCCGCGCAATGCTGTGGCGACCGGTCTTGTTCTATCGAGCGCTGGGAGGAAGGCTTTATGACTTGGTGCGGTAGATTGGGCGAGATGAAAGAGGAACGACCCACGATTTTGCTGTTGCTTGACGAGTCCTCCAGGTCTATTGCCGGCGAGGTGGGTATCGGTGCCGAGGAAGAGGGGGTTCCTCTGGCATGGGATGTCATGGAGGGAGATGCCAAAAAGCTCGCATGGGAAGCAGCAAATCGATCCCGTTTGCGGGTCGGAATAGGCGTTACTCAAGAAGGGTGTGCCTTAACCTTAGCAAATCTCGATCCGGGGAAGCCATTGATTTATCACGAGGACGGAGGAGCGCTTCGTTGGTTGGGGCAGGCAGCAGCACGTTTGGTCAAAGGCCTTCCCCTGCCCCCAATGCCCCAATTAGCCAAGGGCACTTTCAATAAGGGTAAGGCCCGCGGACAAGCGAGCGAACAAGAGGTTGCTGCAGTAATCGCTAAAGTTTTGCGACAAATGGGTTTGGCTTAGGAAAGGGGGATCCCCAGTGTGCAGGATATTAAGTTAGCCTTGGGGTTCATAGAGACAATAGGGTTGGTGGCTGCCGTAGCTGCTGCAGATGCTGCTTTAAAGGCCGCAAATATTACCCTGATAGGACGAGAAAATTCTCAAGGCGGCATGATGACAGTAAAAATTGCAGGAGACGTAAGTGCAGTGAAAGCTGCCCTATCTGCCGCTAAAGCTGCCTCCGAAGGGGTCAATCGAGTATGGTCAATTGATGTTATCCCAAGGCCCGGACGAGGAATTGGCGAGACATTGGCTTATAACAAAGCGACCTTGGGGTCAGAGGAGTGGCTTGATTCGCTTCTTCCTAGCAAAAAGGCGGAAAAGAGTGAGCCAATCGTTTCAGATGAAAGAGAGACTGAGGACGAAGCAGATCGGAATACACCTCCGAAGCATGATGAAGAATTAAAAGCCGAAGCTACCGAAGTTGAAGAAGATTTTATAAAACCGGAGCAGGACAGAAGGAAGAGATCAAGCAAAACAAGTTCGAAGAAGACGCAGAAAAGGGGCAGTCGAAACGTAAATGTAAATAACAAGGGAGGGGAAGCTCATGACTCAGGAAGCCCTGGGAATGATCGAAACTAGAGGGCTTATCGGTGCTATAGAGGCAGCGGATGCCATGGTAAAAGCTGCAAATGTCCATTTGGCGGGACAGAGGTTTTCAGGAGCTGGATTGGTGACCGTCATGGTAAGAGGTGACGTTGGAGCGGTAAAAGCAGCTGTCGATGCAGGAGTGGCCGCTGCATCGAGAGTGGGAGAAGTCGTGTCGTCCCATGTCATCCCAAGACCGCATACAGATACCGAGGGCATATTACCCCATGAAGAGGCTCCCAAGACCGAGCCAGTTGATGTGCAAAGGGATTAGTTCGATTGCTTTGCAAAGAGAAAATGCTATCTAAGAGGATGTGTTAATTATGGATGAGGCTCTGGTGAGGGAGGTTGTCCGTAGATTATTGGACAGGCTTGACTCGGATCCGACGCAGGTTGTAGCCGGAGTTAGCAATCGTCATATTCATCTTACGGAAGTGGATGTCAAGATCTTGTTTGGTGAAGATTATATGTTGACCAAAGTCCGCGATCTTCGTCAGCCGGGGCAATATGCATGTAAGGAGACGGTTACTTTGGCCACAGCGGGCGGGGTATTGGAAAACGTCCGCATTTTGGGGCCTACCAGGAAAAACACGCAGGTTGAGATGGCGCCTTCGGATGCTAGAAAGTTGCATATCGACATACCTCTGGTTAAGAGCGGGTCATCTCAACCCTGCCCTCCCCTTGTCGTAATCGGACCAAATGGGCACATAGTTTTAAAGAAAGGCGTAGGCATGGCTTGGCGTCATATGCACCTTTCTCCCTCAGAAGCAGAAACCCTTGGCCTAAAAGACGGCCTGGAGGTAGACGTGGAGGTGGGGGGAGATCGGGGGCTTATTTTCAAAAGGGTGTGGGTTAGAGTAGGTCCAAATATGGTGAGCGAGTTTCATGTGGACATAGATGAGGCAAATGCCTGTGGCTTGAAAACAGGCGATTACGTGAGGGTTTTGGTATGACTTACGGAAATCAAAGCGTCTTGCATGGTGATTTAATCGACGAAAATGTCCTAGGTAAGCTTGCATCTATCGATCAAGCCTTCGGCGGCAGCGAGCCTTTGGCAGATTGGGAGGAGCTTTACCTCGGCTTCGATCTGGGCACCACTAACATGAAGCTTGTCGCATTGAATGAGCAGGGTCAGCCTGTTACCGCTGCTTTATACGACTCCCGTTCTTCCATACGCGATGGCGTAATAGTGGATTATATCGCCGCCATCGATGGCATGGAACATTGCCTGATGACATTGAGAGAGCGTTTGGGAGTCGATGAATTTCCCGGAGTGGGCGCATCGGCCTACCCGCCGGGGATTTCCAGAAGGACTGCCGAAGTGTGTGCTAATGTGGTAGAGGCCTTGGGATTTTCATGCCTCGGCCTCTACGAGGAACCCGTGGTTGCGGCGGTAGCTTTGGGTTTAAAAAGGGGAGCAATAATAGATATAGGCGGAGGCACGACGGGCATAGCTGTGATTTCAGATGATGAAGTGGTGTATTCTGCTGACGAGCCAACAGGGGGTACCCATGTAACGTTAGTTATTGCCGGCGCTTTGGGCATATCATTCGACGAAGCCGAAAGATTAAAACGTGACGTAAATTCCCACAAAAAAGTCTTTAATATAGTCCGTCCCGTATTTGAAAAGATGGGTTTGATTGCAAAGGACCATCTTACCAAAAGCGGCTTTCTCGGGAGAGTGCCGGTCGTAGTCGTTGGCGGTGGAGCAAATATGCAAGGTGCCTCGGAAGTTATATCTAAGGTATTGGGAGTTGAGGCTACCTTGGCTCCATATCCATTGGTTGTGACCCCTAGCGGAATTGCTGAATGCCTGTGGAGGCGATGTCATGGGGGATATTGTAAGTAACGTACGCGATATCGTGATGAAAAGGGTATTTATGCCCAGGGTAGGGGTTCTATGGTCTTCGGAAGGACCCAAAATGTATCAATGGCAATCATGTGACGAGGTGACATGGGTGCATTATGTGCCAAAGAATTTTTCCGAGGCATTTAAAGTCGACAATAATCCCCGTTATTTCGTGGAATCCCTGGAAGACCCGCGGCGTGAATCTGCTACGTTATCGGCCTTGGCGATACCGATGGCCTCCATGCAGCTGATTTCCGAAATATATTTGGGAATCCCCTATTCTGCTGCCGGGTTGCTCGTCGATGGTTGCCTTGAAAAGGGCATGCCGATCGTGCTCCATGTTGGCGCCGTCAAGTGTCATCCGGAAACGACTGCGGCGAAGAAAGGCACCTTTGAAGATATTTTATTGAAACTTTCCAAAAAGGGCATAGCTGTAATTGCTGGCGATGAATTCGTTACAAAAGAAGGCACGGTCAGCAAAACCTTGTATGTCGAAGAGGAAGGCTGGATAAGTTGGTGTGAAATAGCAGATCGTCTGTCAGGCGTTTGTAGAGTGCTTTTGGGCAAGAAGGCTCGTTTGACCGATGAGGCTTTGGACAGACTCCGGTCTCTCGGAATTAAAGTGGAGGAGAGATGACGATGGCCCTTCAATGGGAGCTCATAATTGCACCCTCCCCTTCATGTAAGAGGATTTTGATGAACCGAATTATGAAAAGTATGCCTGTTGATCAAAAGGAGCTGCTCAACAGAGTGAAGTGGGGCGCAGTTTTACTATTGCAGGGAATGATAGCACAGACGATAGCTGCTGTAGATATAGCTACTGACATCGCTTCAGTAGAGGCATTTGAGGTAATGGGAAATTGTCCTCAGCACATGCCGGCTGTAGCTATTGTCGGGTCTGTGGGCGAAGTGGAAAGGGCTCTTGAAGCTTTAAAGAGTGGGGGTAAATTGCTGTGAAGCTGGGCAAGGTGATAGGTCAAATTGTTTCGACCCGTAAAGATGAAAGGCTTGTAGGCCATAAATTGCTGCTTGTTCAATTTCTGGAACCGACAAAGGATGGAAAACTTGCGATTGCCCGTAGCAACGGTCGCGTCGAAGTTTCCGTTGATCTTGTGGGCGCAGGTGTGGGAGAGACGGTCCTTCTCTGTTCGGGCAGCTCGGCCAGAAATGCTACCGGAGTAATAGATGCTCCAATTGACTACGCCATCGTGGGAATTATCGATACCGTTGACGTGTTTTACGACGAATAGGTGCAGGAGCCGTAGAGGGTTATGGTGAGAATATATACCAAAAGGGGCGACTTGGGAGAAACGTCTCTCTACGATGGTACCAAGGTCAGAAAAGACGATCCAAGGATCATCTTAAACGGCACCTTGGATGAAGTGACCTGCGCTTTGGGAATTGCGCGATCTAAGGCCATGCCTAAGGTTTCAGGCTGGATTTGTGAGCTTCAGTCGGAGCTAATATTGGTCATGGCTTACATAGCGCGCGGGCAAGCCCAAAGGCAAAAACCTTCACCCCAGGAACTAGAAAAACGCATCGATCTCCTCATAAGTGAGTATCCCTTTTTTAATCAGTTCGTGCTCCCAGGTGACGACGAGGTAAGTTCGACGCTTCACCTTGCGAGGTCCTTTGCTAGGAGGGCGGAAAGGGTAGGGCTGCAGGCCTTGGAATTGAATTTAATAGACAGCGAGACTTATATGTATTTGAACCGCCTTTCTGATTATATATATGCTCTTGCTATCTCGGCACATTGGGAAAGCGTTATAAACAGAGTCACAAAAAAGGTGGTGTTAAAAATGGGACAACAGGCGGATATGGGTTCAAAACCTTTAAATGCGGATGTGGCGCGTAAGCTGATGAATGCAGGGCGTAATAAAGCCAACGAGATAGGCGTCCCCATGGCGATGGCAGTGTGTGATGCCTTCGGCCTTCTAGTGGCTTTTGAAAGGATGGAGGGAGTGCTTCAAGTCAGCTTAGGCCTTGCCCCAAAGAAGGCTTCCACCGCCATAAAACTTAAGATGCCGACGGGCAATTTGGCTGAATTGGTGCAACCGGGTAAAGAATTGTACGGACTTCAGAATGACCCTGAGCTCGTAGTATTTGGCGGCGGCTTGTTGCTAAAAAATGGCGAAGAAATAGTTGGAGCCGTTGGGGTAAGCGGAGGATCAGTCAAAGAGGACACGATCGTGGCTGAAGCCATGGTAAAGGCGTGGGAGAGCTAGGAGGGGTTTACATGAACACGACAATCGAAGTCGATGATCTCGTTAAAAAAATTGTGGCAAGAGTTGCCAGCGAGCTAGCTCGCGAAGAGGCAAAACCTCCCACCTCTGTAAACCAGATCGTTGAAGCTGCAGTCAAAGCTCAGAGGGCCTGGCAGTGGGATTTCAACCTGGAAAGTCGAACGAGGGTAATTTCAGCCTTAAAATCAAAACTCTTGCCCCATGCTGAGGAATTGGCCAAAATTGCGCGAGACGATACTAATATGGGTCGTCTAGACGATAAAATATTAAAGAAGAAACTTGCAATTACCAAGACGCCGGGGCCTGAATACTTCACTACCAGGGCAATATCAGGCGACAATGGCCTTATACTGGAAGAGCTGGCTCCCTTTGGAGTTATAGCCTCGATAACGCCCTCCACCAATCCGGTCGCTACCGTAATAAACAATACTATCTGCATGTTGTCGGGAGGCAACGGGGTAGTATTCTCACCCCACCCAGGTGCATTGCGTTGTACCTTAAGAACCGTAGAGCTGATCAGAGACATTTTGGCCGAGGAGGGGGCGCCAGTCGAGGTGGTATCGACGTTAAGCGATGCGTCGCTGGATAGCTTAAAGGAGTTAATGTCCCATCCGGACATTAAGCTGATATCGGCCACAGGAGGCCCCGGAGTGGTAAAGGCAGCCCTTTCTTCAGGCAAGCCTGCCATAGGAGCAGGCCCCGGCAACCCTCCGGTCCTGGTCGACGAGACGGCGCATCTCGAAAAAGCTGCCAAGGACGTAATCGCAGGTGCTTCCTTTGACAACAACCTTCCATGCATCGCGGAAAAGGAACTGATAGCCGTCAATTGTATCGCCGACGAGCTGAAAGATCTAATGTGCCATAACGGGGCGTACGAATTAAAGGATCGATCGAAGATAGATGCTTTGGTCGACCTGGTGTTGACAAAGGATCACAAGATAAAAAAGGATATGGTTGGCAAAAATGCCTCAGTATACCTGGAAAAGTTGGGCATTACCCCTCCTCCCAATGTGCGGCTTATATTAGTCGAATGTGACGAAAGACATCCCTTCGTCCAGGAAGAGCTCATGATGCCGATACTTGCCATGGTAAGGGTTGCCGATTTCAAAGAGGGACTGGCCATGGCAAAGCGCGTAGAACACGGCTTCAAGCATTCTGCCATAATCCACAGCTCCAACATAGACAACATGAGCGACATGGCAAAGGCAATGGAGACGTCGATGTTCGTCAAAAATGCACCCTCATTTGCATCTATAGGCGTTGGAGGTGACTGCCCCACGGCATTTACCATAGGAACGACCACCGGAGATGGCCCGACTACGCCGCTGTCCTTCTGCAGGCTGCGCCGTTGCGTCCTTCACGGAGCGTTTCGCATAGTTTAGGCAGGCGAAACCTATGACTAAGGATGAATTGACAGAGCTTGTAAGACATGCAGGTGTTGTGGGAGCTGGAGGAGCGGGATTCCCCACCCATGTGAAGCTTCAGGCTACAGGTATAGATACCTATGTCATAAACGGCGCTGAATGCGAGCCGCTCCTTTACGTAGATCAGACCTTGATGTTAAGTTGGGCCTCCTATTTGATAGCTGCATCTCAGGCTATATCGTCTGCCATGGGGTGTAAGGTCGTTTTTGGGGTAAAACAAAAACATGGCGACTGCATAAGCGCCTTGCAGGCTGCAGGAGGCGATGTATGCGTTTTAGGCGATTACTACCCGGCCGGAGATGAGGTTATCCTGCTTCACGAGTGCGTTGGCCGTATTGTCCCTGAGGGTGGCTTGCCCCTCCATGTGGGCGCCATCGTAAACAACGTAGAGACGCTTTACAATATAGGTCGGGCTTTAGAGGGAAAACCCGTAACTCATAGCTTCGTTCAGGTCGGAGGAGCGGTCAGTTCTCCAGGTGTATGGAGCGTCCCCCTTGGAGTGGAGGCCTCAAAGTTGGTCGAGGCTGCCGGGGGACCGACCATTGATGAGCCCGTGTTTGTGGACGGTGGCCCAATGATGGGGCAATATCACAAAGATGCAAATTTCCCCGTCACCAAGATGACAAAGGCCATATTGGTACTGCCATCAAACTCCGCCTTTGCAAGGTACGAGAACATGCCGGTCAGCGTAATGCTTAGGCAGGCTCGTGTGGCCTGTTGCCAATGTAACGAATGTACCATGGTTTGTTCTCGCTATCTTATAGGCTACGACCTTCGTCCTCATAAGATTATGCAGGCCATGGCTTATGAATCCATGAGATTGCCTGAAATAGTCCAGTCGGCCATGCTTTGTTCGGAATGCAATTTGTGCAGCGGCCTTTATGCATGTCCCATGCACCTTTCCCCAAGGCGGGTAAATCAGGTGATAAAGGGAGCCATGAGGCAACAGGGGGTAAAGCCACAGTTCGAGAAAAAGGCGATATATCCTAGAGCAGAAAGGCCCTTCAGGTTGGTCCCGACCAAGAGGTTGATGTCGCGTCTGGGTTTGGACACATACGACGTACATCCTCCCTTTAACGGCGAGTTTGTGGCTGAAAGGGTGATAATACCTCTTAAACAACATACCGGTGCACCGTCTGTTCCCGTCGTGTCGTTGCACGATGAGGTTCAGGAGGGAGATTTGATAGCCAAGCTGCCGGATAATGCCTTGGGAGCTAACGTCCATGCCTCTATCAGCGGCTTGGTCGAGGAGATAACCTCGGAATATATTGCAATTAGGGCTTCAAGCCTGTAGGGGGATGGTTGTCATGGAAAGGGCTATAGGAACTTTCGAGCTTATTAGCGTAGCCAGGGGTGTGGCAACAGTAGACGCGATGCTTAAGGCTGCAAACGTGAAACTTTTTCATGCCTCGCCAATATGCCCCGGGAAATACCTGATCGTGGTATGGGGACAGGTGGGTGCCGTCAGAAACGCCTTAAACGCAGGAAAGCAAGTGGCGGAGGAGATGTTGACAGACGAGATGCTGCTTCCAAACGTTCACCCTTCCGTCTTTCCTGCCCTGGCATGCACTACAGAGGTGGGCGATATGGGAGCATTGGGTGTGGTAGAAGCGTTGGCTGCTCCCTGTATCATAGAGGCAGCAGATGCAGCTGCCAAGGCTGCTAAGGTAGTTTTGATAGAGATCAGGTTGGGAAGGGGCATGGGGGCTAAGTCCTTCTTCTCCATGGGAGGAGATATTTCTGAGGTCAAGATGGCCCTTACTGTCGCCAAAGAGTTGGTCGCAAGCAAGGGTTTGCTTGTGGATACCTCTTTTATCCCCAATCCCCATCCCGATCTGAAGGGTGCAGTTTTGTAACCTATTTTAAACTTATAAGGAGGAATTGGAATGACCAGGATAATGATAGCCCCGGGCAGGTATGTCCAGGGGGCAGGGGCAATGAACGAGGTCGGAAAGCACGTAGCATTGCTGGGCAAAAAGGCACTGGTGCTTGGTGGAAAACGAGGGCTAGATTCCGTTAGGGATGCCATGAAGAAAAGTTTTTCCGAAAGCGGCATAGAATATTTTGAAGAGCACTTTGGCGGGGAATGCTGCGACCAGGAAATTGACAGGTTAACGGCGATTGCCAAACAAAGCGGTGCTGACGTTATAGTTGGCGTTGGCGGAGGAAAGGCGCTCGATACCGCCAAGGCCGTTGCCGAGTACATGAAGGTCCCCGTGGCCTCAATACCCACCATAGCAGCAACGGACGCTCCTTGCAGTGCGCTGGCCGTCATCTATACACCTGAAGGCGTATTTGAAAGGTATTTCGTCCTTCCTCATAATCCCAATTTGGTGTTGGTGGATACCAATATAATTGCTAAAGCTCCAACCAGGTTGCTCGTATCCGGCATGGGAGACGCCTTAGCTACGTGGTTTGAGGCAGAAGCGTGCAGCTTCACGAAGGCCCCCAACATGCCAGGAGGCGAGGGGACTGCCGCAGCACTGGCCTTGGCTAAACTCTGTTATGAATTGTTATTGGAATACGGCTTGGATGCCAAGATCGCCTGCGAAGCCCATGCCGTGACTCCTGCATTGGAAAAGATCGTCGAAGCCAATACCCTGCTTTCCGGCTTGGGGTTTGAAAGCAGCGGGCTTGCCGCCGCTCATGCGGTCCACGATGGCATGACAGTCCTAGAAGAGACGCATAAAGCCTATCATGGGGAGAAGGTATCCTTTGGCACGTTGACGCAGTTGGTGCTTCAGGACGCAGATCCTGACACCATATATGAGGTGCTGGATTTCGCATGCTCAATTGGTCTTCCGGTAACACTAAAGCAGCTTGGACTTAAGGAGGTAAGCTACGAGAAATTGTTCCCGGCTGCTGAAGCTGCCTGTGCGGAAGGCACCACGATGGCAAATATGCCGTTCAAAGTGACCCCCGATATGGTCGTAAATGCCATGCTTGGCGCCGATGCATTGGGAAGGGCCTTCTTGGAAGAGTAAGATACTTAAATGACATAGCTAGTCGGTCCCCGCAATGAAATTTGTAAGCGGGGACCATTTTTTGTCCGTACATCGAGCCTGTACTTAAAACTATTTTAATAAGCTAAACCATATTTGTGATGTTGAAAGATAGTTAATGTTGTATAATGAACAAAGGTTATCTGTCGGTTTTCTACTGTGTGAATGACTTATTTCTGCTGTATCATCGTTAGGGGGTTTATTAATGATTCGTCATCGACTGGGGCTTGTGGTCAATCCCATTGCCGGCATGGGAGGCAGATTGGGGTTAAAAGGTACCGACGGCGAGGAGGTCTTGAGGATCTGCAGGGAAAGGGGGGCGATAGCTGAGGCGCCCAAAAAGGCCGTAGAAGCGCTCCTCCGGCTAGCCCCCTTAAAAAACGAAATAGAGATAGTCACATACGCTGGAGAGATGGGCGAGATCGAGGCAAAAGATGCAGGTTTTAACCCTACCGTTATAGGCAAGATTACCCCGGGAGATACGACCTCGGAAGACACAAAGAAGGCGGCAAGAGAAATAGCAGATTACGGCGTTGAACTTTTATTGTTCGCGGGCGGAGACGGAACTGCCAGAGACATATATTCGGCTATAAAAGAAAAAAGGCAACCTGTTTTGGGAATTCCGGCGGGCGTTAAAATCCATTCCGGAGTATTCGCTATAAATCCAAGGAGAGCGGGCGAGCTTGCTCTCCTTTATTTGCAGGGAAAGACAAAGGATGTAAAGGAAGCGGAAGTCATGGATATAGACGAAGAGGCCTTCCGCAAAGGCCGGGTTAGTGCTGCCCTTTACGGATATTTGTTCATTCCTCACGAGAGGACTTTCGTTCAAAGCAAGAAGGCGGGGCAAGCAGCTTCTGACACGATGGACCTGGAGGGAATATCCTATTACATTTTGGATCATATGGAGAAGCACAAGGATGCCCTTTACATTTTGGGCCCCGGCACAACAACGAGGGCCATTAAAGAGAAGTTGGGAGAAGGCTACACGTTGCTTGGTGTTGACGTCGCCAAGGGCAAGCGACTTGTAGCCTTCGATGCCGACGAAGAAAAGTTGCTCGAAATTTTATCGGATGCCAAAGAAGCCTTTATAGTCGTCACGATAATTGGGGGACAGGGATATATATTTGGAAGGGGCAATCAACAGATCAGTCCAAAGGTTATAAGAAAGGTCGGCCTTGACAACCTCATCGTAATTTCGACGCGCAACAAGGTATCGGCCTTAGGCCATAATCCCCTTCTGGTCGACACGGGAGACGAAGAGCTGGATCGGGCACTCTGCGGATATATTAGAGTGGTTACGGGATATCTCGAGCAACGCATTATGAAAGTCTCAGCTTAAATTTAAGGGAGGAGGTTTTGGCGTGGAGTTAAGTGAAATAACGTCATCCCTACACAGGGCACTGTCAGAACTTTTGTCCATTAGCGAGCTTAAATCAAAGGACATACTCGTCGTTGGATGCAGTACCAGCGAGATTTTGGGAAAAAAGATAGGTTCGGCATCGAATCTTGAGATTGCCAAGGCTGTTATGGACGGCATTAGGCCTCTTGTCAGGAAATTTGATTTATACCTCGCAGTGCAGTGTTGTGAGCATTTGAATAGATCTCTTGTCGTAGAGGGAGAGTGCGCTGAGAAATATCAGCTCGAGATTGTTACCGTCCTGCCCCACCTCAAAGCCGGTGGTGCCCTGGCGGTGACGGCTTACGGAGAATTCGAAGACCCAAGGGTAGTTGAAGGCATAAGGGGTCATGCGGGAATCGACATTGGAGATACAATGATAGGAATGCATCTCAAACATGTTGCTGTCCCGGTCAGGAGCGAGATTAAAAAGATTGGCGCTGCCAACCTGGTCATGGCAAGAACGAGACCGAAATTAATTGGAGGAGAGAGGGCTCAATATCCCTCTTACTACAAAAAATGATCTCATCAATACCAAAAGCAAAAGCCAACCTGGATGTCGCTTTGATCAACATGCCCTTCGCCAGTTTTAGGCAACCTTCCTTTGCCCTCGGTATTTTAAAAAGCGCTTTGAAAGATGAATTCAACGTCAAGGTTTTTGATTTCAACGTTACTTTTTCTGAAAAGATCGGTGTAGATTTGTATGATAAAATATCTACATGGCATATTGTAGATTTGCTTGGAGACAGGCTGTTTGCCGAAATGCTATATGGTAATAATATTCCTCCATTCGAGAAATATGTTGACCAAGTGCTCATAGGAAATTTAAAGGAGCATAAAGCACCATACGATAAACCTGCCGTTGACGCTCATCTTTACGATGAACTTTTAATAGTTCAAAGCTCTGTAGGCTCCTTTTTAGAAGAAATTTCAAAGGTCGTCGCAAGGGAAAGGCCGAAAATAGCAGCTTTCACAAGCATGTTTCATCAGCAGGTCGCCTCTTTGGCGTTGGCAAGGAGGATAAAAGAGGTTCTCCCAAACACCACGGTGGTCTTTGGTGGAGCCAATTGCAAAGGAGCGATGGGCCTGGAATTTTTGGCGAAACACCCCTTCGTGGATGCCATATGCCTGGGAGAGGGCGATACTTCATTTAAAAAATTCGTCGGTCTCTGCCTTGAAGATTTCGACTTGGGTGGCCTGTCCAAGGTAGATGGAACTGTAACTCCTATGAATCTGAAAAGCGAAGGTGAAAAATTTTCTGATCATTACCGTCATGTTTTGGAGATGGATATGGGTTCGGTACCAATTCCAGATTACGATGATTTTGCGAACATTTATAGAAAAAGAAGGTCCGATTCGCGAGGAAAGCCGAGGTTGTTTTTCGAGATGTCCAGGGGTTGTTTCTGGGGCCAGAGAAAAAGGTGTATCTTTTGCGGCCAATCGAGCGAGACGCTCGTCTTCAGAAAGAAAAACAGAGGCAGAATAGTCTCAGAAGTAAGAACTCTTGCAAGCAAATACGAGGGCTTTAGTTTATGCGCAAGCGACGAATCGGCCGATAAGGAAATGCTCGAGGCTTTGGCGGATGCGCTGTCCGCATTTGAAAAAAAGCCGGAAATCATTTATCTCCAGGTAAGGTCGGACATTGACTTTGGATTACTTGAGAAGCTATCTGCCTGTGGGCTAAAAAGGCTTGAAGTCGGCATTGAATCCTTAAGCTCAAGGGTTTTGTCCATAATTGGCAAAGGAGTGAGTGCACTTCAAAACATAGCATTTCTCAAAGGGTGTCGCGAAGCAAAAATAATGCCGGTGTGGAACTTTCTATGGGGTTTCCCGGGCGAACCTGTGGAGGCTTACGAAAACATGGCGAAGCTAGTGCCCCTGTTGACTCATTTACATCCGCCCAACTATGCTGGCCAATTCAGGCTAGACCGCTTTAGTCCCTGCTTCGAAGATCCCTCGGGATATGGTATAAAGGACGTAAGTCCCTATCCATCCTATTCTTACGTTTACCCCTTTGATGATGAATCAGTGAGCAATCTTGCCTCTTTTTTTACCTTCGAATATCAGGTTCCCCAAAATTGCGCCGAGTATACCCATGAACTTATGGAAAACATATTTTTCTGGAAGGAAATTCATCCCAAAAGTTCGCTTTGTTTTTCACGCGACGAAGAAGGGCTCATAATCGACAGAAGGTCCGGTGAGGGTGAATGGCACATAAAGCTTGATCCCTTTACATTGGCGGTTTGCAAAGCTTGCAGTAAGCCCGTGACCATTGAGGCTATCGCGTTAAGTTTAAGCGAAAAAGGTTTCGTAGAAGATGAAGATAAGATTAAGCAATCTATTATCAATTTAATAAAATATGGCATGGTATTAAAGGAAGGTGAGATGTTATTGAGCCTTGTGACTGAAGAAGAGGTGATGCCCTGAGGAAATGTATCTGGTTATTTTTAGCGCCTCAAAATTTATCATTTGGGAGGGGTAACAGCATGGAAGAGAAGGAAAAGAGAAGGGCTCATCCTTATATCCCCAATTCCGTTCCCGAAATTAAGGAGGAGTTGCTGAAGGAAATAGGGATTGAAAGCGCGGAAGATATTTTCGGTCAAATTCCAGAACATTTAAGGCTTAAAAGGCCTCTAAACATCCCCAAGGCAATCACATCCGAATACGAGCTTAAAAAACACGTAACGAACCTGCTTTCCAAGAACAAAAATTGCGAGGAATACCTAAACTTTCTGGGCGGCGGATGCTGGCAGCATTACGTGCCGGCAGTTTGTAAGACCATAATGGAAAGGGATGAATTTTTGTCCGCCTACGTAGGAGAGGCCTTCGCAGATCACGGCAAATTTCAGGCCCAGTTTGAATACGCAAGCTGCATAGGTGAACTGGTCGACATGGATATGGTGAACACTCCTACCTACGATTGGGCCATGGCATGTGCCACCACCGTAAGGATGGCATCGCGCATGACGGGAAGAGGTAAGGCATTGATAGCTGCATCGATCAGCCCTGAGCGACTGTCCTGCATCGAAAACTACGCATGGTCTTCTACTTCAGATATAGAGACGGTCAAGTACGATCCGAAAACCGGCTTGCTTGACGTTGACGACTTAAAGAGCAAACTGTCCGACGATGTTTGCGTCTTGTATATGGAAAACCCAAATTTCTTCGGCGTCATAGAAAACCAGGGACAGGAGATAGCCGACCTTCTTCATTCTAAGGGGGCGTTGCTCTCAGTAGGCGTGGATCCAATTTCTTTGGGCGTGCTTGAACCGCCTGCCCACTACGGTGCCGATTTCGCCTGTGGCGACGTGCAGCCTATGGGCATTCCCATGAGCTATGGCGGCGGCTTGGGAGGATTCATAGCCACCCATGATGAGCCTAAGTTCGTGGCGGAGTATCCCTCTTTGCTTTTTGGAATAGCTGAGACAGTGGAAGAGGGAGAATACGGATTTGGCGAGGTCTTGTACGAGAGGACGTCTTATGCATCTCGCGATAAGGCCAAGGACTTCTTGGGTACGATGGCCCAGCTTCACGGCATCGTGGCAGGCGTTTACATGGCTTTGATGGGACCGCAGGGAATGAAGGAATTAGGCGAGGGATTGCTTCAGAGGGCTTCTTATGCCGCTAAAAAGCTTTCGTCCGTCAAGGGAGTTAAGGCGCCGCTCTTTGATTCCTATCACTTTAAAGAATTTACGGTCAATTTCGACGGGACAAAAAAGACGGTAGCGGAGATAAATAAAGCCCTGCTTGACCACAAAATATTTGGCGGCAAAGACCTGTCGAAAGACTTCCCTGAAATGGGGCAAAGCGCTCTCTTTTGCGTGACGGAGCTTCACAGCAAAGAGGACATAGACATGCTGGCGGATGCTTTGGCCTCCGTCGTAGGCATGTAATGGTAGGAGGGGATATGAGATGGAGGACGTTAAATTGAGAAATTTCCATCAGGCCCATTGGAACGAGCCGATAATATTTGAGCTCTCCGTCCCGGGGCGAAGGGGCCTAATCCCTCCGGCTCCGGACGAGGAAATCAAGAAGGAGGCGGGCGATGCGAAAAATCTTGTGCCAAAGGGGATGTTTCGAGAGCAACTTCCGGCATTGCCCGAGCTAGATCAAAAGAGGGTCTTAGCGCATTATATCCACCTTGCCCAGGAGACGCTTGGAGCAAACCTGTGTAACGACATAAGCCAAGGCACGTGCACGATGAAATATAACCCCAGGATCAACGAAGAGCTGGCGGCACATCCGGGTATAGCTTCCCTTCATCCCTGGCAGGATGTGGATACCGTTCAAGGGATACTTCAAATGTATTACGAATTCGAGGAGATCCTCAAAGAAATCTCCGGGATGGACAAGTTCAGTTTGCATCCACAGGGCGGAGCTCATGCCGTTTATACGGCAGCAAGCATAATGAGGGCTTATCATCGCGATCGCGGCGAGTTGGATAAACGCAGGGAAATCATAAGCGCAGCCTTTACGCACCCCTGTGATCACGCAGCCCCTGCAACGGCCGGCTTCAGGCTGATAATCCTTCCTCCCAGCGAAAACGGCTATCCTTCAATAGAAGCGGTCAAGGCTGCCGTATCGGAAAGGACCGCCGGGATGTTCATAACCAACCCCGAGGATACGGGGATATACAACACGGAGATCGACCAATTCGTCAAGATAGTGCACGATGCAGGCGGCCTGTGCTTTTACGACCAGGCAAACGCAAACGTCCTTCTGGGAATAGCAAGGGCACGCGAGGCCGGATTTGACATGTGCCACTTCAATATTCACAAGACCTTCGGCACTCCTCACGGCTGTTCGGGGCCAGGCTTAGGTGCACTGGGCGTAAGGGATTACCTGGCAAAGTACTTGCCCTTCCCAACGGTCGAATACGACGGGGAAAAGTATTACCTCGATTTCGACAGGCCGGAAAGCGTGGGCAAAATAAGGCAGTTTCAAGGTCCTGCGGGGGTATTGGTCCGCGCCTATGCCTGGATCAGGGCCGTAGGTCAGGAATACCTCAAGGAAGTATCCGAGATATCTACGATAAACCACAATTACCTGCAAAAGAAGCTGCAGGAATTGATCCCTGAAATGGACGTACCTTACGCACCAGGAAGAAGACGCCTTGAGGAAGCCCGTTACTGTTGGCAGAAGTTGTTCGAGGCGACGGGAATTAGCACGACGGATATCATGAGACGAGTGGGCGACTTTGGATTGCAGCATTACTGGACGAGCCATCATCCCTGGGTGGTTCCCGAGCCCATGACGCTTGAGCCCTGTGAAAGCTACGGTAAGGAGGATTTGGATGAATACGCAGCAGTTTTAAAACACATTCGCGATGAGGCCTACTCCGATCCTGAAGTTGTGAAAAATGCGCCTCATAAGTGCGCATCCCACAAGTTGGCCGATGAGTCTGCGCTGGATGATCCCAAGCGTTGGGCAACCACATGGAGGGCGTACATAAAGAAAAAGGGTCGAACCTAAGCCAGTTGGACGAAGTAGAGTAGATAGAAATATAATGGTGGCAAGGCCTCTAAAAAAATGACCAATAGGCTTTGCCGCCTTTTTTATATGACCGGAAAGCTGATTGAGAGGTGATTGAGATAGTGGATGAAGAGAAAGTGAAGGAAAAGGTGGAGGAGTACTTGCGCTCCTTGCAAGAAAAAGGTTTTCGCATTACCAGTCCTCGGAGGCTCATAGTAGAGACCATACTCCAAAATTGGGATAAACATCCGAACGTTAGAGAGCTTTTGAACCTCATACAGGAAAAGGATCCCTCCATAGGTCTTGCCACGATCTACCGTACAGTAGAGCTCTTGGTGGAGATGGGCTTTCTGCACGAGGTAAATTTAGATGAGGGTTTTAGCCGATTTGAGGTGTCGCGCAAGGATATCCATTTCCATCTTGTCTGTCGCGGCTGTGGCAAGGTGGTGCATCTTAACGATGAAGATCAAAAGAGCCAGGTCGCGGAAGAGTGGGCTGAAGATATGGGGTTTACTTTACTGCCGCAAAGCATTGAGCTCTTTGGCGTATGTCATGAATGCCTCAGTAAAGGTTTTGACCCCTCAAGAATGCCCCAAAGGGAATGTCGTTGTCGTCGCAGGAGGCGCATGCATCGCGGACTTATGTGATCTGCTGTTGCAACATCTTCATTGCCCAAAAAGAAAGGAGTGCACTGTCACGTCCATAGCTATTAAAGCTGAAGGGTTAATTAAGCGGTATGGGGATATAGTTGCCGTTAACGGGGTAAGCTTCGATGTGGAAGAAGGAGAACTTTTTGGTTTTTTAGGCCCCAATGGCGCTGGGAAGACCACCACCATCCGCATGCTCACAGGGCTATCTAAACCTACAGCAGGCAATGTGGAGCTGTTAGGTCTTGACATTAAGGCGAACGCTGCAACGACCAAGGGGTTTACGGGAGTAGTGCCGGAGGCCTCAAACCTTTACGATGAGCTCACGGCCTTGGAAAATCTCCTCTTTATGGGCAAACTCTATGGCGTAAGAAGGAAGGAGAGATATGAACGAGCTGGGATGCTCCTTGAACTCTTTCGCCTGCAGGAAAAGAGGGATCGTCCATTTAGGACGCTCTCTCAGGGGATGAAGAGGTCTCTTACCATTGCCGCAGCCCTCATTCACAACCCCAAGATATTGTTTTTGGATGAACCAACTGTTGGACTTGACGTCATGGCTGCACGCTCTCTGAGAAGTGCTATTCAAAAATTGCGCGATCAAGGGATGACGATATTTTTGACCACCCATTACCTGGAAGAGGCAGACGTTCTGTGCGACCGCATCGCGATCATCGTAAGGGGACAAATTGTCGCGGTCGAAAAGCCTGAAGAGTTAAAGAAAATGGCGATTAAGGAACAGGCCATTGAACTTACCATAAGGGGATCTGCCTCAATATTGGTAGAGCAGCTAGCCGCTCTTATAGGGACTAAGCCCATCATTGTAGACTCGAACACTTTGCGTTGCAGTGGAACCACAAATAGTCTGCTTCCTCATATCTGTCGAGCAATACAAGATGCAGGGGCAGAAATTGAGTCTATTAATACTATAAAACCCACTCTTGAGGAAGCTTTTGTGAGGATCACCGGGCTTTCCTCAAGTATGATGGCGATGGAAAAGGGAGGCAAGTGACGATGCGCGATGACTTGAGGGGAATATGGTGCATCATTGCAAAAGACATGAGGACCTATTACCTTAAACCTCCCGCCATAAGTTGGGGAATAGTCTTTCCTATTGCATGGGTTCTGGCCTTCTATCTTAGAAACCCAGTGGATTTTAAGGGGTTGATCCCTGGACTCCTTGCCATGACCGCGTTGTTCAGCACTACTGCTGCGGAAGCGGTGGTGATAAACTTCGAGCTTCGTCTCGGGTCATTGGAGAGGCTTTTACTTGCTCCCATTAGCATGATGGCAATTTTACTTGGGAAAATTCTGGGCGGAGCCATCTTTGGCCTTCTTATGAGCTCACTAGTGGCAGTGGTGTGCGCCCTTTTCTTAAATTTTGACTTGGACTGGATATCCTTTTTATCAATTCTTTTGCCGGCCCTGCTGGCATTTTCCGCTATGGGATCACTTCTTTGTTTAATGGTAAAGGAGGTCTTTGAGGCTCAAACCCTGCTCAATCTTCCTCGCTTTGTCATGGTATTTATAAGCGGTGTGGTATATCCTGTTGAGGCCATGCCGAAAGCCTTGCAATTTTTAGCTCATCTTTTTCCCCTCACATACGCAGTTAAAGGATTCCAGGGCGTTTCAGGTGTTAGTCAAGGTATCAATGTAGCGCTTCATGCTGCTGTTTTGATGGCCTTCTTTTTGATTTTTTTCCTTCCGGCGGCCAATTTGCTATCAAAAAAGTTTGAATGACTTTTCATACGCTTGGTAGGAACATATTGACTGGTTATTTCGTTTAAGAATCGTATAATCATATACCTATTGCCTCTCCTTTATTGGCAAATGTATTGACAATGACGGTTATTTTAGTATAATTACAATTGATAATGATTATCAATATTAATATAAAGGGGGGGTTTGGGTATGCCCAGAGGATTTGGCAGAGGCGGTTATGGGTTTGGCTTTCGGGGGTGGAGCCCCGCATGGCCATATGTTGGTATGGGCAGAGGTGGTCTTCCCAGATGTTGGTACTTCTTGGGCGGTGCTGCAGGGGCACCTTACGAAGGATATATCCCTCGTCCTTGGTGGGGGTATGCGCAAGGCGCTTCTAACCCTCAAGCAATGAGTAAGGAGCAGGAAATTGAGCTTCTAAAAGCTCAAGCTGATGCCGTAAAGGCCCAACTCGATGCTATTGAAGCCCGCGTCAGAGAACTTGAGGGAAAGTAGAGGAGGTGGATTTTATGAAGATAGCCGCATCGGCGACCGCTCCTAATTTAGATGCGTTGGTAGATCCTCGCTTTGGACGCGCTCCCTACTTCATCATCGTCGATCCTGATTCCATGCAATTTGAGACTATGGAAAACAGCAGCGCAAGTGCTCCAGGAGGGACAGGAATCAGCGTTGCTCAGGCGATAGTGGGGAAAGGGGTACAGGTAGTGCTTACAGGAAGCTGTGGCCCCAATGCATATGAGGTCTTATCTGCCGCTGGCGTGCAGATCATCACAGGCGTTTCTGGCACAGTAAGGGATGCCGTTCTATCTTTTAAGCAGGGGAAGCCGGCGTCTACATCTGCCCCAGATGTCCCTCCTCACTTCGGGATGGGCGGAGGGTTCGGCAAAGGTGGGGGTCGAGGTATGGGCGGCTTCGGGATGCACGGAGGCGTTAGCATGTCAGGGGTTGTGTCCCAACCGCCGAGCGAAGAAGAAGGGCTCAGGCAGCTGAAAGGTCAAGCAGAAGCGTTGAAGCAGCAACTTTCTGAAATAAACCGTCGCATTGATGAGATAACTTCTGAAGATTAGAGCGGCAATGACAGCAAGAGCTGTAAATACGTGCGAGGGGGTGGGGATGTGATCGTCTCCGTAGCGAGCGGCAAAGGCGGTACAGGGAAAACGTTGGTGGCCACGAGTTTAGCCTTGGCCGTAAGCGAACGTGCTTCAGTACAGATATTGGACTGTGACGTAGAAGAACCGAATGCCAACCTGTTTGTGCACGCGTCTATCGAAAGAGCAGAGCCTGTGCATGTCCCCACTCCCAGAATAGACGCTGATAGGTGTAATTATTGTGGCAGATGCGCAGAAGTATGTGCCTATCATGCCATAGCGTCCCTTCCGAGCAAGGTGATTGTTTTCCCTGAGCTGTGTCACGGTTGTGGAGCCTGTTCTTATTTGTGTCCAGAGTCAGCTATTGTAGAAGCTAATAGGCAGGTAGGTGTTGTTGAAATAGGTTATCGCAAAAATCTGGAACTTGTCCAAGGAAGGCTCAATACAGGGGAACCCATGTCAACACCAGTAATAAGGAAAGCCAAGATGTATATAGATGATCAAATTGATAATCAAAGGGACGTGATAATCGACGTGGCTCCGGGCACCTCTTGCCCAGTGGTAGAGGCTGTACAGGGGAGCGACTATACTATCTTGGTCACCGAGCCGACCCCCTTTGGGCTGAATGATCTTTCTCTGGCAGTGGAGATGATAAGATATCTTAACATCCCTTGCGGGGTCGTAATCAATCGTTCGAGTCCTTCACGCGATAGCCTGATAGAGAAATATTGTCGCGAGAGCGAGATACCTGTGTTGCTAAAGATCCCTTTCGACAGGGATATCGCTACTCTCTACTCCAAAGGTATTCCCCTGGTAGAAGTGAAGATGCGATGGCACGATGCCTTTTTAGATCTCTTCTACACACTTAAAAAAGGTCGGCTTCATGCCACATATAACGCTTAAACGCCAAGAAAGGAAAGCCCTATGAACGAAATTGTAATAATAAGCGGTAAAGGCGGCACGGGAAAAACCAGTATAGCGGCTTCGTTCGCTGCCATTGGGAAGAGCAAGATCTTGGCAGACTGTGATGTAGACGCCTCCGATCTTCACCTTGTCATGTCTCCCAGAATAGCAGAAAAGGGTGAATTTTGGAGCGGGAAAAAAGCTCGCATCGAAGAGGAAAAGTGCAACAAGTGCGGCCTTTGTCAAAAGCTATGTCGGTTCTGCGCAATAAAAGACTTTAAGGTCGATCGCCTCTCGTGTGAAGGGTGCAGTTTCTGTTTTCATGCATGCCCAGCCGGCGCAATAGTGATGGAAGATGTCCTATCGGGCCACTGGTTCGTGTCCGAGACCAGGTATGGCCCTTTGGTTTATGCAAGACTCATTCCCGGAGAAGAGAACTCGGGAAAGCTCGTGACTTTGGTGAGGCAGAAAGCAAAGGCATTGGCCGAAGAAAAAGCGTTAAAGTATATTATCACCGATGGGCCGCCAGGTATAGGTTGCCCGGTAATATCGTCCCTTTCAGGAGCTGCCATGGCTTTATTGGTAGCTGAACCCACTGTGTCAGGGGTCTACGATTTGGAACGCGTGGCGGGAGTTTGCAAACACTTCCGCGTTCCGGCTGCAGTCTGCATAAACAAATACGACTTAAACGAGGAAATAGGCCGCGAGATCGAAAGATACTGTAATCAGCGAGGCATAGAATTGATCGGTAAACTTCCCTTCGACGAGGTTTTTGTTGAAGCTATATCGCGAGGAGTGCCGGTGGTAGAGGTCGATAGAGGAAATATAAAAGACGAAATAGAGCGAATGTGGGATGCCATTGTTACGATGGTAGAAATCAATAGAAAGAGGAGATGATGTCATGAAAGTGATGATTGCTGCTGATAGGGGTGTTGTTTGTCCCCATTTCGGCCACGCTCCAGAATTTAGACTCGTTGAGATCGATGGAAGCAAGGTTGTAAAAGAAGAGATTTATACTAATCCTGGACATGCACCGGGAGTGCTGCCCAGATGGATGAAGGATCTTGATGTGGATATAGTGATAGCAGGAGATATGGGGCCAAGGGCAAGAGATTTGTTTGCCTCTTTCGGCATAACGGTTCAAACGTGCGATCCCATGAGCGTAGATAGCGCGCTCGAAGCATTTATAAAGGGCAATCTTTCCGGCAGTTCCAACTCTTGTCATCATGGCAAGGAACATAGTGCAGACACTGCTTGTAACGGGCATCACGAAGCATAAGAGGAATTGCGGGGGCAATAAATTGGCATATGCTGTAAATCCCAATATATGTCAAGGTTGCGGGGTATGTGCTAAGACATGCCCCACAGGAGCCATAAAAGTGGAAGATGGCAAAGCAATCATATACCAAACTCTCTGCAACCAGTGTGGTGCATGTGTCACAGTTTGCCCCTACGGAGCCATATTTCGAGACCTTTCCGAGATTCAGGGACCAGAGTCGGTCAAAGAGGGGTATGGCGAAGGGTCTTTTATAGTTATAAGGGCGAAAAAAATCTCGTGCTGAGCCTATTTATGACTGAAGTTGAGAACTTTTGTAGATCTTTGGACTAATCTTTTGGTGCTGAAATGAGAGGGTAAACGTTTGATTTGTCTGGCTTGATATACCTTACATGGGTATGGTAAAATAAATTCCCACAAGTTGGAGCGCAGCGCTCTCAGAAGCGGAGGGATATATAGATGGAAGGGAAAGGACAGATAGACCCCAAAACGTGGAAGGGCATTCGCTCTGTGATGCAAGTGCAGCTTATGGTAGCTTTCGTCGTGGCTGTGCTCCTGCTGAAACAATGGTGGTTTTGCGTCTTGATGATAGCCTTGGGTGGCTTACTCTCCGCATTCCATGGGAGGATATGGTGCGGCCTGCTCTGCCCTAACGGCGGATTCATCGATCTAATCTGGTCAAAGATCTCTTTGAGATTATTGCCCTTCCCCAGATGGCTAAACAAGGGCAGAGTCCTTCAAAGCGCATTCCTCATCGGTATGATTGGATATTTCGCCTGGATCGTTTGGCTTGTCAATATCCATAAGGGCTTGCCAGTAGCTTATGCTTCTTACGCTCAGCATGGCTATTTGTTCCTGCGATTTTGCCAAGTCATGCTGGCTTTGGCGGCGGGTTTAGCAATCGTATTTGAGCCCAGAACGTTCTGCGCTCACCTGTGTCCAGGCGGCACAATAGGGACGATAGCAGCTGCATTGACCAAAAGGAGCCCTATAGTGATGGATACGGAGAAGTGCGCAGGTTGTAGGGTTTGCACTTCCGTCTGCGATGCCCCAGACCGTCTTCTCGTGCCGCTCATCGAGAAATCACAGGCGTTACAGACCCAAGGCAAGAAGGAAAAGCTTCCCATTTCGCCAGAATGCTACGGGTGTCTCGACTGTGTGGCGATTTGTCCCAAAGGCGCTCTGCGCGTAGAAACCTTAAACGCATCTGAAACAGAGGGAGTTCCCTTGAGAGAAGCACAGTAACAGCAATAATTTTTGTCGGAGGTGAAGTATATGAATCAAAGGCGTTTTCGATGCCTCAATTGCGGTGAGGAGTTTTATGGAGAATCGTCGAGGGAGATTCAGTGCCCTCAATGCCGCAGCCATGTGGTTATACTCCTCGAAGGCCCGTCGCTGCGCAAAGCAGCGGGCAGCAGTGGAAGCGACGGCGGCAGCTGCCCATTGTGCAATATTTAAGTTTGTGGAAGACTGCCAAGTAAATCCTATTTTGACAGAAAAATAGGGCTTGACGACGTCGTTGAAGGCGGGCAAGAGGGTATATAATCTCAAAATGAGAAAGGTTATCTAGAAGGGGGTGTTTCTCATGAGCATATTCGGTCCCGTTCCGTCTCGTCGGTTGGGATCGAGCCTTGGCATTAACAACATCCCCTATAAGATCTGTTCTTATACATGCGTCTATTGCCAGATCGGGCCAACGTTGTGCATGGAGACCCAGCGCCAGCACTACAGCGATCCGGAAGAACTCGCTGCTCGTGTCAAAAAAAGACTCTTGCAGCTTGCGGAAACGGGAGAACGAGTCGATTATCTAACAATTGTTCCCGATGGCGAACCAACACTCGACCTCGCCCTTGAAGAGTTGCTATTGAGGCTGAAGGAAACGGGCATTCCTGTAGCCGTTATTTCCAACGCCTCTCTCATCTCGAAGGCAGACGTAAGGAGGGCTCTATATGTTGCGGATTGGGTCAGCCTGAAAATTGACGCCCTTTCGGAAGACCTTTGGAAACGAATAGACCGCCCGCACCCATCCCTTGATCATGGCGATATCCTTGTCGGCATGGAGGAATTCGCTCGTTCCTATAAAGGCACGCTGTGCAGCGAGACCATGCTTGTGAAGGGTCTTAACGACGGGCAGGTGGAACTCGAAAAAGTTGCCCGGTTTATCTCCTCCAGCCTCAGTCCCAGCAAGGCCTACATTTCCGTTCCCACCCGTCCTCCCGCCGCTTCATGGGTGCAGTTGCCCGATGCAGAAACGGTCGCAGCCGCCTATGCAATATTTACAGAGCAAGGGATTGACACAGAAACGCTAACGGGCTACGAGGGCAACGCCTTTGTAGTTACCGACGATCCAGTAGAAGAAATTTTAAACATCACCGCCGTCCACCCCATGCGCAGCGACGCCGTCAAAGAGGTTTTGCGCCGCAAGGGCTTCGACGAAAAAAGCATCGATTGCCTAGTAGCCGAAGGCAGGATCAGACGGGTTCAATACGGGAATTGGGTCTATTATGTCCGAGTTATGAAAGAAGGGGAACGGTAAAAATGTCGAAATTTTCCCTTGACGTCCTGAAACGACATGTCTACCCCTTTACCATATCGTTATGCCCCCTAATCTTGTTCTTATAGGCGTGGGATAGTCTTTCTGAAGATCGAACTATTTCCCTGGATAGTCATACAATGTCTATGGAGTTCCTAGTTACCAGCAGCTTTTCATCCGTGTCGTACCTCCTCCAGCCCGTATATGCCCTTACCATGGCTTTGTGCTTTAATGCATGTACTTCGGTCCAGCCCGTAGATACCTCCGTGGCCGTAAGGGCTTAGATCCTTAAACTCCGGATGAGAAAATAGCTTTGCATTGTGTTTGATTATGGCACACCTAGCCTTCATGGGGTATGCTCCTTGTGATACACGGCTGGCCTCTCAAAATCCCCACTTAAAGAAAATTTCATCCAAAAGGGATTCTCGGAATGGTTGCCCTCTTTGTCAATCATGAGGAAACAAACTTCTTTCGAAGAGATTATTTTTGAGGAAGATAGGAGAGTTGACATCTGAGTGTTATGGATTATATTATTCGTAATACTCATTTTATAAGGGGGCTCCCAATGTCAAGCAGATCTACTATCGAGGCATATAAAGCATATACTTACCGTCGCAAAGTGATGTTTTTCACTCTCACCTTAGGGCTTATGGCGATGGTCTTCGTCTCCCTCTCCGTAGGCTCCTTCCAAGTAAATTTAAGCGATGCCTTTGCAGCCTTGTTAGGGCGTTCCGATGACGTTACATCTACCATCCTATGGCGTATCAGGCTTCCTAGGATCATTGGGGCGGTCCTCGCCGGATGGGGGCTTGCCATGGGAGGGGTGGCGATGCAGTGCATCCTGCACAACCCCCTTGCTTCGCCTTATACGCTTGGGGTCTCTCAGGGAGCGGCGTTTGGAGCTGCCGTTGCTCTCGTCATTTTAGGCTTGGGACCGAGCGGCAAAAACGAAAACTTCTTGGCAGGTTTGCCTTGGGGCGTGAACATGTTTGCCTTTTTAGGGGCTTTCGCCTCCACGTGGCTCATCTTGTTCCTGAGCCAAAGAAAGCGTTTATCACCTGAAGCCATTGTGCTATCAGGGGTCGCCTTGTCAGCGCTCGCCACGTCGGGCACAATGATGATCCAATATTTCGCCAGCGACATTGAGGTGGCGTCTATCGTGTTTTGGACCTTCGGCGATGTGGGGAGGGCTTCCTGGAATGAACTCCTTCTAATGGTCCTCTCCATAGTACCCGCGAGCTTTTTCTTTCTGCTCAACCGCTGGAACATGAACGCCCTCGCCGCAGGAGACGATGTGGCGAAGAGCCTCGGCGTAAATGCCGAACGCCTGAGAAATATGAGCCTCATAATAGCTGCTTTAATTGCCGCTGTAGCGGTCGCAACTTTTGGCGTTATCGGATTCGTAGGCCTCGTCGCACCACACATAACCCGTAGATTGGTGGGCGGAGATCACCGCCATCTATTGCCCCAATCGTGCGTTGTGGGAGCTTTGATACTGCTCTGCGCAGACACGGCTTCCAGGAGCGTTATGTCGCCAATTGTGCTTCCCGTCGGCATCGTAACCTCTTTCATGGGGGCACCGCTTTTCCTCTATCTGCTCATGAAGGGAGGATATGGAAAATCCTAACAGCCAAAGATGTCTCATTTGGATACCGAAAAGATGTAGTCCTAAAAGGGATAACGATCTCAGTGGACAGAGGGACCACAACGGCAATCCTCGGTATGAATGGCTCGGGTAAATCGACGCTTATAAAGTGCCTCAATGGCTTACTGAAGCCGTGGTTAGGAGTTGTTATGCTCGATGGCGACAACCTAAGCAAGCTAAATCGCCAGCAGATATCACAAAAAGTCGCTTATGTACCGCAACGTTCTCCTGAAGGTGAGCTTTCCGTCTTCGATGCCGTGCTGTTGGGACGAAAACCCCGCATGAGGTGGAATCCCACAGATAGAGACTTCGAAGTAGTTGACGAAGCCCTGTGCGCCATGGGGCTTGAGAAGTACGCCCTTCGTCCCGTCAGAGAACTCTCCGGGGGCGAAATCCAGCGAGTCGCTTTGGCCCGAGCCATAGCTCAAGAGCCAGATGCACTCCTGCTCGATGAACCGACCAGCAGCCTCGATCTCCATCGACAGTTCGAGGTGATGAATTTGCTCTGCGAGTTGGCAAGAGAAAGGGGCATGGCGATAATTTTTTCTCTCCACGACATAAACCTGGCCCTTCGTTTTGCCGACAAATTTCTCTTGCTGCGAGATGGCGAGGTTTATGCCTACGGTGGACGGGAGATCCTTACTCCTAAACTCATAGAAGAGGTCTTTGACATTCGTGTTGTTATGCACCGCGTAGATGATCACTTCATAGTCATTCCAACATTCGAAACCAAAAAGGAAAGAATTTTTACAAAAGTTGAGGTAGGAGCATGAAAATAGGAATATTTGCACCAAAACGCATTTTGGCCTTTGGAGTGGCGCTCGCCCTCCTTTGGATGACCTCTTCTGTTGTAGGGGCGGAACCTCTAACCGTTACAGATCTGGCAGGTAGATCCGTAACGATTGACCTTCCTGTGAAAAGGATAGTTTGCGCAGGACCGGGAGCGCTTAGGCTTGTAACCTATATGAACCAAGCAGAAAAAGTGGTCGGCGTGGAAGAGATGGAAAAAGACCCGACAGGGCGACCTTATGCCTATGTCCACCCAGAGTTCAAATCCCTTCCCACGATAGGCCCCGGAGGGCCAGCCTATATAGACCGCGGACCAGATCCAGAAGCAACCCTTGCCTGCAAACCCGACCTGCTTTTTGTAACATACATGCAAGGGCAAAACGCAGAAAAACTACAGTACAAACTGGGCGTTCCCGTTGTAGTGCTGTCTTATGGTCACTTGGCGACTTTCGACGAGACAGTTTTCGATTCCTTCGGGCTGATCGGACGAATAATGGAATGCAACGATAGAAGGGCAGATGCCCTCGTCGAATTTTTCACGCAGATGAAGAAAGACTTATTTGAACGAACAGCAGCAGTGAGCAAACATCGGCAAAAAGTATATGTAGGCGGGATTGGACATAAAGGGTCGCATGGCATCGATAGCACCCTTAAGTCCTATCCTCCTTTTGAGTTTTTAGGTGTTAAAAGTGTCGTAGAGGGACTAAAAGGCGACCATATTTTTATAGACAGAGAAAAACTCTTGGAATGGGATCCGGACGTGATTTTCATCGATGGCGGCGGAAGACATCTAATCCAGGCAGATATAGAAAAAAATCCGCACTTTTACAAACACTTGTCGGCGTTTAAACAGGGGAGAGTCTATTCGACTCTCCCCTATAACTACTACACCACAAACTTGGGCACCTGTTTTGCCAACGCTTATTACGTGGGCATAGTCTTATACCCAGAGGCGTTCAAAGACATCGATCCGGAGAAAAAGGCCAATGATATATATAAATTTCTCTTAGGCAAAGGCGCATATGATGATATGAAAAGGAGCTTCGGCGGCTACGGCCCCATATTTTAAACGCCTCGCTTTGCATCTGTTGGAACTTTACGCAAAATCTAGGATAGTCCCGGTTAGCAGTGCATGTCGCTTGCGACGGCATTACAACAAGCGGCATCAGACCCAGACGGATCCAACTTCTTCTCGTGGTTCCCTTAGCGCAGCATGTTACGGAATATATGTAATTCTACCTAGGAATATAGAGAACCAATACTATTGTTGACTACCGATATGCATCTCTGCGATGTCTTACCCGCATTACCATTACAGCCTTTTTCTCATCGTCAACTTCATAAATTATGCGATATTCTCTGACACGGATCCGCCAATCATTCTTTGATCCCACTATTTTGCGGCAACCTGCAGGTCTTGGATTTTCGGCCAAAGCTCTGATATTAGAGATAATGCGGTCGAAATCTTCGGAAGAAAGGCGCTTTAAATCCCGTTCGGCTGCCCGTTCCAGGTAAACTCTATACTCGTCCACTCTGACATTCTCTCAAAAATTCATCCAATTCCCTAAAATGCAGGGGCTTTTTGCGCATCTCTTCCAAAAGTTTCAGATCTTCTGCGTCCTCCAAGCGTTCTAACAGCTCCCGATATTCATTAATATCTAAAATTACAGCCACTGGTTTGCCATCCCGATATACAAATTCAGGTGTTTTTTTCTCAGCACCACTTTTCATGACACTTCACCCCTAAAATATATGCCAGTAGTATATATTATAACCTAGCTTTGGCGTACCTAGCCTATATAGGCCGTGGCCCGGATTTGGAGGCAAGGGTTGCCTGATAATTAAAGAATAGCGCGAGGTAGGGGTCGTCCACAGCGTTTTGCGAAGGACAATGAGCGAAGTAGTGGCGCAAAATCTCTGATATGCTTTCCTTCGCGGTAATGATGTCCAAAAAACGCTCGCTCAAGTTGATTACGGGATCGCCTTCGATCACAGCTTGAAAACCGATTATTTGCCCTTCTTTTAAACCAAGAGTTTTTTCTTTCGAGATAACGACCTTCCAATAACCGTCTTTCCCCAAAGGCATAGCATTATCCCTCGTTCTAACAGGAAGGACGATCGTATTTACAGGAATCCCTGCTTTGTTTGCCGCCTCTTCGCTCCACCCTACGCTGGCCCAATGCAGGTCAAAGAATGAGCTAACTCCCCATATTGTAACGGGAGGAAGCTCTGCAGGCATTCCTGTAATATTTGACGCCGCAACTAACCCTTGTCGCATGGCAAGGGTGCCTATGAGTGGCAATATCGCCCTGCCAGTGGGTGCATCAACGACCTGTACGGCATCCCCCACGGCGTAGACATCGGGATGAGATGTTCTCATGTGGGAGTCGACCACGATTCCCCGCTCCATTTTGAGCCCGCAAGCTTTAGCTAATGCTACGTTGGGGCGCACGCCTGTAGCGAAGAGCACACCATCAGCTTTGATAGTTGAGCCATCGGACAAAACTACACCTTCGGGTGTTACGTCAGTCACACTCACGCCGATATAGGCTTTAACGCCCCGCTCGAGCGCACGCTTTTCAATCAAAGATGCCAAATCAGCGTCCAAGGCCACGCTCAAATGCGGCAATACCTCGACAATATGGACTTGAAATCCGCGGTCGTGGAGGGCTTCTGTCATTTCCAGTCCAATGGCACCGCTTCCCACTACAACTACGCTTTTGCCGCGAGAGGCGAACTTATCAAGTCTTCGAGCGTCATCTGCTCCCCTGATAACAAAGACGTTGGGCGCCAACTTAGATTTCTCGACAAGTTCATTTCCATACATAACCCATGTGTCTTTGCCATCAGATGTTGCAGACGATGTACCTTCCCGCAAAACACCCGATACAGGAGGAATCCATGGGACGGCTCCGGTGGCTAAAATGAGCTTTTCAAAGGAAATCTCGATCTGCCCATCAGCCTCTTCCGCATAAGCTTTTTTGGAAGCTATATCAAGTTCTTTCACGACGCCATGTACGATATCCTTCGGCATATCTTTGGGCATGCGCTCGCCTTTGGAAAGGTTTACCACCAACGCTTCGGGGCCTTGGGGCACGAGCTTCCTGCCAACCCCATATGGCAAGCTACAGATGATCGTTGGTTCTTCATTCATAACTATCTTCACGTTGTCCTCGCCCATCATTCGCAAAGCCATATAGGAGATGCGTCCACCCGGCCCTCCGCCGATGATGAGAACTTTAGTAGATAAACTATTTTTATCCATGTTTTCTTTCCTCTCTTTCCCTTTTTAAGTTAACTCCATATAATCCCGCAATTTAGGAAACATTATATACCCACCAGGGGTAATATGCAAGCTATTCCCCACATAAAATCTTATAGCTGTAATGTATTTTGTTCTTTCTGTTCCTAATTTGCTTAATGTGATGTGGGAAAGTAGGGTTCCTCGAAATTGAACACATACCCATATACATTGACTTGTGTTTGGCTCATTACAGCCAATTCAACTGCTGCTTTGAGGACTTTAAAGGAGAATACGTGCTTGTTATTCCTGTTTATTTTATTTAGTGCTGCTTTCAAATCCTCATATTCGGCTTTGCATTGAAGAATCTCTTCATTGGTTCCAGCTAAAATCTTCACATTAACATTGATGACATCGCCCTCTCCATTTGGAAATTCCATTCGCACAATACCGTTGCGGATGGGGTGAAAGGGGATATGTTCGGGCTCTATAGCTCTCATGCCCAATGTGTCCAGCTCAATTGATAAAAAAGATCTTATGCCTTCAAGCTGTGATTTGGGCAAGTCGATTAAAAAAATATATTCGCTTCTTCCTTTTTTCGTGATGGCTGGTATAGCGTGAACGCTTGAGGCACCGCGAGCCATCAACCCATCGATCAGATAAGGTAATGCCTCCCCTGTTATGCTATCTACGTTAACTATTAGGAGCATTGTTATCCCCTTGCTTCGCTGTTATTTACCTAATCAACTGCATCTTGCATATCTTTCGCTAAACGCACTGCAAGCTGGCTCACTTTATAGGCCTTCTCTTCAGCTCCAGGTATAGCGTTTGTGATGTTGGCTCCTTTTACAGCTTGTTTGGCAGCATCTTTTGGATCCAATTTGCCAGAGGAGGCAGCTACAGCAGCAGGTATGACCGCATTGACAGTGCAGCAACCAATGTACATTAACTCCTGAGCCACTGCTGATGCTACAGTTATGGGGATGGTCCACTCGGTTCTTCGATTAAGTACAACATCCGGCGTTACTTTATGAGATAAGCCTTCAATCTTAAACTCCTTGCCATCTACCGTGACAACTGCATCTATATCGGCATCGAACCCCCAGAAGGTTTGAGCGAAAGGATGGCCTCTGCGGGCTCCCCCTTTTAGCTTGCTGAACTTAATCGATATCTTTCGATTGAAAAAGCTGCTGAATATCATGCTCGAACGTTCCTCAACCTTCGTTAGCCTCTTGAGATCTATGTCATGGCATATTTCCTCAAGGGTCTTGCCTGCCTTGAGGCCATCCCATGTGTACTTGGCTATGCGGTACTCCATGTTGTAACGAATTCCCTGGGTTCCCTTAATGACTGCCTCCGTAACCGGGCCGCGCGTGAGTTGCTCTGCTTTGTGAGCTACCATATTTGCCGAAGCTGCGGCAATCTCTGGATCGATCCATTCATTAAGCTTCATGTCACGTATCATGTCCGCAGTTGCCTCGACATCTCCGCCAGTCTCAAGGAGCTTAATGGAAGCACATATGGAATCAGCTACAAGATGAGCAAGCGGGGGGTTAACGGGACCTGCTCCAAATCCTGCGCCAATCATGGGACCTTCCTGAAAGATCGCTATCATCTCGTTAAGGGTCATCATTCCGACTACGGTGGGTGCTCCAACATCCTTCAAGATCATTCCCATATCTCCAATTAACGTCGCTGTGTCGTATTCCTTCCCGGTTCCGCGCATATGAAGCTTTGGGGGAAGTCCGGCCGCTTCTGCAGCGCCCTTGCCGACAAGATATCCTGTTCCCTGGACAAAAAATTCGCCATATTCTTGACCTATCATTCCATCCGGATTAACTATTTCTAGAACAGCAGCTGCTGCGATTGCAGCCGAAAGCCATGGATTAGGGTTGATGCCAACACCTTGGTATGCTCTAAACATGGCCTCCACTCCTACTTTCGTCCCCTTTTTAGCTAGATCAACGTAAATCATATCCTCTCCTAAAACGCTATGACCATAAACGGCTCCACCTGCTACGAAGGGAGGGACAACTTCTCCGCTAAAACGACATATCTCGCCCTTGTCAATAGCTTCGTAAATTGCTTTAACTGCAGGAAAGCCTGAAACTTTGTTAGTTAGCTTAGAAGTGGGTATTGCTTGAACACCGGCTCTACATGCGCCGGCCTTAATCCTGGCCAACGAACCAAGCTTTCTGTTCCCAGCCGGGACTCCGGCTCTCGACGCTGTTCCCATGAGATTTAAGAACGCTGCAACAATGAGGGCAGCGTTTGCTGCATCAGCACCAGCCTCTTTGGCCGCTTTTATCCCAGCTTCTACTATTGCATCCACTGGTAGATATTCCATATTAGCGTCTGAAAGCTTTATGCTGCGCCCCTGAAGGATTTCTTTGACTACTACGTTAGCTACACTATACACAGCGAGATTGAGCATTCCATGTCCTCTCGTGAGTGCTTCAAGACGATCGCTGGTCTCATTTTCGACGAAGGTATTTGCCGCCATAATTGCTGAACCTATCTCCTTTTGCATTTCTGTTACACCTCCTATTTTTTGGTTGACGAATCTCTTTGCGTTATTTCCTTAACTTTAAGTATATTGAAATTGATACTCATTTATGATTTTATCAAGAGGAGTTGCTATGTCAATATATGGGAGGCTCTATTCAATGGTTAGTGCGAAAACTTACCGGTGATGAGAATCCAAAAGAATAGTTCCTTCGCTTCGGTATTATAGATATTGATATTCATTATCTATAAAGTATAATATACAGCGTTTGCTTTATGAGGAACGAAAAGGAGTTTCTTGTGTTTTTTCCTCACGGAGAGTCATGTATGTTTGGATCAGGATAATCAATTGGGAACGAAGGAGGAATTCGTTATGAATGAAGACCACGATAGTGCGCCAATCGCCAAAGCCAAGAAAGTGGGAGTGGATCATGTATTGGCTATAGGAAGTGGCAAAGGGGGCGTTGGAAAAAGCTCTGTTACTGCTCTGTTAGCTGTAGCTTTACAGCGACAAGGATTTAAGGTAGGTATTCTGGACGCAGACCTCACAGGGCCATCCATTCCAAAACTTTTAGGGGTGGATGGAATGCCTAAGACTGCTTTTTCCAGCTTAATTCCACCGGTTTCGCCAAATCTTGGGATCCGCGTAATGTCCGTAAATCTTCTCCTAGATGATCCGTACAAACCTGTGATATGGAGAGGACCCCTCATAGCAAACGTTATAAAGCAATTTTGGGAAGATGTGATGTGGGAAGAGATTGACTATCTGTTGGTAGACTTGCCGCCTGGCACTTCTGATGCTCCCCTCACGATCATGCAACTATTGCCTTTAGATGGTTTTTTGGCTGTCACATCACCCCAGTCCCTTTCGGCCATGGTTGTAATTAAGGCAGTGAACATGGCTAACATGTTGTCCATACCAGTTTTGGGTGCAGTGGAAAATATGAGTTATGCCATATGTCCTTACTGTCATCAGGCGTGGGAGCCCTTCGGTTCTAGCCACTCGGAAGAGTTGGAAGAACATAACATCCCTATTTTGGCTAAACTGCCCATAGATCCGTCAATTGCCAAACTTGGAGATGAAGGCAAGCTTGAAACCTACGATAACGCGGAGGTGATGCAGAGTCTCCTAGCTATCGCAACAAATAAGTAACGATGGACGCGACTCCTTATATTCTGAATTGCAAGATAATTTTATTTGCTTGACATGTCTCTGCGATCAAATTAGAATGATCGGAAATTTACCGCTAGAAGGAGGGGAAACGCAGATGTTACGTCAGGACGTAGTATGCATGGAATTGGTCCTAGTGCTAGTTCTAATAATTATAAGCTGCGGGTCCCCTCCCGGAGCATAGGGCTCTTATTACCCTTAGCTTCCAAGGTCGGGACCCGTAGCATAAATGGGCCCCGACCTTTTTTATTTGTTTTACATGAAGGGAGGTGAAAGCAGTGAAGTATGTCATAGGTGTTTTGTCAGAAGATAAGCCGGGTGTATTGTCAAGGATAGCAGCCCTAATAGCACGAAGAGGATACAACGTGGAGAGCTTAAGCGTGGGTCATAGCCATATCGAGGGAATTTCCCGATTTACCATGGTTGTAGAAGGCGACGAAAGGGTTGTCGACCAGATTGTGAAGCAGCTGGATAAATTAATAGAGATAGTGGAGGTGAGAAATTTGAGCCAGGCTCCCTATGTGGAACGTTGGATCATGTTGATAAAGGTTTCGGCTCCATTGGAGATCAGGCCTCATGTGCTTCAAACGGCCGAAGCCTTTCGAGGAAAAGCTGTAGATGTGGGCGGAGATGCCTTGGTCTTCGAGGTCACCGGAGACAAGGGCAAAGTTGAAGCCTTCTTGTCTGCCATGAGGCCTTTCGGGATTCTGGAAGTAGCTTCAAGCGGAGCCGTGGCAATGCAGCGCGTGGGATTTGAAGGCAAAGTTTCAGGCCGATGCGAAGAGTATGAATTGAAACTGGCATAAAATTTTGCACGACTAATATTAAGGAGGAATAGAATATGGCAAGGGTTTATTATGACGGAGATGCTGACATAAAAGTTTTGGCTAATAAAAAGGTCGCAGTATTGGGTTACGGAAGCCAAGGCCATGCCCATGCGCAGAACTTGCGGGACAGTGGTCTGAGCGTAGTGGTTGGCCTTCACAAAGGGAGTTCTTCTATAGAAAGGGCACGCCAGGATGGCTTGGAGGTGCGAGATGTGGAAGAGGCGGTGGCCATGAGCGACCTGGTCGTCTTTCTAGTTCCCGACCACATCCAGGCTAAAATCTACAAAGAACAAGTGGCTCCTAACCTAAAAGATGGAGCAGCGCTGGTTTTCGCCCACGGTTTTACCATTCATTTTCATCAGATCATACCCCCTTCCACCGTAGACGTCTTCATGGTCGCTCCCAAAAGCCCTGGGCATCTGCTGCGTAGAACCTATCAGGAAGGAAAGGGCGTTCCTGCGCTATTTGCAGTTCATCAGAATGCGTCGGGTTCGACCAGAGAGATGGCTTTAGCTTATGCCTGTGCTTTAGGTTGCGGACGGGCAGGTTTGATTGAGACAACTTTTGCCGAGGAGACGGAAACGGATCTATTTGGAGAACAGGGTGTCCTCTGCGGTGGAGTGACGGAGTTGGTCAAAGCAGGTTTCGATACCCTGGTCGAGGCCGGATATCAGCCGGAAATTGCTTATTTCGAATGTTTGAACGAGCTTAAGCTGATAGTGGACATGATGTATGAGGGAGGGCTGTCTTGGATGCGCTATTCGGTGAGCGATACGGCCAAATATGGGGACATGGTAGCAGGTAAGAAAGTTATTGACTCGAAAGTCAGAGAGACGATGAAGGAGCTTTTGAAAAACATTCAAGAGGGCAGCTTTGCTAAAGACTGGATACTTGAAAATCAATGCAACAGGCCTCAAATGAGAGCTTGGCAGCAGAGGGAGAAAAATCACCTTATAGAAAGGGTCGGCTTTGAACTTAGAAAGATGATGCCCTGGCTCGATGCCAAAAAAGCTCCGGAAAATTAAAAAAGGAGATGTCGAATGATGAGTGACGATCGTGTGAGAGTATTCGATACGACGCTTAGAGATGGAGAGCAGTCGCCGGGAATAAATTTAAATTCGCAGGAAAAGCTCCACATTGCCTATCAATTGGCTGCCTTAGGCGTAGATATCATAGAAGCCGGTTTCCCTGCCGCTTCACCGGGAGACGCAGAAGCCGTCCGACTTATAGCTGAAAAGGTTAAAGGTCCTATCATAGCAGGATTGTCTAGGACAAGAAGAGAAGATATAAGGGCTGCCTTTGAGTCGGTAAAATGTGGAGAGCGTCCGCGCATTCACGTGTTCATAGCCACAAGCGATATCCATATGCAATATAAGCTCAAGATGACGAGGGAAGAAGTGTTGGAAGAAATTCGTTCCGCTGTAAGTTATGCCAAAAGCCTCGTTGCCGACGTGGAATTTTCCGCTGAGGATGGCAGCAGGTCCGACCCCGAATTTCTGATAGAAGCCTTCAAGGTCGCAGCAGATTGCGGGGCAACCACTTTGAACTTGCCCGATACCGTAGGATACGCCATACCCGAAGAATTTGGAGATTTCTTTTCTAGGGTGATGAAGGGCGTAGGCAGAGAAGATGTAATATGGTCGGTTCACTGTCATGATGACCTGGGCTTGGCCGTGGCAAATTCCCTGGCTGCAGTTAAGGCGGGGGCAAGACAGGTAGAGTGCACAATAAACGGAATAGGCGAACGCGCCGGCAACGCTTCACTGGAAGAAATTGTCATGGCCTTGCGTACCAGAAAAGAGTACTTTGGAACCGAGACAGGCATAAACACTACTCACCTTTATCCCACTAGCAGGCTTGTGTCTCGATTGACGGGTTTCGTCGTACCTCCCAATAAAGCAGTCGTGGGAGATAACGCCTTTTCTCATGAGGCCGGAATACATCAGCACGGTGTCTTATGCGATAAGAGGACATACGAGATCATGAGACCTCGGGACGTAGGAGCTCCCGACACTAAATTGGTGTTGGGAAAGCATTCCGGGAGACACGCCTTTTCGGAGAGGATAAAAGGCCTCGGATATCATTTAAACGAAGAAGAGATGGCAAAGGCCTTCGTGTTATTCAAGGATTTATGCGATAAAAAGGGGATCGTCAGCGACGGCGATATTGAAGCTTTGGTCGTGGACGAAATTCTTGGAGGCGCAACGAAGAAGACCTTTGAGTTGAGGGATTTCATGGTCAATGTAGGAGCGGGCGGCAGGGGATCTGCTACCGTGGTGATTTCCGACGGCGAAAGGACTGTGAGCGATGCCGCCACAGGCAACGGCCCTGTTGATGCAGCTTACAAGGCGATAAAAAGGATAATAAACATCGAACCGGAGTTGGTCAGCTACAAGATTTCCGCAGTCAGCGAGCGTTCCGATGCAGTGGGAGAAGCGGTGGTAGTTGTGAAATTAAAGGGCGTGTTGGCCCAAGGAAGAGGAGCGAGCACCGACGTCATAGAGGCGAGCATAAAGGCCTATTTAAACGCCGTAAATCGACTGGTCCAAATTGCGGAGGCTAGAGGGATTAACATCTTTCCGCAGTATGTGAGCACGGTGTAATGTCGAGGAGAGGGGGTGGGGAAGATGGCCCATGATGCTAAAATGACGTATCGTATCGGGCTTTTGCCGGGAGATGGCATAGGGAAAGACGTGATTGCTGAGGCGCGAAAGGTCGTTGAAACTGCTGCAAGTTCGTTTGGTTTTTCCGTGGAGTGGAGGAAATTTCCCTACGGGGCCGAACACTACTTGAATACAGGAGAGATCTTGCCGGACGAAGCGTTGGAAGAGATGCAGCAGTGCTGCGCGCTGCTGCAGGGAGCCATAGGAGATCCCAGGGTTCCTCCGGGTGTCCTTGAACGGGGAATATTGCTGAAGACGAGGTTTCATTTCGATCAATACGTTAATTTGAGGCCTGCCTCAACCTATCCCAATGTTCCTACGCCTTTGAAGAAGGGAGAGGATATGGATATAGTTGTGGTCAGAGAAAACACCGAAGACCTTTACGTAGGTTTGGGCTTTCTTTCTAACGAAGAGATCGAGGCAACGGTGGATATGAAGAGACCTTCATATAAATTAAAGGGAGCCCTTTCCCTAAAAGTTGATCCTTCCATGAAATTTGCTGCACAGTTGGCTTTGGCTACGGAAATGGGCGTTAGGCGCATTACGCGCTATGCCTGCAACTTGGCCCGTCGCAGAAAGGCAAGCGAAATAGTGCTAGCGACGAAATCAAACGCCGTGAAAGAGCTGTACGGCTTTTGGGAAGAAATAGCGAAAGAGGAGACCTCAAAAGAGGGGATATCGCTTAAACTGGTCAATGTAGATGCCCTCTGTTATCAGCTTGCAAGAGATCCCTCGGGATATGGCGTGATCTTATGTCCAAATTTGTTTGGCGACATCGTAAGCGATCTCCTGGCGGGACTTACGGGCGGGTTGGGTTTGTCGCCCAGCGCAAACATAGGAGATGGCCTATCGATGTTCGAGCCGGTTCATGGTTCTGCGCCCGATATAGCCGGTACAGGAAGGGCAAATCCCTTAGCTGCCATATTGTCGGCAGGTTTAATGCTTGAACATCTTGCACAAGCCGAGGCGTCCGAAGCCGTAAAAAATGCTGTTTTGGAATATTTAAGGGCCTTTCCGCGGCAAAGACATCCTATAGAGCTTGGTGGTGAGGCGACAACTTCAGAAGTCGGAGACACGGTTGCCTCAATTATCCAAAGGATGTGAGTTAAATGCGTTTGACAGGGGCACAGATGATAATTAAGGCGTTGGAAGAAGAGGCCGTGGAGACGGTGTTCGGATACCCTGGAGGGACAGTAATTCCGCTTTATGATGCCCTATACGATTCAAAGATAAGACACGTATTGATGCGCCATGAACAAGCGGTAGGGCATGCGGCCGACGGATATGCGAGGGTAAGGGGAAAACCGGGCGTCTGTTTCGTTACGTCGGGACCCGGTGCTACCAATATAGTGACTCCCTTGGCTTCGGCCTATATGGATTCCATTCCTGTGGTCGTGATCGCCGGCCAGGTAGCTACGAAGGTGATGGGAACTGATGCATTTCAGGAGGCCGATATCTTTGGCTGTTCCATGTCAATGGTGAAGCACAGCTTTTTGGTAAAAAGCGCTTCTGAAATTCCAAAGGCGGTGCGTGGGGCCTTTTACATCGCCACAACAGGAAGGCCGGGTCCCGTTTTGATAGTTTTGCCCGTGGACGTTCAAAACGAGGAAGGAGAGTTTGTCTATCCTCCCAAGTTAGAATTTCCGGGATATCATCCCGAAAGGAACGAGGATCTTACGATGTGGGGCGATGTGGTTGAGGCCATCAATAAAGCCGAACGGCCCTTGTTGCTTCTTGGGGGAGGGGTTATACACTCCCGAGCAAGCGCAGCATTTAGCAGCTTTATCGATGAATTCAGGATGCCTGTGGCTACCACTCTCATGGGCAAAGGGGCCTATCCAGAAGGAAATTTTTTGTCCTTGGGCATGGCCGGAATGCACGGGCGCCCTGCGGCCAATAGGGCGATCCTGGAAGCCGATCTGGTCATTGGGGTAGGAACACGTTTTTCCGACAGGACGACGGGTAGAGCAACCCGCTTTGCTCCAAATGCAAAGATCATACATATCGATGTCGATCCTGCGGAAATCAACAAGAACATAAGAGCGTCTCACTTTCTGATAGGCGATGCAGGAAAGATTATATCGAGTTTGCATAGGGAAATTAAAGCTCGCGACCGTTCCACCTGGCTCAAGGACATAGAGAAATTTAAACAGGAGGAACTATGCGACGATGACAGCTCTTACATAACTCCTCGCGTCCTTTTGATGTCTCTTAGAAAAATGGTCGAACCTCAACAAATAGTCTCCACTGAGGTGGGACAAAACCAGATGTGGGCTGCCCTTCACTGGCAGGTAAAGTTTCCAGGAACCTTTTTGTCTTCCGGAGGTCTTGGGACTATGGGATACGGCCTTCCTGCTGCAATTGGTGCGGCCTTTGCCCTTTTAGACCGACCCGTCCTTTGTATTTCCGGTGACGGAAGCTTTTTGATGAACGTACAGGAGCTCGAGACTTGCGTCAGATATAATTTGCCCGTCAAGCTGATTGTCATAAACAATTCCAGCCTTGGCATGGTAAGGCAATGGCAAGAGCTGTTCTGGAACGAAAGGTATTCGGCCACCAATGAAGCGCCGTCGCGCTCGCTGGTGGAAATAGCAAGAGGGTTTGGAGTGAAGGGCTATCGAATTGAACGTTCTCATGAGATCAGCTCTACACTTCAAATGGCATTAAGTCAAGAAGGGCCTACATTGGTGGAATGCATTGTTCCTACGAAGGAGAAGGTCTTCCCGATGGTTCCCCCGGGCGGCGGGATGGACGAAATGATCCTTGAAGCTTGAGAATCCACAAATTGATGCCAACCAAATTGCTTCGTAATCGAAAAAATAAGCTCCCACTCATGGCTTGGGGTGGGAGCTTATCGGGTGTTTAAGCATGCCTTAAGTAACGTTTCGCCTGAAGATCCATTTGTCGCTTCCGTTGAGCAGAGCAGGTATGCTCACAAGATCTCCTTCTTTGCCGCTGAGAGAAAAGGTCTTTTCGACTGTCCTTATGGTGTTGCCGTTGTTGTCCAAAACTTCCACTTTTATCTTATGTTTGCCGTAGCCAACCAAGATGGCCAGATCGGCCCTGTTTTTCTTGAGGTCTAACTGGATTTCGTCATCGAAAGTAACCCTAACTGGACCCTCTGCTTCGTATACGACGTCACCCAGAGTATAATTTTTATTTTCTACGATCAGTTGGAAGCCCTTGCCGATTCGATATAAGAATATGCTTATTACGATTAGCAGAACGACGAGGCCAATTTGCATAATAAGGCGTTTCTTCAAATTTATTACCCCC
Organism: Acetomicrobium sp. UBA5826; assembly: GCF_002433005.1. Taxonomy (GTDB): domain Bacteria; phylum Synergistota; class Synergistia; order Synergistales; family Acetomicrobiaceae; genus Acetomicrobium. The sequence goes on along the minus strand of NZ_DJHF01000022.1, from coordinate 4,906 downwards.
TCCGGGAAAAATTGCATGGGACGTACATCTTCTTACGCTTCGCCCCTAAACATGCGCCTTGCATATGCCCGTTCCTGAGCGCGGCGCCACTCGTATATAGCCAGAGCCAAAGCGACAACCCCATAAGAGACGAAAACTCGGAAGTATTCTCCAAGCTGTGCTTGTCCTATTAGGTATTTGCCGGCCATGGGCGATACGACGAACATGAGGTGGAATAACACGACTCCTACGAAGACGTTGGGTAGAGTTGCCTTCGCTACACTTGCTCCTCCTACCAACAGCGCTGCGATGGCGAACATCCCAGCCTGTTCATGGCTGTTATAAGTGTTGAGGGTGCCTATGTTTTGTAAAAATATTATCTGTCCGTAAGCTGCCAACACCGTCGAAATCACTATAGAGATCAATCTGGTGCGCTCTACGGCAATGCCCGCCGAACGAGCCACTTCCATATCTTGGCCGACAGCTCGCATATCCTGCCCTAGCTTGGTGCGACGGAACCATACTATAAAGGCGCTGAATATGGCAATAACGATGAAAGTTCCCAGGGGGACTTTAACGCCATGAATTGTAACTGGAATAAAATAGTCCAGGCAGTTCCTGATGCCCAAGAGATTGACGGCGTTCCTGATGCCATAGCCTCTGGAAAGCACCAGTTCCGGGCTGCGTATTGGTATTAAATATCCGAAAAAGTAGAGTACGACCAGTTGATAGAGGCCATTTACGAAGAACCCCAATATATAGGAAGTGACCATTTCTCTTCCCTTGGCACGATTTAGTATAGTACCGCACATCCACCCCAGGGCTATCGCCAGGGGAGTTGCTATTATGGCGGCCAAGGCCATTCCCGGAATACCCAATATCTTCCAGTCGGTAATGAGTATCAGCCCTATTTGTCCGGCCATTGCACCTAGCACCATGCCAAAATTCAGGCCCATGCCTGCTATGATCGGTATCAGAAGGGAAAGCACCAGAAAAGAGTTTCTCGCCAGGCGAATTAGCATCTCCTGTATCAGGTAGTTCGCCGAAAATTGCGAAATTGGTATGGCAAAGGCTGACAACAGTATAAAAAGAATTGGCACGATGTTTGTCATCAAAAATCTTTTTATTGTAAATTTAGCCTCTCTCTTTTTCATCGCGATTTCACCCTTACTCCCCTTGTCAATGCATAGAGGATCATACCGTTGGATGCGATGATCCTAATTACCTCCGACATATCCGTCTGCAGCATGCTATTAATTACGGAAGGCGTCATCGTTAATATGCCTTGAAATAGGAACGTGCCGATCACGACATGCGTTAGAGTGGCTCTATTGATCGAGGCACCGCCGAGCAGGATGGCTGCCACCGACGGGAAGGCCATAAAGAAGGGTCCCATGTAAAGCTGAATGAATCCGAAGCTCTGTTCGTAAACGATTATTCCTATAGCTCCAAGCAGCGTGGACAACATTACAGATATCGTTCGCATTCTGTCTATGTTTATCCCAGCGGCTCGGGCAAAGTCGGGATTGGCGCCGACAGCCGATATGGCAGTACCCATTTTGGTGCGAAAGAACATCCATATAAGCAGGGACATAAGGGCAAAAAACAATATGGTGCCGGTGGGGATGTAGAAAAATTCGCCGATCCTTATCGAAAGGAAATTGTTAAGAACGCCGCCCCAATATTCTTGAACGCTAATCGTGGTTCGAAGGCCTTTCCCTGCGTATCCCCATACCATAGTGGGGTTATTATAAGGCAAAAGCAACCACATTATGCACATGAAAGCGACGGAGGAAAAGCCAACATAGGTCGCTATCATCATCTCTCCGCCCTTGACCCTGTTCAAAAGCTGTCCGTAACCCCAACCAAATATGAGAGCGAATGGCGTGGCCAAGGCGATTGCCATGAAAAAACCAAGAAATCCGACAGCGTTGAACTCTAGGCTCATCGTTGCACCTAGAAGCCCAGCTATGATTCCAAGAGGCAATCCAAAATTGAGCCCGCAACCGGATTGTATCATTGGAACCATGGCTAAAACCAATACGCCGTTCATACCAAATCTTACCAAGGTATCGCTTATGGAAGAGTCAAGTCGGACGTTTACGAATGGCGCTATGACGAAGAGGGCCAACAAAAAGAGAGCGATGATGGCACGAGGCCACCCAATGTCAATGATGAATTTTTTTATCCTATCCAACTGAGATCACACCTTCCTCGTTTGATGCCTTAGCCCCCATCAGGAGAAGGCCAAACTCTGAGCTGTCGCTTGAAGCGGGAAGTATGCCCGCAATTTTTCCTTCGTGAACTATTGCTATACGATCGCAGATGGCACGCATTTCTTCGAGCTCGGAGGAGGTCACTACAATTGTGGTCCCGTGTTGCCTGTTGCGCTGATATATCATATCGAGAACAAGTTTTTTCGCTCCAATATCGATACCCCTTGTGGGCTCGGATACGAAAAGCAGCTTCGGGTCAAGGGCGAAAGCCCTGGCCAGACATACCTTCTGCTGGTTTCCTCCTGAGAGCTCCTTGACCTTTTGGTTTTCGTGAACGCATCTGATTGCAAGCATCTCTATGTATTGTTTCGCTGCCTTTACGATCTCTTGATCGTTCCTCCACTTTACGAGACCGCCCAGGTAAGTTTTGAGATATGCGTCGTGTATTTGCATCGCGGTAAAGACTATATTAAACGCAATTCCCTCATCGAGGATCAACCCCACTCCTCGCCTGTCTTCGGATACGAAACCGATCCCCTTTTTTAAGGGAACGGCGGGATTGTTCAAAGGCAGTTCATCTCCTTGAAAGGTGACCTTTCCGCCTGACGGGAAAAGCCCCATTATTCCGTTTGCTATTCCGAGTTTCCCCTGACCTGCCAAACCACCAATGCCCAATATTTCACCCTCGTATACCTCGAGATTGACGTCCCTCACAGTTTCGCCGGGCATGTCTACCCAGAGATGTTCGACTGTTAAAATCGGCTTTGTAAAGGCCCTATCCTCTCCGGTCCTTTGAGTCAAACCTTCAATTCGGCGCCCTACCATTGCACTTGCTATCTCGCGCAGGTTTGTTTCGTTGGCCTTTTTCTCGAGGGTTATCTCTCCATCTCTCAAGACGACGATGCGATCGCATGCTTCTAATACTTCCTGCAGCCTGTGAGATATGAATATGATGCCTATTCCTTGAGATGCCAGGCGTCTCATGGCATCGAGCAATATCTTTGCCTCTGATTCGGTTAGTACGGCAGTAGGCTCGTCCAATACCAGTAATTTGGTGTTTTCCTTTTCAATTTCTCGTGCTATCTCGGTGAACTGCTTGTGTCCTACGGGCATTTCGGAGACAATCATGTCCGGATCCAGGGAAAGCCCTAATCTTCCGATAGCGTTTGTGGCTCTGGATTTGATCTTTGGGTAATCTAAAGTTGCAAGCCTTTCGCCAAATATTTCTACCAAAAAGTTATACATGGTGGACTCTCTGTTGAGAACGATATTTTCTGCGGCAGTGAACCCCGGTATTAGTGAAAATTCTTGGTGCACCATTCCGATGCCGGCATCAAGAGCCTGTAACGGGCTGGTAAAGTGCATCTCTTGGTCCTCAAGATAGATTTTCCCCTCGAAGCCCCCTGTTTCAAATATGATGGGCAGGCCGAAAAGTATGTTCATTAAAGTGGATTTCCCGGCACCGTTTTCGCCAACCAGGCCTAATATTTCCCCTCTTTCGAGAGTGATATTGACATTCCGCAATACCTTGTTCTCGAAAAAGGACTTGGTAATACCTTGCATTTTAAGCAGCGTTGAAGACATTCAATTCACCTCTTACTCCTTTAACATGAGCACAAGATTGCAGAGGGGAAGCCCCGCTTCCCCTCTGGTTAACACTGATTTACATGCCTTTTACAGAGAATCACTTACTTAATGGTTAGATATTTCTCCGGAACTTCAACCTTGGTCATCTCGAGGAAGCCCTTGCCAAAGACATATGTATCTTGGTACACCAACATGTGATTTGTCTTTTCTATGCCGGTGTTGAGGTCCACGTAATAACCGCAGTTCCACGTAGCGCCGGGAGTGAATTTTTCATAGCAGGCTGCGAGGTCTTCCAAGGATATCTCGGCCTTTCCATCGAGGATGCGTATTGCCAGCTCACCTAATCCTGCAGTAGTCGTATAACCGTAGGAGTAAACCCAGGTCCCCAATCGTCCGGATGCACCTTTTTCAATGATTACCTCTTCGATCTTCTTGGTGATGGCCAGAAAATCGCCCTTCTCGGCAGAGAGGTCAATTCCCAATGCTCCGGGGTATCCCATCAGAGGCGAAGGCAGATCGGCTTCTACGAAGTATCCGCCGTGAGCGACTATTTGCCTGATCAACGGTTCGGTGTGGGCGTCGTTGGTGCAGAAAAAGGCAGTATTGGGTCCGTATTTTTCAAGCCATGCCGGAACTTTTTCGAGTATAAACTGCTGTGCTCCCGCTACTCCCACATCGCTTACGGGATCCGGAGCCGTCTCGAAGTGGAATTTAAGGCCTATGTCGTTACATGCTGCTTCCATTATGTTGCGCCTTCTCGATAGCAGTTCGTAGCTCATATGACGAGGGAAGGATATGTGGACGAAGTCGGTAGCCCCTATCTTCTTGGCGGCAAGAGGTATTAGGTAACCTCTGTAGATGTTGTGTACGTTGATCGCAAGGTCGGCTACTGATTCGATAACTCCGGGGTCTTCGTGTGCTTCTCCGGCGAAGCAAAGGATATCAGGCCTTCTTTCCTTTACGCGCCTAAATGCCTCGGTGGTTCCGGGAATGGCTTGGTTGACGATGATTGCCTTCATTAAGGGATCATCGGAAAGCCCGGCAATCTGGCTAATAGTAGTTTCCATCTCCTGCATGAAATTGTCCGGGTAGGTGATATGTTGAATGATACCTCCGCTGGCTAC
>NZ_DJHF01000012.1:45721-84855 GCF_002433005.1 Acetomicrobium sp. UBA5826 | reverse complement strand
TTTACGTCCTCGAAGTTTTCCTGTAGAAACCAACTTTCAGTCCCTTCCTGCAAGCCTCTATCTCCAGGGCCACGGCCAAATGGACCTTTCCATGGAAGCTCTTTCTCGTGGGATCTCGGTATACTTCACCACCCTTATGAGGATGGTAGAAGACCTAAAAAGGGCATACGAAAATCAATCTTTAATGAGGCGGATGAAGGTATATTCTTCTACAAAACTGCTCGTCGTGGATGAAGTGGGATACTTACCTTTAGACAGCCTTGGTTCAAGCTTATTTTGCCAGCTTATAAGCGCACGTTACGAAAAGGGGAGCATCATACTTACGAGCAACAAGGGATTTGGGGAATGGGGAGAGCTGATGGGCGATTCAGTGTTGGCGACAGCAGTGTTGGACAGGCTATTACATCATGCCCATATCATTAACATCAGGGGAAACAGTTATCGCCTAAAGGACAGGGCGAAGACGGGGCTGTATAAAAACCCCCAAGCCAATGTTTAGTTAAAAGCTGGGGTGGGGGTCATTTTTAAACCGGCACAGATGGGTCAAATTAAAGCCGGCGTTGACAACTTGTCTCTTGCCGGTTATTGAACTTCATATGAGGGATGGAAACAGAACGAAGACCTCATACAAATTTATAATGAGCTCAGTTATTGAACTTCATATCTCAAGTTGTTGGATGGAGGTACGACCGCACCTCCTGCACTTCCACCTCTGCAGTCTCTGAATCTTTAGGTATATCCTCTTACCGCAAACGTAAGCATGCAGCACCTTCCTTGGTCTTGCATGGCCGTGTCTGTAAAGACACTTTGAGCCGCAGTGAGGACAGAAGCTCTTCTTCTCCTTTCTTGGCTGAACTTTATAATTACAATGACGTCTTCATCTGCCTCCTTTACTTCTTCTATTACCTTTAGATCGTCTAGCCTGAGCAAATTGTTGATACAATATTTATGGCCTTTGGCCATGGTGACAAGAGCCTCCTTTCTTGATGGGTTTGGTTAGTTCTTACCACTATTATATTTTTGTGTCAAATTTCCACACTAAAGATTATAGAGCCTGGCGATTTTCCTCAAATTTGATAAAAGGGCAACCATCCCGAGAATCTCTGTTTCCAGATCGTGTGAGGATGAGTTATACAACAGGCTCTTAAGAAAAAAATGTTTAAACAACATCAGCCTCAACTAATAGACTCGTTACATTGTCACACTAATAATCTCAATTTGTACTAGCACTACTATGATACCAGTGATATAGAAGTACACCGAGTATAATAAACACTCCGAAATACGACCATACATCAGGTTTTATAAGCATCAGGCTACTAATCCCCATCAAAACTCTTTCCCAAAGCGAGAGTTTTCCCACAAAGTAGCCATGAGTACAGCATGCTGTAGATAAACATGTCACAACGGCTATGCCCGTGGAGGTTAATAATTTTGGCAATGTTACGCCTATCCCCAGCAACTCTGGTCGATACACCATAAGAAATGGAAGTAAAAACCCCGGTACAGCCATACGGAATGCAGTTATGGCTGTCTTATTTGGGATCGAACCCGCAATTCCTGCCGCAGTATATGAAGCCAAAGCCACAGGAGGCGTAATCCCAGAAAGGCAGCCATACCAAAAGACAAAAAAATGGGCTGCAAGAGGGGGGATGTTCATACGTATCAGGGCTGGGGCAGTAACAGTTGCTACCACTACATAACAGGCTGTGGCAGGAAGACCCATGCTTGCCACCAAGGAGGTGAAAAGTATAAGCACCAATGCGAGTAATACGCTACCCCCCGAAAGTTCTATTATGTTATAGGCAAGCGTAGAGCCTAATGCAGTCATACCTGTAACTCCAACTATTATACCTGCCACAGCACAAGCTAGACCAATTGGAACCATTCGACGTGCCCCACTATCAAGTGCGTCAATAATCTTTCTACCCAGATTCATCCTTGACTCTCTACCAACAATGCTAATTAATACAGACGATATCATGCCTTCAAATGCTGCCTTTATCACGGTGATCCCTGTAACAATGCCATAAACGACTACAACTACTGGAACTATCAGGTATCCTTCCTGTTTAAGCACTTGCCTGAGCCTGGGAAGATCATTTTTTGGCAGGCCTTTAAGTCCCAAGCGTTGTGCTTCCATCTCGATCACAAACCACAAAGATATATAGTAAAGAATAGCAGGTATTATAGCAGCATACATGATTGTAGCATATGGAACCCCGAGAAACCCAACCATAAGAAATGCAGCTGCCCCCATCACTGGTGGCATGATCATACCACCAGTTGATGCTAAAGCTTCCACACCAGCAGCGAAGTCTGGGGAATATCCTATGCTTTTCATAAGAGGAATAGTAAAACTACCAGAAGTAGCAACATTTGCTATGGAGCTACCGCTTAGGGTGCCCATTAAAGCAGATGATACCACTGCTACTTGGGCTGGGCCACCTCTTCTATGACCCAATAGCGCTAACGCGAAATTGTTAAAAAACTCGCCAACCCCCGTCTTTGCAAGAAGTTCGCTAAAGAGCACGAACAAAAAAAGATACGTAGCAGAAATAGTTAACGTAGTACCAAAAACACCTGTATCTATCATGAACATCTTGAACATTATATTTGACCACGAAAAACCACCATGAGCTAAAATACCTGGAAAGTACTGTCCGTACCTAGCATAGAGCAGGAACATGATTGATAATATCGGAAGTATTAGTCCTGCAGCCCTTCGACATGCTTCGAGTGTAAGCACAAGTCCCACACCTGCAATTATGTAGTCCCGAGGAATAGGGACCATACCTCTAGTATAAAGGGCATTAAATGAGAAGCAAAAATATAGAGTGCATCCTACACTCACAATAGCGAAGATCAAGTCTATGATCCTAAATAGCGTTGCTCCACACTTCATTGGATACATCAAGAAACATAACAATAGCAGAAATGATAGATGTATCGCATTAATTTTAAGTGTTGGAAGATATGAAAAACTGTTTGCCCATATCTCAAACAACGAAAAGGCCACAGCAATCACAGAACATATAGCCGCTACTCTTGACTGCTGCATCAAGTTTGACTTGGTTTTCGAGGCAGCAATATTAGTTGTCATCCTCATACCCCCTTCATTTCACGTACGTACTATGCTTTTAGTAAACCCTACCTTGATATGATAAGAGGTCCCAATTATATGGCGAGGTCCCAATTCCAAAAAATCAGAACCTCCCCTTTTGTGTTTGCATTGTCTTGCTTGCTTTTGTAGTTCAGCGCAAGTCTTTATTCCTTGCATTCTGGTGGAACTAACTTCTCCGGTATGTCAAGGCCACATTCCTTGAAGTAACGTAGTGCCCCGGGATGGAGTGGAGTAACCAGACCATTCAAAGCATGCTCGAGCGACATATACTTAAGTGCATCATATGACATGTGAATATAGTCAAGGTTCTCAAAGATGGTTTTGGTAATTTTGTATACAAGTTCTTCCGGGATATCTTTCCTGATGCCTAAAGTAGTTGTAGTAGTAATAGTGTGTACATCATAATTCTGGCCAGGATATGTATTAGCTGGTATCGTAAACTCAGTAAACTCCGGATATAACTCACAGGCACGCTTAATCTCCTCTTGAGACATAGAGAGCAATCTGACTCCCGCCTTGCTGGCAAATAACTCAAGCACTGAAGGATGAGGAATCCCCCCAGAAAGCTGCGCAGCCACAATACGACCATCCCTTATAGCATCTACAGACTGGGAGAAACCAAGAAACTCTGGAATTATATCTTTATAGGTCATCCCGGCACCAGCCAAGGCAGCTATTGTACAAGGCTCAGTACCACTTCCAAGTTGACCAACAGAGATCCTCTGGCCCTTCAAATCTTGAAATGTTTTAATGCCTGATTTTTCAGTCACGACCATTTGAGCAACGTTTGGCCACAATATCGTTATCATTCGAACATCTTTATATGGCCTATCCTTAAATGCTCCTCTACCATAGCATGCATCAACGACAACGCTAGTTATAAGAACTGCCGCTTCCGCCTCACCTCTCGACATCATGTTAATATTCTCAGGAGAGCCACCCGATTCTTGAGCTGATGCTATGATCCCTTCACAACCTAACTTGTCGTTGATAAGACTCGCAATAACTGAACCGGCAGGATAAAAAGATCCTCCCATACTAGCGGTTGGTATACGAATAAAAACCTTGCCAGCCGCCTCTCCACCATTACTGCTCATGCCCATAGTTAGCATGAGCACAACAAGCACCATTGATACCTTCATGAAAACACGCATAGAATCCCTCCCTGATTTTTTTTAATTATGGGCTAGAGAGGTACAACCTAAGCTAAGCTAAATTATATAATTATATAGACTTTATTAATCCCTCTTTCATGAGCAATTTGGTCATCTCCTGAGCAAAATGTATCCTTTCATCCGCCATCTTGACCAGCTCATCTCGGGTCGCTGTTAACTTTGCAACGCCCTGTTCGATAGCTTTTGCTCCGACCGATGCAGCAACCTCGGGATACACCCACGTTTGATCCATGGTGGGGATTAAACAATCTTCATTTAAACCTATCTTTTCGGCACAATCGGATAACGTCTTGGCAGCAGCAATACACATCTCATCAGTAATTACAGATGCCCTTACATCGAGCGTTCCCCTAAAAACTGCTGGAAATATAAGCGAGTTATTTATCTGGTTAGGGAAGTCGGACCTTCCCGTCGCCACTATTCGTGCACCAGCCTCCTTGGCTTCCCAAGGCCATATCTCGGGAATTGGATTGGCACAGGCAAAAAGCATGGCATCTTTGGCCATTTTCGCCACCCACTCCTTTTTCACTACATCAGGCCCTGGTTTGGTGTAGCAAAATACTACATCCGCATCCTCAAAGATTTTCTCCTGAGGTCCACTTACCTTCTCTGAGTTTGTGATCTGTGCAAGATGTAGTTTAACGTCGTACTTAACCCCCTCTAGATCTTGTCTATCCGAATGAATTACTCCTTTGCTGTCTGCTATTAATATGTTCTTTGGGTCGACACCAGCGCTTATTAAAACCCTTATCGTTGCAACGTTGGCAGCGCCGCAACCCAAGAAACCAACCTTGATCTCCTCGATCTTCTTGCCCGTAACCTTAAGTCCACTGTACAATCCGGCAAGGTTAACCGCAGCAGTTCCCTGCTGATCGTCGTGCCATACGGGTATCTTGCAATCTTTTCTAAGTTCGTCAAGTATGTAAAAACACTTTGGTTGAGCTATATCTTCAAGGTTTATCCCTCCGAAGGCAGGAGTTAAATTCTTGACCGTCTCTATAAATTTGTCGGGGTCCTTCGTATCAAGGCAGATGGCCACGGCATCCACACCACCAAGATACTTAAAGAGCATGCACTTTCCTTCCATGACGGGCAATCCAGCTTCGGGTCCTATATCTCCAAGGCCCAACACCCTGGTGCCGTCGGTAACCACTGCTATCATGTTCGCCTTATTGGTAAATTCATAAACCAATTCGGGGTTTTTGTTTATTTCTTTGCATGGTTCCGCAACTCCTGGAGTATACCATATGGCGAAATCGGAGATATCCCTTATACAACACTTCGGTACCGTTTGCATTTTTCCCCTATAGAAACGATGCAGCTTCACAGCTTCCTCTGCAGGCTTTTTGGCCCTTTCTAGCATTTCTTCCTTAGTGAGTCCCATTTATAATTTTTCCCCTTTCGAAAATAATTTCTCATTACTATAAAAATTTAATACATAGCTAGACTGACAATTAATACTTGGATTATGCTAATTCGATCTTCTTAAATCTCTCCCGACCTATCTTATATAGATCGTTTCCCTTGCTGTCTATTACTACAACTACAGGAAAATTTTCAACTCTTAACTTATATATAGCTTCAGGACCTAAGTCAGGGAAGGCCAAAACTTCCGCTTCTTTAATGCTATCGGCAAGAAGTGCCCCCGCTCCACCTATGGCAGCGAAGTATACTGCTTTATATTCAACGATGGCCTCAACAACTTCACGGGAACGCAGCCCTTTACCAATCATGCCTTTAAGTCCATGCTGCAATAAAATAGGAGTATAGGGATCCATACGCCCGCTTGTCGTTGGACCGGCAGAGCCTATAACAGTTCCAGGTTTGGCTGGACATGGGCCTACATAGTATATTATTTGCCCTTCCAAATTAAAGGGGAGTTTCTCACCCTTTTTAATAATTTCATATAAACGCTTATGAGCAGCATCACGTCCAGTATATATAATCCCGTTTAATAAGACCTTGTCTCCACAATTTAAACTCTCTATAACATCTGTGGTTAGAGGGGTGGTTAATAACTTCGACATATATGAATATCCTCCTTTTCAGCTTATATTTCTACTTCTAAGTGACGTGCCACATGGCATTGGATATTTATGGCAACTGGCAAACATGCAATATGAGTCGGATAGGTTTCAATGTTCACGCCAAGGGCAGTTACAAGACCCCCAAACCCTTGAGGTCCTATGCCAAGTTTATTAACCTCTTTAAGCAACTCTCGCTCAAGATTAGCAATTTCTGGTTGCGGATGATGTTGCCCGAGGGGACGAAGGAGTGATTTTTTTGCAATGAGGGTAGCAATTTCAATAGTCCCGCCTACCCCAACTCCTACGATTATCGGAGGACAGGGATTGGATCCGGCTCTATCGACCGTCTCCAGTACGAACCTCTTAATACCTTCTACTCCATCGGCAGGCTTTAACATGCGCAATGCACTCATGTTTTCACTACCACCGCCTTTAGGGGCAAATATTATATTTATTTTGTCACCTGGTACTATTTCCGTATGAATTATGGCAGGCGTGTTATCATTTGTATTCTTTCTGCTTAAAAAGGGGTCTACAACCATAGATTTACGAAGATATCCATTGGTATATCCACACCTTACGCCTTCGTTTATGGCATCGTTTAAGCTGCCCCCAACGACATGCACATCTTGACCAACTTTTAAGAAGACAACGGCAAAACCTGTATCCTGACAGATAGGGATGTTTTTTCTTTCGGCAATCTCAGTGTTTTTAATGATATCTTTTAATACTTCTTTTCCAAGAGGAGATTCCTCTTCCTCTAATGCTTGGCATAAATTATCTTTAACATCTTTGGGAAGCTTTATATTGGATTCGATGCAAAGTCTTTCAACGACAGGTATTATTTCATCCACATGTACTTCTCTGATACCCATTTACATATTTCCTCCTTCTTACGAATAGTTAAAAACAAGTCTCCTAAAGAATTTGTTATAAATTTTAATCTATTTAATTCTCTCAGCTATTCAATCATGATAAACTAATAGTTACAATAGTCATATAAATATATCTTAAGCTTAATCATTTTTTAGCTACCTTGAAAGAACTTCGTTTGCACCCTTATCTTCAATTTTTATATTCTTAGACGCCTTCCTTGCCCACAAATATACTATTATTATAAGCGCAATTCCTATTGCAATTCTTGTATAGGACAAACTATAAGGCAATGTAAGAAGTCCCCCGCCGAACAAAAGAACCCTAAATAACGTTTTTAATGTTACTTTCCATATTCCTACTATTGATGCTACCAAGCTAAAAACAGATAACAAGGCTAAAAAGATGGATACCGCACATTGAAATAAGGTCCCATTTAATATTAGAGCGGTATTATAAGTAAACAAGAAAGGAGCAATGTAAGCTGCTAGGCCTAATTTTACGCCAAGATAACCTGACTTCATGGAGTCTGCTCCAGCCATTCCAGCGGCAGTAAAACTAGTAACTGCAACTGGGGGTGTAACGCCTGCTAGAGCCGCGAAATAAATTACAAATAAGTGAACAGCAATTGGCGATAAACCTAATTGAATTAAAGGAGATGCAGCTACTACAACAGTAATCAGATATGCAGGTGTAATATTCATGCCCATGCCAAGAACAATACAAACGCACATCGCTAACAATAAGGATAAAAATATACTTTGGCCTCCTATAGAAAAAATTGTAGAGCCTATTTTAATACCTAACCCAGTTTTATTTAGCATCCCAACTACAATTCCGGTACATGCCATAATTATAACGGTAGAAATGGAAGACCGTATGTCTGAATCTATCGCCTTAATTAAAGTCTTTATCCCAAATCTGTTTTCCTTAACTAATAAAGAAACAGCTATAACACTTATAATCGCACCAAAGCAAGCAAAGGTTGGTGACCAGCCTTTAACCATAAGGTAAACTATTACAAACATGGAAACCATAAAAGAAGCACCTTTTTTAAACAATTGCAATGTAATCTTAGGTACTTCTTCCTTAGGCATGCCCTTTAGTCCTTCTTTTATTGCTGTTAAGTGAATATAAATATATAATCCAAAATAATAGAGAAATGCTGGTATAGCTGCATAAACACAAAACGATAAATAATTAATTCCTAACATTTCAGCCGCTAGAAAAGCTACTGCTCCCATAACTGGAGGAGTAATAACGCCTCCTGTAGAGGCAATTGCTTGAATGGCAGCAGCCATTTCCGAACTAAATCCTGATTTTTTCATCGCTGGCATAGTAAATCCTCCAACGACGCATACGCTAGCAATAGGACTTCCTGAAATTGTTCCGAATAACGCGCTACATATAACAGCTATCTTTGCAATTCCTCCTATTGTGGTACCTACGACAGCTTTAGCAAATTCAATCATAAAGTCTCCACCCTTTGAAGCAGTTAAGAAAGACCCATATATAGTAAACATGATTATGTACGTTGCTGAAATTGAAGCTGGCAGGCCAAAAATCCCATCGGTATACATTGTTAATTGTTCAACAATTCTAGGGATAGATATGTGAGGAATATGAAATTTACCCGGAATTAAGTAACCAAAATAAGCATACAGTATTAGAATGCAGGCCATAACCATCAATGTCTTGCCGGCAATCCTGTAAACTGCATCTAATATGAGATAAACAAATAATATTCCAAAAAGTATATCAACTAATGGCACTTCATCATAATAAATCATCCTAAAGATCAGCCGTTTATAACTTAAAGACATATATATAAATACAGCGAAAACTAGACCTATACGAACAATATCAGCCATATTGATATGCGTTTGAGAATAATCATCATCTTTATTCGTATATAGGGCATAAATTAGTATCATGAAAAAGCAAAAATGGAAGCAATAATACCATATTGTCTCCGGAAATGAATAAACAATACAATAAATATGAAATAAAGCACCTGACACAGTATACGCTGTTAAAATCTTATTAAATCGACTGGATAACTTTCTTTTTACAGTTTTTCTAATCTTTTTTTTCTCACCTGTTGTAGCCATGCTCATTCTCCTCAATTGTATCGTTTTTATCATGTCTACATCGTTTATCATTTAAAATTAACATAATTATTTATATGCTTCGTCAACCAACCATATTATCTTACCCCCTTCTATATAATAAATTAACCCTACAATACAGAAGGGGGTCTTTATAGAATTTACTCTGGGAGAGCCATATCCGGAGTTCCCGCCTTGCTCTGGATAGCCTCTGGGTAATATCTCTCCAACATTTCCTTGACAATTGCAGCCTGTCTTGCCATATCTCTGCCGTTTTGCGCTGTCGTAAGTTGACCATGTCCTGCAACTACAGAATTGCCGGTTTTAAGATGAATCGGCGCCCCTATGCGTACCATTTCTGGAGCTTCATATACACGTATAAATCCACCTGATCCCGGAGGGTTGTCGGTATGAACATCCAACGGTACATCGACTGTTGCCCTCAATGCGGCGATCATGGGCAACGTCAAATCCCTAACTGGATTTATTGAATCCGCTCCCAAATCCTGCAACATCTTGAAGCTAGCGGGATTACCATGGCCTACATGCCCAGAAAGTTTGAAATGCATGTTTTTGGGGAGTTCCCCCGCTTTGCGCATTTCGTTCAATACCCAAAGAAGGCCTTCATCATAAACCAGAACTCCTCGTCCTCCAACCTCGGCTATTCGCTTTACGTCTTCGACTGCCCTTACAACCTGTTCCATGCCCCTAAGGCGATAGCTTATTCTGACACCTTGTTCGCTCAACCTTGTGGCGCTTGTATCATAAGTTGCTCTAGGGCCAACTGATAAATTCAACTCTACCTTATATTCCTTTGCAATAGCTACATATTCCTTTAGCTCTGCTAAGGTATGACGAAAACATCCGTATGTCTCATCTACTCTGTTAATAGTTATGCCAAGTCTGGTAGCTTCTTCCATTAATGCTTTCATGGCCTCTGCTGTGTTAACAGTGGGGACCTCGAGGCGATAATGTGCCCCATCCGGGAATTTCTTTGTTGATGTTGGCAGACTGTACAAATCTCCTTCCGGCAAACCTAATTTCTTAACAAAAGCTCTAGTCTTATCAAACATTCTTTACTTCCTCCTTTTCATCAACATAAGATTATTTTAGCAATTCATAACAGTAAAAACACGACGATCCAACCTACATTATTACAATCAGCTCCTTTCATGATTTCAGTGTAGCATAATAAAATTACATTAAATTGTAATCAAAGCTTATTTATCATTTAATTCATTGACAATGCTTCAATCTTGAACCACGGAAAAACTAAACATTTACATCTCAAAAGGAAACAATCAATACCTATATCATTTTAGAAATTTATTCAACACAATATGGCCCGTAAAAACTAACAACTACTTCTATACTAAAAAGTTACCCCCGCTTCCTCATATGCCCTTTTTGCTCCTGGATGTAAAGGCACACCTCCAGTTTCTGCAAGAGATTTTACATCTATATCTTTAAGCATAGCGTGTAAACTCTTCAGGTAATCGAGATTTTCTACAATCGCCATAGTCACGTTATAAGCTACTTCCTCAGGCATATCAGAACTCACAAGCATCACAGACTTTGCCCCAAAAGTAGTAATTGGCTTTTTCACAAAATTATATGTACCTGGAGGAATTTCGACTTTTATATAATTATATTTTTTAACAAGATTGTTCACTACCTCGTCATTCATGGACAATAAAGTCAAATCATGATTAAGTGAAAGCTCTGAAATAGGAGCAGTAGGAACAAGGGCTACAAGAAAACAACCATCTGCACCACCGCTTGCTATCATGTCAGCTGCATCACTCATTTCCTTATAGAGAGTCTTGCCTCCCCATTTTTGAAAATCTTCAATCTTTAAGCCGTACTCTCCAAACAAGCGCTGTGCAGCAATATAATGTGTTTCAGACGGGGGTCCCCACGAAATACGGAGCTTGGGCTTTTTTTGAATAAACTCGTCAAAGGAAGTTAACCCTGTTTTTGAAAGCACTATAAATTGAGCTGCGCTCATCCCCATTGCGCCTAATGCGGCAAGTTTGCTTGAATCTCCTCCTTTTTTAATCTGATCTAACACTAAGTTACCTTGCACTAGAGCTAAATCTCCATCTCCTTTTGCTATTCTGACTACATCTGAGAGGCTCGATCCAGGTTCGACCGTGCACTGCCATCCAGGAAGACTCCTAGTAACGCACTCGCCAATACCACCCAGAACAATGTAATATGTACCTCCAGGAGAAGCTCCAATGAACCTTAGATGTGGTGTCGTTTTAGTAGCTTGAGCAATAGCCATCGAATTTATAAACACACAAAGAGCCAATGCAATGATGGTAATTTTTAATAACCTTAAACACTTACTACTCAATTGCACTTTAATCCCTCCTTTTCACCGCACTCTTGACATTTACGGGCCATATTGTATACTAACAAGCTAAATTCCAAATAGATTTATCAATGCCTTTCTAAGCAATTCGCCGGACATGTCCCTTCTATACTCCGAGGAAGCTCTTACATCGTTTATTGGATTTATTTCCTCTTTAATAGTTTGAACAGCAGTTTTTAAATTTTCCTCTGTAATTTTTCCCCCTATAAGTATTTTTTCAGTATTTTGCGCCCTTATAGGCGTTGGCGCCACAGCTCCTAAAGCAATTTTAATATCGCTTATAACGTTATCCTTCATTTGAACAAATACAGCAATTGAAATTAACGAGAGCGTGAAAGCGTTTCTCCTACCTAGCTTAATAAATGTTGAATTCCCATTGCGTTTAGGAATGATAATTTCAGTCAGAAGCTCATCCGATTTCAATTTTGTTTTACCTGGCCCCACAAAAAACTCATTAATTGGCACGAGTCTACTTTTTCCTTTGCTTTGCAATCGCAAAGACGCGTCTAATGCCAAAAGAGATACCGCAGAATCTGCAGCAGGGGATGCATTACATATATTTCCTCCTATTGTGGCCCAATTTCTTATCTGCATGGAACCTATCTGGTCAATTGCTTTTTTTAGTAAGGGACAATTGTTCTTAACAATCTCAGACTCAATAACCTCCGAAAGCGTAACTGTTGCACCTATTCTTAGTCCTTCTTCTTCAAAAACAATATGTTTGAGCTCATCTATTGATTTTATATCAAGAATATTTATATTATCTATTAATAGTAATTTACCTGATCTGACGGCAGGAATGACATCAGTCCCTCCGGCTAATATTTTAACATTTTCTTTGCAATTGTCTAGAAAATCTAGAGCTTCAGTTAAGCTTTTTGGGCAAAAATAGCTAATTTTAGATATACTTCTTGAGCCTATAAAGTTCCTCAATGTGTACATCCTCCTATTTCAAATTATCTAATGATTGGAAATAATAAATTCTCTAAAAAAATGCTAATAAACTTAAAGTCACCACCAGTAACCAGCATCTTTATATTTCTTAGCTTCACGTATTGCCCTTATTATATTAGTGTATCCTGTACAACGACACAAATTACCCTCAAGTCCTTTGCGGATGTCTTCTTCCGTGAAATCGTCCCATGTATTTATCAAATAATATGACGTCATTACCATTCCTGGGGTACAATACCCACATTGCATGGCGTAATTTTCCACAAAGGCTTTCATAAGAGGATGCATATTACCATCTTTCATTAACCCTTCTACAGTAAGCACTTCTGCTCCATTGATTTGGGGAGAAAGGACAAGACAGGAACACACAGGTTTTCCATTAAGCAGTACAGTACATGCTCCACATTCTCCTTCCTCGCAACCTCTATGGACACTCTTAAGGTCTAATTTCTCTCGAAGCAGATCCAAAAGCGTCGTTCTCGCATCTACTTCTAATTCATACGAACGCTGATTGATCCTTGTATTAATTGGAACTTGCATCACCTCACTCAACCTCCTCTTTGCTTTCTAAAATCCATCCCCTTATCCTCTCTGGAGTTGCGGGTGATTCGGTTACCACAATCCCCAATGGAGATAGTGCATCTTCAATTGCATTAATGACAGCTACTTTACTTCCTATTATAGGAGCTTCACCCATTCCCTTAGTTCCTAACTCAGTGAAAGGAGAAGGAGTACATAAATGCTCGACAATAACATTTGGTGAATCCAGCGTAGTAGGTATAAGATAATCCGAATAGGAATTACTTAGAAGTTCTCCTTTTTGGTTATACACTAGTTCTTCGTATAGGGCTTCTCCTATACCTTGCATTATGCCGCCATAGATTTGTCCATCGACGATATTTTCATCTATAACAGTACCTGCATCATGTACATGAACATATTTTAAAATATTTACCTGTCCAGTATGTTTGTCTATCTCCAAAACAACTAAATCAACTCCTGCACAGAAAGTAGTATAAGTGCTCTTCGGATGTCGAGCAGTATTTGGACTAAACCAAGTAGCAGAAACATCCAGAACCACTTCATGGTTTATTTTTTTCTCAGTTCCTAACCCTATTGGACCTGGGGAGAAATATGCTTTCCTTGCTAGTTCCTTGAAGGTTATTTCTTTATGTGATGTCTTTGAATAAACTACGCTTTCTTTAATATCCAGGTTTGACGGAGATTCATTTAAAAAATCCGCTGCGAAACTTATTATTCTTTGCCGTAATAGTTTAGCAGCTTTAGCCAAAGCACTAGTGGGATAGACTGCTCCTCTACTAGAAAATACTGCGGTAAACACCATATCAGAGTTGTCCCTTTTTACCTCAATGTGATCCATTTTGACACCTAAGATATCTGCTGCGATCTTTCTTCTAGTAATAGTAGAACCTTGCCCTATATCTGGTTGCCCGGCTTCTACTTCAATAAGACCATCCGGTGTCATCCGCACTCTGGCCATAGTCAAAGCATTCGTACTAGTTCCTAGTCCAGCTGGCTCTACGGTAATGCCAATGCCTACGCCTAAATAACGATCTTGCTCTCTTCTCTTCTGCTTTTCTTTCTCCCAATAAGGTAGATTACCTAATTCCAACGCTTTCTCTAGTAAAGCTTCGTAATTTCCACTATCATAAACATAACCCGTTATTTGTTCATAAGGAAATTCCTCCTTTTGAATGAGGTTCTTTTTCCTTATTTGGACAGGATCCATATGGAGCTCTCTTGCAGTCATTTGAACAATTCTTTCCATAAACTTAATCCCTTTGTCTTTTCCGAAACCCCTATAAGCTCCATAAAAAGATTTATTGGTGACTACACCGTAAACATCCACCTCTAATCCTTTGAGATGATATGCATTAGGTATTGCTTGACAAGCGGGAGCCAAAGTACGCGCTGCACCCTCTCGACAAGTGCTTTCAACTCCTAAATCTACCAGCAATTTAGCTCTAATCCCCAATATCGTACCGTCATTCTTTATAGCTACCTCGCCTTTCCAAAGAACATCTCTCTGATGAGGACCAGTAACAATAAATTCTCTCTTACTTTCAACCCATTTAACAGGTCTGCCTATAAGTATTGCAGCTAAAGCTACTACTGTTTCTTTCCACCAATTTAACTTATTGCCAAATCCCCCACCCACATCTGCCATTGTTATTTTCACTCTTGTCATCGGTAATTTCAACGCTTGAGCTAAATAATATTGTGCTCGTGAAGGAGATTGTGTAGAACTCCACACATTTAATATTTCTGTCATTTTATCGTAGAACGCCACACACCCTCTTGCCTCAATAGGAAAGCCTGAGGCTCTATTCTCACGCCAACTCACCTTAAGTATGCGATCAGCTTCTTCAAATGACCGTTGGACATCTCCAAATTCAACTTTCTTATGAATCTGGATATTGTCACCCCACTCCTCATACAATAACGGACTAGCAGGCTCTATAGCCTTAGTTAAATCCACAACTGGTTCTAAAGGATCATATTCGATGTCTATCAGGTTAGCAGCATCTGAGGCTATATCCGGGGACTCGGCTATTACTGCTGCAATTGGTTCTCCATAAAATCTCGCTTTATCCAAAACAAGTGGATAGACAATTGGTGTTCTCCAAAGCCAATCTGAGGATCCAAATGTCGGAGGCAAGGGGTTCATCGCTTCCAAAATCTCTTTACCTGTTAAAATGGTGATAATACCCGGTAACGATAAAGCTTGCTGTAAGTCAATCTTCTTTATATTAGCATGCGCATACGCACTTCCTACAAATAAACAATAAGCCATATTTGGCATAACAATATCATCAACATATATCCCTTTACCGGAAATGATCTTTTCCTCTCTTGTTTGCATTAATAATCCTCCATCCAAGCATCAAATCAAAACAAAATCATGCCTACATTACCTTACTTAGGAAATTCTATATCTCTCATTAAGGGATTCTCTGATAATTCGTATCCGTAATCGGGAACTGGCCAATTATATTTCTTACGTTGAAGAAGTCTGTATACGCCAGCATGCTTTTTCGATTCCCAACCCATACCGCTTGCTGGTATTAATCGGGGGTCATGATCTTCTATGTAAATGTAACCTTTCTCCTTGGCAATTTTGACTAATTCTTCACCTGCTTTAGTTCTAACTACAGTTGCAACCCAACGCTTGTCTTTATATCCAATATCCTGAAAGATATCGCCGCAGGAGACGTCAGCCACTTCCGATGAAAAGTCAACGCAAACCAAACAACGATCTCTCTTATAGCTGGTTGGCCCAAAAAGATGCCATGTATAATCATGCTTACTTGCCACATAGCGTATCTTGTCATCAGTAGTAAGCACTTCAAGACCTCCTGGCCATTTTCCACCTCTATAATCCATAGCTTTAATGGTTTGGATATCCTCGATTTTGCCAAATTCCTGCAGAAGGTGTTTTGTACCTTCCCAATAATATGTTGCAGCACAGAATAAACCTAATACGAGTTTAACTGAATTAGCAATCTTTTTAGTCTTTTCGCTTAGCTGTAATTTCCTAATGCCGTGAACATGACATGGACAGCCTACTATCCCAATATTTTTATAACCTTTCTTGACTGCATCATACAAAAGCGCATTATTAGGCACGACCATCATGCCCGTCCTCAGTGCCTTTAATACCTCCTTGGCATTTGTAGCTATAAAAGGTTTACAACGCCAAGGCTTATCATCTCGCCAACCCGCAAGAAGAACAGCATCAATTAGTTTTTCTTCTAACGCACATATTAATAAAGAAGAAATCATTCCTCCGCTGCTGGTCATACCCCTAATGTCATTGTCCTTGGAATAACCCCTACCACAATAACGATATATGCCAATATGATCATTTTCAAAGTCACGTTCTTTTCCCAGGAATTGTTTATCCATTTGAGGCAATGGTATATGTTTTCCAGGGCAAACATCATAACAAGCACCACAGTTACTACACTTACCAGTTAAAATTGGCTCAGGTTCATCTGCTTCATAATCCATCGATATAGCATTTAAAGGACACACTCCTGCACAAGTTCCACATCCTGTACATAGTCCAGCATTAACTACATCTTCTTTCAAACCTTGGAATCCTATTGTTTCATGCATAGAAGCTCCCCCCCTAATGATGCTAACCTATGAAAGAGGTGCGTAAACGGTTTCTAACCATATAGCTCCATTGGGATAAAAATACGGACCTCGTTTTGTTCCTGGAGCAAAACAACCATAGTAACCTCTCTTGTAAGTTTTATTTATTCCGGGTTCAATAACTATTCCCTTTAAAATCATTATCTCAACCCACATTTTCTCGTAAACAAAAATTTTATTTTGGGGATTAGCATAGTTTTGAATACACTCGTTAAGATCTGGCTGAAAAAGTACTAATCTAGTAAATCCTCCACTTTTGGTATCACTACACAAAATCTTTTCATATATCCCTTCAAACCCTTTTACAGGTTTCCAAGGTAGTACTTCAGTATCAAAAAATTCCAATTCTGGCTTATTCCATAAATGTTCAGGTGTTTTAACCTCATAACTTACAGCACCAGTAGGATGGAAAAACGGACCATGTTTCATCCTCGGTGGCCGACAAGCAAAATAGCCTTCTTTAAAAGTACGATTTAAACGTGTATCAATGAGGGTACCAAAAAACGAATAGACTTCTTCCCATTCATCTTCATGTATTAGCATCTTATTAGATGGCGAATCATAAGCACGAATAGCTTCATCAAGATCCGGTTGACTTAAAATCAACCTGGTATATGCACCAGTATCGGGATCCTTTGCCAATATCTTCTCATACTGTCCTGGAGCATTTTTGATAGGACTATATGGCATAACCTCTGTGTCAACAAAATTAGTAACTGGTTTTGACATAACCATTGCCTCCTTTATTTCTTCTTTATTTAATACTCTTCAATACAACTTATTTAATAAAACAACAAGCAATAAACCGCTCTGCTATTTTTATTTTGTTACAAACCAATTAATCGGTTCCAAGATATACTCATGTGCAAGTGTTTTATGTTTGATATTATCAATTAATTCTACTTTAAAATAAGGTTCATAATTCAATTTGCCCCCAATAATCGGGAAGGTACCAGAAAAAATGACAGCCCCCGTGAGATCCCCAAGTACCCTTTCCCTTGCTTTCTTAATTAATTCTTCAGGTCTAAGTATTGTATTCAATTTTCCTTCTTGATACAATTTTGCAACTCCTTTTTCTTTGACCCAAGCTTTCATAACAAGTTCATCCCAATGATCTTTGACATCTTCATATATCCACACTTTTTTAGAAATAACGTTAGGATAGATTTGTTTGGAAAGCACTACGTTATATTTCTCTAATTCTCTATCGGTATGATCACTACCTATAGTAACATAAAAATCATTATTATTAATAAATAAAAGGACGTATTCAACTTCACCAGAACTTTTACTGTTAGGCAAAACTTCTATTACATTACTAGTAGTAATTCTGTCCTTAATTTTAGGATTATAACTTGGAATATCAGAGCTGACAGTAATTCCTTCAGCTTTTAATTCTTCTAAATGCTTAATAATATCTTTGGGATCTCGAGAGGTTCTTCCCATGTTAACCATTTTTTTCACTTCAAATGTTACAATCTTCTCCTGCTTACTATCTATCACTAGCTCTAATTGTTCGGGCATTATTTTATTTCCCTCCTTAATATTTATAATTTATATTAAAAAAATATTAAATACTAATTCAGTAAATAACATATCCTATCCTTAACTCATTAATTTCCTACTATTAATTAGATCGGCAAAACTATCTTTCTAAGATGGCCTTCCTCTTCACGAACTTTTCTAACATCATTCATATCAATCTCAGCTTTGACGATCCCGCCAAATATGCCAGAAGTTGCTATCGCTATGCCATGAGGATCCACAATAGTACTGTGACCTAAATATTGAGCACCACGATTTATGCCAGCACAATTACAAGAGACTAAGTAGCATAGGTTTTCGTTTGCACGAACACAATTCATATCCATCCAGTTTTCCACCCTTACTAACGTCCAAGCAGCAGGTTGTAAGAAGATCTCGACTCCTTTTTGGACAGCCATTTTGCGATAAAGCTCAGGAAAACGCAAGTCATAACAAATACCAAAGCCAACAACGCCAAAGTCCGTGTTAACCGCAACAATCTCATTGCCCGGTTTAACATATTTATATTCTTCCGAACCCTTTCGGGTAACTAAATGTATTTTTCTATACTTCCCAATAACTTCCCCCTTAGGATCAATAAACACGGCTGTGTTATATAAATTGTCTCCATCTCTTTCAATAATGGTTCCTGCCAAAATATAAGCTTTGACTTGCTTAGCCTTTTGAGCAATCCGACTAATGGTTTCTCCATTTAAAGATTCGCTCTCTTCTTGATATTGTTCAAAACAACGCCAGCCAATGTTCCACACTTCAGGCAGAAGAATTAAATCAGCATCCTTCGCCTGATCAATAAGACCTTCTACCTCTGTTATCCTTTCACTTTTAGTCTTATTATCAGAAAACCAATACTGAATCGACGCCACTTTGATCATCATTTTTCTCTCCTCCCACCTATCTTATTTTTTCAGTTATTAATCTATATTACCTACTATTATATTAAATCCATTCCCATGTAATGATTATTCAGCGGTAGAAATATTTGAAGTCCCAGAGATTGAGTAAAATGATAAATGCGCACTTGTGTATTATTAATATGCTTATACGCCCATTCTTCCGCCTCTTTTGAATTGCCATCTGTGATCGCATTAGCTATATTAGTATGTTCAATCCAAATTTCTTTTGGCCACTTTTCGAAGGGCATTGGAACGTTTTCCTTAGGAAAGGAGGTTGCATTCCGTTCGTATAAACGTATTATGCCTTCGTGCAATCTACATAAGACATCGTTACGAGTGGCTGCCACTACCAGAGCATGAAAGATAGAATTCCATTTCTCGCCAAGCGATGCCTTTTCTGGGACATCTTCCTTGAAAAGCCTTTCCATTTCAACAAGAGTAACTTGAAGTTTTTCGACATCAGAGTCGGTTCGCCTTTTTGCAGCTATCGCAGCTGCTTTAGGCTCAAGTATCATCCTTGCTTCGAATACTTGAGGGAGGACGTCTAAAGGCCAGTCAGCAAGAAAGGAGAGGGGAAGAGTTATTTCACTCCATGATTTTTCTTTTATAAAGATACCTTGGCGATCGCGAACCTCAATTATCCCTAATGCCTCAAGTACGGCAAGGGCTTCTCTGATAAGTGGTCGTGTGACATTAAAAAAAGAAGCTAATTCGCGTTCACTGGGTAATTTGCCACTTTGACCTAATTTGCCTTCCTTTATTTGATTGTAAATACAAATGGCCAATTCTTTTCTTGTAATCATAATGACACCTCATGATTGGTATACCACGGTAGTCCAACTGTAATATATCCTAACATATGTTTTTTTATTAGTCAAGCTAAAGAAAAAATTTATTGTGACCGGACAGCGATAATGTCACCCTTTAAGGGGACAAGGAAAATGTCACCCCTATGAGTCATAATACTGAACATGAAGAAGAATGCGGGTGACCTCAAAATGTCTTTGAAACAAGCGCGGAAGCTGGTTGTTTTGGAACGCCTCTGTGAGGGAAGGATATCGAACCGAGAGGCGGCATCATATCTGAACCTGTCCATCAGACAGACACAGCGGGCCAAGTCCCGGTTCAGGGAAGTGGGAGTTGAGTCACTGATACACGGCAATACCGGCGGCAAGCCGCCGAACTACGTGGCGGAACATATTCGGGACTTTGTCGCCCAACAAGCAATGACTCAGTGGAAAGGAGCAAGCTCAAGCCATATGTCGGAATTGCTTCTTGAGGAAAAAGGGCTTTCACCTTTCGGCAAAGACGATTACTCGGATTCTTAAAAGAAGGGGGATCAAAAACCCTTTCACCCACAAAGGGCCTAAGAAGCACCGCCGCAGGGAGAGGAAGAAGCGGTTTGGAAAGACAATCCAGATCGACGCCTCGTTCTTCGACTGGCTCTGTAACGGCTCCATGCTCTCCCTGCACGGCGCCATCGACGACGCAACGGGGAAGATCCTCGCCCTGTGGCTAAAACCTACGGAATGCCTCTTCGGCTATTTCCACGTCCTGGACCGCATGATACGAAAATACGGCGTCCCGGGGATTTTATACTCCGATGCCCATACGATCTTTTTCTCTCCCAAATCAGGGAAGCTTTCCGCCAAAGAGGAACTCAAGGGCTACACTATCGCTCTCACACAATTCGGGAAAGCCCTGGATATCCTGAACACCCAGCCGCTGAAGGTATCTTTCAGCACAGGCGAAAGGGCGGGTGGAACGCCTCTGGGGTACCCTGCAGCACCGGCTCGTCGTCGACATCTGCCTGACGGGCATCACTTCCATCGAGGAGGCCAATGCTTTTCTTGCCACATATCCTGACAAGCACAACGAAGGCTTCGCCGTGAAGCCGGAAAGGAAGGAATCAGCTTTCCTGCTAGCTCCTCCCCCCGACGACCTACCCTAGATCCTCTGCAAAAGGGCGTTCCGCAAGGCCTCGGGAGACTCCAC
The DNA here is from genome assembly GCF_002433005.1 of Acetomicrobium sp. UBA5826. Taxonomy (GTDB): domain Bacteria; phylum Synergistota; class Synergistia; order Synergistales; family Acetomicrobiaceae; genus Acetomicrobium. The sequence continues at coordinate 63,605 of NZ_DJHF01000012.1, read as the reverse complement.
CATCTCCTGGAAGGGAAAGAAGCTCATGCTCCTGGATGAAAAGCACCGACAGAAACTCCTCAAGCGGGGGTCCGCCATCGAGGTCCTGACCCTTTTGGATGGATCCGACGTCGCTCTACCCGACGGAAAGATCTATCAACTTGACGTACCAAAAGACTCCTTGAAGGATACTGCAAAGAAGACTGAAAAGGACGCGAAAGAGAAAACCCCTGTAATACCCGCTCCTGACCATCCATGGAGGAGGTGGTACGGCAACAAGCCAAACCCAAGGGAACAGATTCACCCAGTTACAACGGCAGCGAAGGAGGGATGACATTTTCCCTGTCCGTTGACAGCTAAAGAAAAAATTTATTTTAAAAATTTTGCAAAAATATTCTAGTTGAATGCTCAAGACAATTATCTCCCTTACAAGCCTTCCCATACATGATCAAGATACTTCCGCCAGTTCATGATCCTATTGCAGATCTTTTTCAATGCACAAGTCCACCTTCAACCTATCTAGACAAGCGCTCTCACCTTCTGCAAAATGCACCGTACATCTGGCTGCAGTCCTTATAAGTAATGAAAGGATATCAATCACCATTTAGCCTACTCGATTATTAGTCACTTGAGAGTAAATGACTGTAGAAGCTGGCATAGTTGCTATCTCGGCAACAACGTTATATTTACTTGTTTAAGCAATTGGGAAGGATTAACTTTTTGTATGATCTATCCTCGCCTTATGAAATTACAGGTTCCTCCTCATAAGCTGTTGTATCCACTGAAGTCAAGCTCGCTTAGTTAGGAATATCAAAAGTGATAGCCATTCTCCCAACAAATATATCGTACAAATAAAAGCTTTATATTGTACTGATAGGATGTTCTCGAAGATTTTTTATGGTATTTTGATATGGAACACGGAACTGCTTGACAATATCCCTGATAAAGGGTAAATTTTTAATGAAGTTAGGCTTATCTAATAAAGAGAGGCGATGCAAACTATGAATCGTTTTGTATATCTAGATCACTCAGCAACGACGCCCGTGGACCAAAAAGTCCTGGAGGCGATGCTGCCCTTCTTCTCCATGGACTTCGGAAATCCAAACAGCCTTCATGCCTGGGGAAGAAAGGCAAGGCAGGCGGTCGACCAAGCAAGAGACGAAGTTTCCCGGCTGATCAATGCCGAACCCTCTGAGATCATATTTACTGGTGGAGGCAGCGAAGCCGATAATATAGCCATAAAGGGCGTTGCCTTCGCGAAAAAGGACAAGGGGCGCCACATAATAACCTCGGCGATAGAACATCACGCCGTCTTAGACACATGCAAATGGCTCGAAAAAGAGGGCTTCGACATCACCATCCTTCCCGTAGACGAATACGGCACAATACGGCCCGAGGAGTTGAGAAAAGCTATTCGGCCCGACACTATACTGGTTACTATTCACTTTGCAAACAACGAGATAGGAACGGTCCAACCAATCGAACAGTTGGGGAACATATGCCGCGAGCAGGGCGTGCTGTTTCATACAGACGCAGTTCAAGCAGCGGGACACATCTCCATAGACGTCAAAAAACTTCCAATAGATTTGATGACCATGGCGGCACATAAGATGTACGGTCCGAAAGGAGTCGGGGCCTTATATATCAAAAAGGGAGTTAAAATCGTTCCTCTGATTCACGGAGGAGGCCAAGAGAGGGGATTGCGCTCGGGCACTGAAAATACGGCCGGAATAGTCGGGTTCGGCAAGGCTGCTGCTTTAGCCTCAGACAGGCTTGCCAAGGAAGAGACGGAAAAGGAAAGAAATTTGCGCGATCGCCTGATAGACGGAATCTTGGAGAAAATTGAAGATGCGATGCTCACAGGCCACAGAACGGAGCGCCTGCCCTTCCACGCGAGCTTCTGTTTCCGTTACATTGAGGGAGAATCCTTGCTTTTGCGTCTGGATGCCCTGGGGATCGGGGCAAGCAGCGGTTCGGCCTGCACATCGGGCAGCCTTGAGCCAAGCCATGTCTTGCTAGCCATAGGGTTACCTCATGAGATAGCCCACGGTTCTTTGAGGCTTACCCTTGGGAAGGACACAAGCGAGGAAGACATAGATTACGTATTGGAAAATTTGCCAAAAGTAGTAGAGTCGTTAAGGGCCATGTCCCCTTACGGCAAAAGGGGGTAATATGTAATGTATACGGAAAAGTTAATGCAACTTTTCATGAATCCTAAAAACGTCGGAAGAATTGAAGACGCCGACGGCATAGGAGAGGTGGGAAATCCCATCTGCGGAGACGTTATGAAGATCTATCTGAAGATTGAAGACGACCGCATAGTAGACGTGAAATTTGAGACCTTCGGATGCGCGGCGGCCATTGCAACGAGCTCCATGGTTACTGAGCTTGTTAAGGGCAAAACGATAGAGGAAGCTTTGAAGGTATCTAACAAAGACGTTGCCGAAGCGCTTGGCGGACTTCCGCCGCAAAAAGTCCACTGTTCATTGCTTGCCGAAGAAGGCATTAAGGCAGCTGTAGACGACTATCTGGCGAAAAAGGGCAAAACTAAAAGGGAAGCGAGCGAAACAAGGCAATGTGCGAAGGCATAGTGTGGGCGGTTTGCCTTTCAAAGAAAAAGGGCACCGTCAAGGAAGATGTAGGCCAAGCCACTCTCGTCGAAGGAATGGGCCTTGAAGGCGATGCTCATGCCGGTTTCATGCACAGACAGGTGAGCTTACTTGCCCTGGAAGATATAGAGAAGATGCGGGAAAAGATGCCAAATTTGGGTCCGGGCAGTTTTGCGGAAAACATAACGGTGAAAGGCCTCGATATGGACAGCCTGTCAATCGGAGACAGGATAAGCGTCGGCGAAACCCTGCTCGAGGTCACGCAGATAGGAAAGGAATGCCATAGCAAATGCGAAATTTTCAAAATAACCGGAGACTGCATAATGCCCAAAAAGGGAATCTTCTGCGCCGTCATTAAGGGTGGCCGTGTCAAGAAAGGCGATGTCGTAAAAAAGGTCAAGAAATAACTTTAGAAATAGCGTTATAAAACAAACAGCAGGCCTAGAGTGAGGCCTGCTGTTTGTTTTTTTATTTTCCCTTGAAGGTCTAAAATCATATCGACATTCAAGCCAGCCTATAAATTTATACTTACTTTAAGGAAGGGTTTGTAGGAAAGGGCACATATAAATCCGCCGTCCTTCCTTCCCTGTTTTTGCGCTTCCCCTTCGAGCTCCAATGCTTTTTCCCTATCCTCAAAATTAAAATCAGGCGGAACGAACAAAACCGCCTTGCCCTGAACGTTTTCCCCAGGCATGGCAGCAATAAGCTCATCCAGCGTTCGAAAGTGGGCATGTCTAAAGACGCTTTCAGGATCTTTCTTGGCCTTTTTCTCGTAATATCTGCTCCAGGCGCTTCCTCCTCCAATGAGGCCGATTACCATGCGGCCGCCCGGTTTCAGCACACGATAAATCTCTAATAAGGTTTTCTTTAAATCAGAGGCGAATTCCAAAGCCGAAAGAGAAACAGCTGCATCGAAAGTTTCATCCTCGAAAGGCAGATCGTTTGCGTCGGCACAGCAAAAGTTTATACAGAGATTTTCCCTCGCTGCCTTCTCTCGCGCCTTAACAAGCATCGCCTCAGAGATATCTATGCCGGTGACCCTTGCCCCCAATTTGGCCAGTTCCAAAGACAGATTCCCGGTACCGCAACCTATGTCCAAAATTTCCATGCCTGATTCGGGTTTTAAAAATTCGTATATTACTGCCTTTTCAATTTTATCCACCAGCATGCCTTTAGGAGTCTTGTACCAGTCATCGTAGGTATCTGCCATTTTGTCGTCAAAAATCTCCGCCAAAACCTTCTCACTCCTTTCTGAATTTGTGCACCGCAGAAGGCAAATAAGCCAAAGAGTAGTATTATTTTATGGTAACACAAAAGGAACATAACAGTTACAAAATAAATGCAACCAATAATAAAGAGGTGAATATCATATGTTGTTTAACCCCTATTCTCATCGTTATCCTTCAAGGCGAAATCTGGTTTTCGCCAAAAAGGGTGTAGTTGCAACAGGACAACCATTGGCAGCCGAGGCTGGTTTGGAGATTATAAAAAAGGGCGGAAATGCAATAGATGCTGCAGTTGCTGCTGCAGCATGTTTAACAGTTGTTGAGCCAACTTCAAATGGCATAGGAGGAGATGCTTTCTGCATCGCCTACGTTAAGGGAAAATTATACGGCCTAAATTCCAGCGGCCCGGCGCCAAAAAATATATCAGCCGAAAAACTGACGAATGAAGGGTACAAAGACATTCCTTCCCTAGGTTGGATCCCCATAACCATACCGGGAGCCCCAGCAGCATGGGCAAAGTTGGTTAAGAGGTTCGGAAAACTTCCCCTCCCCGATGTTTTAGCACCCGCCATTCAATATGCCTCTGAAGGTTACCCCATATCTCCTGAGCTTGCGGAAAACTGGGGAAGGCGTTTTGAGTGGTACAAGAGGGTCGCCAAAGACGAAATATTCAAGTATTGGTTCGATACGTTTGCTCCAAAGGGACGCGCCCCAATCCCTGGAGAGCTTTGGAAGTGCGAGGAGATGGCCGACACCTTACGGGAAATTGGACAGACTCAGGCAGAATCGTTCTATAGGGGTAAGCTTGCTGAAAAAATTCTGGAATTTTCGAAATCTACAGGCGGATATTTCGAAGCGGAAGACTTCGAGTCCTTCGAACCGGAATGGGTAGATCCGCTGAACATCAATTACAAAGGTTTCGACGTCTGGGAACTGCCTCCTAACGGACAGGGACTGGTCGCACTAGTGGCGCTTAACATCCTCAAAGGCTTCGATCTAACAGATAAAGAGGACCCGAGGTCATATCACCTTCAAATTGAGGCCACGAAACAGGCTTTCGCCGATGGTCTGTCCCTGCTTGGAGATCCAAGGCACATCGAAATTCCCCTATTAAAGCTACTTTCCGAAGACTATGCCCGTCAGAGAAGGAGCGAAATAGGAGAGACCGCAAAGATCTACGCATCAGGTATCGCCCCTCACAGCAACACGGTTTACCTGGCTACGGCAGATGAAGAGGGCAACATGGTATCCTATATCCAGAGCAACTACATGGGCTTCGGATCGGGGCTGGTGGTACCTGGAACGGGAATCGCTCTGCATAACAGGGGCCATTGCTTCGTGCTCGATCCAAAACACCCCAATTGCATAGCCCCGGGGAAACGCCCCTATCACACGATAATTCCCGGATTTTTGACAAAAGAAGGTTCACCAGTAGGGCCTTTCGGAATTATGGGGGGCTACATGCAACCCCAGGCTCACGTACAAGTATTAGCGAACTTGCTTGACTTTCATTTAAATCCCCAGGAGGCGCTGGACGCACCGCGCTGGCAGTGGATCAAGGATAACATGGTATCTATAGAATATGGGATGCCGAAAAACGTCGCAGCAGCCTTATCCCGAATGGGACACGACGTGAAAATAGAGTTGGAACATCACCCCTTCGGAAGAGGGCAAATCATTTGGAAGACGGAACATGGCACCTACTGCTGTGCCACAGAACCTCGAACTGACGGACACATCGCTGTCTGGTAAGAAGGCGAACCGCCATGAGGAGGAAGGACCGCGAAATAACGGACCAAAAATGGATAGAGGAAGTTTTAGAGGAAGGGAAGGTTTGTTTTTTGTCGCTCTGCAGGAATAATGAACCGTACATCGTACCTATGCATTATGCATGGAAAGACGGTTTTCTTTACCTTCACTCAGCCTTAGAAGGCAAAAAGGTAGATATTGCCAGAGAAAACCCTAGAGTTTCATTTTGCGTAGTTCCTGAATGGAACATTATCGAGGGATCAAGGCCATGTGATTGGACAACACATTATCGCAGCGTGATAGGCTCAGGAATCGTTTCATTCGTCGAAGACGAAACCGAAAAAAGAAAGGCTCTGACTATCTTCGTTGAACACTTCGCCCAAGGGGATTTCGAGCTTCCAAAGCCCATGTTAGACCGTGTGTTAGTATGGAAAATCAAGATAGATAACATTACCGGAAAGCAAAATCCCGGCCCTCGGTAAAACATCAAATAAGTTGCAAGGCCAAAAGCAATTGTTTTTGGCCTTGCAACTTAGCTTACCCCTTGATGACGGCCAACGGGCGCAGCCGCGCAACTTTTCTGCTAATTCCTGCTTTCTCTACGACATCTACCACGCGAGAAACGTCCTTGTAGGCTTCGGGTATTTCTTCCCTTACAGTTCCTATCGTCTCGGCCATGACTTTTATGCCTCTGTCTTCCAACCGTTTCAAAATAGTGTCCGCCTTCTCGGACTTCATGGCAGCCTTTCTGCTCAAAACCCTTCCGGCGCCATGGCACGTCGAGGCAAAACACTCTTCCATCCCCCGTTTGGTCCCAACAAGGATGTAGCTTTCTGTACCCATACTGCCAGGAATTATCACTGGCTGACCGACCTGTCTATATCTTTCGGGCAATGAAGGATGACCGGGAGGAAATGCCCTTGTTGCTCCCTTCCTGTGGACACACACATCGGCCTGCTTTCCCTCTACACCGTGTTTTTCGATATGGGCCATGTTATGACTTACGTCGTAGAGAAGTTTCAAATCGGACTTGGGGAAAAAGTCGCCAAATACTTCCCTTACCAGATGTCCTATTATCTCCCTGTTGGCCAAAGCGTAGTTTGCGGCAGCCTGCATCGCTCCCAGGTATTGTTTTGCTTCCTCCGATTTCAAGGGGGCACAACACAGCTGTCTGTCTGGAACGTTTATACCGTATTTATTCATGGCTCTAAGCATCACTTTTATGTAGTCATCGCAAACCTGGTGCCCCAACCCGCGGCTTCCGCAATGGATCATCACGGTTACTTGTCCCGGGTTTAAGCCAAATTGCCTGGCTACGTTTTCATCGTAAATTTCATCTATAACCTGTATTTCCAGAAAGTGGTTCCCGCTTCCCAAAGTGCCAAGCTGAGGCTTGCCCCTTTCAATGGCCTTTTTGGAGACTGCATCGGGGTTTGCATGGGGCAAGGTGCCTCTTTCTTCAATGCATTCGAGGTCTTCGCTCCTTCCGTAGCCCTTCTTAACTGCCCAAAGTGCGCCTTTGGCAAGCACCGAAAGAAGCTCGGTTTCGCTGATCTTCAAAGCCCCTTTTGATCCCACTCCGCTGGGTACCCTGGAAAACAGTGCAGCCGTCAACTCATCTATGCAGGATGCCACTTCTTTCTCCTCGATAAATGTCAACATAACCCTAACGCCGCAGGATATGTCGTAGCCAACTCCCCCAGGAGATATGATTCCTTCGTTCAATGAAAAGGCAGCAACTCCACCGATGGGGAAACCATATCCCCAGTGAACGTCGGGCATAGCAAAGCTGTGCTTTAAAATGCCGGGCAGACATGCGACATTGGCTATTTGAGTCAGAGCGCCCTCCTTTTCCAGGTTTTGAATTATGTAGGAATCTCCATATATCAAACCGGTTACTTTCATTCCGATCTTGAAGTCCCTTTCCAACACCCACCTGACAGGATCTATTTGCTTTAACCCCACGAAAATTCACCTCCTTTACAGGTCAAGATATACCCTTAACCTCCACGGCGGGCCTTCCGAAACTTCCGCACCGCCGTAAGTCACAGCCTTGACAGCTCTAGCGGGGCTTGGCGCGATATGCAGGTTACCCTTTGCGAGCAGGCGGGCTCTTTTTGAGTCAACTTCGATTGTTTCGGGAGAAAACACCTTCTCCTTTGTATCGTAAATATACAAAAGCTCGTTTAACCAGGAAACGAAAAGCTCCAGTAAATCCATACATTCCAATTCAACGGTATGTTCTTCAACAGACCTCACTAAAGAAACCTCGCCAAACATAAATGCATAAAACGCCCGTGCCGCTTCTGTGACCAGGTCTTCAACAGAAGAGGCGGTTATTTCCAGACCGGCGTCTGCCGTATGAGGCAGCTCCACCCAAGGCACTTTATAATGATACCTCCTCGAGTCCGTCGCTTTTCAATTTCATGAGGGAAGGATAGTGCGTCATATCCAAATGAACGGGCGTTACGGAGACGCAGCCGTTGGCTACGGCCCAAACGTCGGTTCCTTCTATCAGCTGATCCGTTGGTTTGCCCGCTATCCAATAGTATACCCTACCGTGGGGATCTCGCAGTTTACTTACCTTTCCTTCGTATATCCTCAAACCTTTTTTTGTGACTTTTATGCCGGAGATATGTTTTATTTCCTCGTCCGGTATGTTTACGTTTAAAAGCAACCCTTTATCAAGGGGATGATTCTTAAGCCACCCCACTATCTTAGCCGCGATGATGCCCGCCGTGTTGAAATGAGCACCCGCTTCATCATCGCAATCCAGCGAAAAAGCGACCGAAGGACGCCCCAGCACAACACCCTCCATTGCCGCCGATACTGTTCCGGAATAGGTAAGGTCATCACCGAGGTTGGGACCAATATTTATCCCTGAACACACAATCTCAACCGAAGGGTCGAGTTCTTCAAGCCCCAATACTACGCTGTCCGATGGAGTTCCGTTGCAGGCGTAAACCGCGACCCCCTCTGGATAGGGGCCGTTGCCTATCTGCCATAGCCTTAAAGGACGATGCAGAGTTATGGCGTGGCCTACACTGCTGTGTTGTCTTTCAGGGGCGACCACGATGACTTCATGACCCGCACCTTTTAAATGTGTCGCCAGGGCAATTATTCCGGGCGACAGAACTCCGTCATCGTTTGTGACTAATATTCTCATATTTGACCCCTCTGCAGATTATTTTTTGCCTTCATCAAAGCATTATTCTAAATATCGCCATGGTCACAGGCGCCATTACTGCCTGGACAACTCCAAGCATCACCAGAATCAGAATCAAAAAAATACCGTATCGCTCAAGGTAGAAATATACGTTCATAGCCTTCGGAGGCAAAAGGACATAAAGTATCCTCGAGCCATCAAGAGGGGGAATTGGAAGCAAATTGAACACCGCCAATCCCACATTTATCATAATCATAAGCAGTATAAACCGCGAAAGGGCGATATTTGATAAAAATATAGCGGGAAATATCCTGACCAGAAGAGCACAAACCACAGCCGTGATCAAATTGCCGACAGCACCCGCAAGCGATACTAAAACCAAATCCCTCCTGGGATTACTGAAGTTTCTCGTGCTTATAGGCACAGGCTTCGCCCATCCGAAACGAAATATGAGCAGCATCAAAGCCCCTATGGGATCCAGATGCGCCATGGGGTTTAACGTAAGACGCCCCGCTCGCAAGGCGGTGTCATCCCCCAATCTATAGGCTACATAACCATGACAATATTCATGAAAAGTTATAGCCCACAAAACTGCAGGCAAACTCAAAATAAGATCTACCCAATTTGGAAAACCCATCACATCCCTATCCTTTCTTTAAAACGTACAAAGGGTAATGCTCCTTAATCCATCTTATTTCATCTTCTCTGGTTTCTACCTCGCCACGAAGACGGGCCCTCAAAAGTTCGTCTAAAATCTTTCCAATTAAGGCCCCTTTCGGGTAACCTAACTCTATCAAATCTCTTCCCATAAGTATAGGGTGTATCCGATGAAGTCTAGTCAAAAAGAGCAATATCCTCCTCCTAACTCGCCACCGCTCCGTTGCGGCAGCCCAAAACAACGCCGTAACGTATGGAACGTCCTCCAGGAAAAAGTAAATTTCCTCATGGCTTCTTATTCCCCGCCCCCCAACGGCATTTTCGGCAGTTCCTAGATCGTTTAAAGCCCTTTCGACGGCCTCTCTGTCGGGTTTGGACAGATGCAGTTTATCGAGCGTAGCTTCCTGTACCCATTCCGCTGAGGAAAAAAGCACCGCCGCCAAAAATGCCAACCACACCTTATCGCCCATGTCGGGCAAATCGTAGTGGATTCGTCTCAAAAAGAAGGACAACCTTCGAATAACCCGCAAACAATTGCGATCGATCTTAATTCCAGGAAATAATGCTTCAAATATCCCAAGATGGACCATCTCAAGGACGATGGGATACGCTCTTTCTTCCAGAAAAATCAACTTTAGCTCGTTTTTAACCCTTGTTCCGGAAAGGAGAGCCAATAAACCTCCTTTAATGGCGCTTCTGATCAGCCTGACGGTGTTGTCTTCAAATTCGAAACCCAGCCTGTGCTTCAATCTCAGACCCCTTAAAACACGCGTTGGGTCTTCTACAAAACTTAAATTATGCAATACGCGCAACTGTCTTTTTTGAAGATCGCGTCTTCCTCCGAAATAGTCTATAAGAGTCCCCCATGATGTTCCGTTGATGGATATTGCCATTGAATTGACAGTAAAATCCCTCCTGTACAGGTCGTGTTTCAAGCTATCGCCGACGACCTTGGGCAAAGCAACGGGATATTCGTAAAACTCCCTGCGAGCAGTGGCTACATCTATCTTTCTGCCTCCGGGAAACACTATTGTGCCTGTTCTGTACCGCTCATGCACCGCCACTCTGCATCCGTCTGCTTCCCATGACTTGATAAAAGAAAGGGCGTCCCCTTCTATAACTATGTCCAAATCTTGGTTTTCCTTACCAAGCAGCAAATCCCTCACGAAGCCGCCTACGACATATGCTTTGAGCGACATTTCCTCGGCTCGCCGACCCAACCTTCGCAGAGTCTGAGTGATCCATGGCGAAAGCCTCTGAGCCATCAACTCCGAAACGTCCTCTGTCCAGGGCAATGCCAACCCTAAAGACTTTTCTTCGGCGGGAACGGAAACGGGGTAAAGAGCTCGGAGCATATCCGTCCTCGTTACGATACCAACGAGCGATCCCTTTTCTTTTACGGGCAAACGCCCTATATTATGAAAGACCATCAATCTGTGGGCTTCAGAAATGGATGCTCCCGGATGAACGGTAATGACACCTTCGGTCATAAATTCTCTTACTTCGACGGTTCCAAATCCGTGAAGGTGAGCTTTGTCCAGGTCTTTTCGCGTTATTATTCCAACTAGATTTCCATCTCGAACGATGGGCATTCCCGAATGGCCATAACGAATCATGAGCTTATAGGCTTCGTCAACTTGAAGGTCTGGGTTGATAGCCATTACGGGGCTGGTCATCACCTTGGCCACAGTTAAAAGGGGCCTTATCTCATCGGCCAATCGCCTTTCGATTTCCTCGACGAGGACAAAGGGATCTCTGCGCGTGAGCGTCACCGACGCAGCTTGAGGATGTCCTCCTCCTCCCCATCTTACCAAAAAGTCGGCCACGTTTAATATTTCTTCTCTGCTTCGTGCTACTATGTATGTTCTTTGACCCATTGAAACTACAGCTATGGCCACATCGGCATCGAAATAGTCGCGCAGTCGATGAACGAACAAAGAAAGCCCTTCAACATATTGAGATGAATTTAAAGCAGATAAGACCACTTTTGCCCCGTTTATATATCTTTCCCAAGAATTGTCTATGAGTTCGTTCAATAAATGTTTTTCTGCAGAGTTTAAGGACTGCTCCACGAATATGGGAATTTGCGTCATGTCGGCTCCCAGTTCGCGAAGGGTGGCGATGATCTCGTAATCCTTTCTGCATGCACCTCCGAAGGTAAGCGCCCCTGAATCTTCATATATTCCCATAGCAAAAAGTGTAGCCTCTTGAGGAAGTATGGTTATGCCGCGCTCTAAAAGGATTTCCACGAGCAAAGTTGTACAGGCGCCAAGAGTTTCCGTCCTGGCAAAGGAAGCCGGAAGCTCATCCAACACATCACCAGGGTGATGATCGTAGACGTGAATGATAACATCCTTTTTTCCAACGAGAGAGGCAAAGGGTCCTATGCGGGACACCGAGCGTGTGTCTACGACGATCAACGTCGTTACTTCGTCCATATTTACCTTTCTGGGAGTTAAGACTTTGTACCTGCTTTGATAGCGTTTCAAAAAATCTCTTACGTTCCTCGACGCAGAACCTGAAAAGCAGGGAACCGCACCAGGATACAGCTTCGTAGCAGCTATCATGCTGGCTAGAGAATCGAAGTCCGCTCCGATGTGAGTGGTGATTACCTTCAAATATCCAAAACCTCCCTAAGCCATAATAAAGCATCGCCGTTCATCCACTTCAAAGGATGAACTAATATCACGGGAGTCTCGTAGCTATGTTTTTCGAGGATAGTATTTTTTAGGGCATGTAATTTGCATTGTAGGGATTTAAACTTCAACTCCCATTCGCCCTCCTGCTCCAACTTTCCCTGCCAAACATAGATACTCTTTACGGGGCAGATGTTGACGCAAGCAGCAAGCTTCCTGTCGATACACGCCCTTGCGATCTCTTCGGCCTCGCTTTCGCTTCCGCACGTGAGGGAAACCAGAATGGGATAAGCGAGGTTCAAAAGAAGCTTCCCCAAGTCTTCGACCTTTGCCCTCAATGATTTGAGATCTCCTTCGTTTTCTATTACCCAATCGGATCTCTTCTTCTTTTCATCGGCGGGCAAAAGCCACCTCTCCCTCAGGGCTAGGGCCTCTTCGTCCAAACCTCTCGCGGCGCTTCTTCTAGCGCGCAACTCCTTGGGCGCCGTAACGTATATGACGAAATCGATCCAGTCGGGCCTGCCGACTTCAAATAGCAGAGGTATCTCAAAAACCTTGAGTCCCTCGCCACCTACGAGCTCCTTTTCCATTTCAGCCATGACCAAAGGATGAATGAGGTCGCAAAGCCACTTGTACTCTCTGTCGTTCAAGAAGGCCTTGGATGCAATGACATTGGGTAAAACGCGACCCTCCTCATCCAATATTTCCTTCCCCCAGCGATTGCATGCCTGCTCTATAATTTCTGGCTTTGTCCATATCTGTCTTACAATCCGATCAGCCTCCACTATCTCGGCTCCCATTCTCTGAAGGAGGCTGCAAACTGTGCTTTTACCAGCTCCAATGTCTCCTGTTAGACCTACGACCAACATTGATCGGCACCTCTTCTTCCTCTAAAGTCAAATCGTAAACCACCTTGTTTCTATCAGGTATTTCCTCCAAGAACCTCGAGAAGGCATTGTACTGCAAGTTTCCAAACAACATCCTCCTTTGCGCACCAGTCAGATAAAGTTTTTCCATGGCTCGAGTCATTCCAACGTAACACAATCTCCTCTCCTCTTCGAGCTCAGAATCGCTCATCTTCGCCCTGGAGTGGGGGAAAATATTTTCTTCCATTCCGACAAGAAAGACGACGGGAAACTCCAAGCCCTTTGCAGCATGTAGAGTGAGGAGGTTGACCCTGCTTCCGGAAGTCTCGTCGACGTCTGCATCGGAATAAAGGGCGATGACTGAAAGAAATTTGGCCAGATCGCCTCCTTCGACGTTTACCGAGAGCAACTCGTAAATATTTTCTGACCTGGACTCCCAATCTTCAGGATATTGCTCTCTCAAAAAGAGCCCGTACCCCATTTCGTCCATGATATAGCTGATAACGTCTGCTACGTCGCCCGAACGGGACAAAATTTGGATCATGTGTCCGGCCAGCTCTCTGGCGCCGGCTTTTGCCTTGCCCTTTAGGGGCAAAGCATCGGAACTGTGAACTTCCTCCCACAAAGGGAGGGGATCCTCATGGCCTGAAGAGATGCTTGCTATCGATCTCTCGAAAGCCTCTAAACTCTTTGCTCCAAGCCCTCTGGAGGGGACGTTTCCGATCCTGTGCAACGCTGCCGCGTCCCAGGGATTAACCGCAAGCCTCATGAAGGACAATACATCTTTTACTTCTTTTCTTTCATAGAAAGATACTCCCTTAACTATTTTATAGGGAATTCCTCTATTCATAAGATCCTGCTCGTAGCTTCTGCTCATTGCATTGATTCTATAAAGAACGGCGATGTCGTCAAAAGAATAGCCGGAACGGCATAGCTTTCTTATTTCGTCGGCAATGAACTGAGCTTCCATGCGATCGGTATTTGCCAGGTATACTGTCACGGGTGTTCCCTGTTGATTGGCCGTCCAAAGGTCCTTCGGCCTTCTTTCGATATTGTTTTTTATTACGGCGTTTGCGGCGTCCAAAATCATGCCCGTTGAGCGGTAGTTCTGATCGAGGGTGATGACTTTGGCTCCCGGGAAATCACGTTCAAAATTCATTATTATGGACATATCGGCTCCTCGCCATCCGTAAATGGACTGGTCCGGATCCCCTACGACCATGATGTTGCCCGATTTGGCCAGTAGTTCGATAAGTTTATACTGCGGCGTATTTACGTCTTGATATTCATCGACCAGGACCCATTTAAATCTGGTGCGTTCTTTTAGTAGAACGTTTTTGTTAGCGGTAAGCAGGTGAAGAGGAAGAAGAAGCAAGTCATCGAAATCGAGCGCTCCCTGTCTTTTGAGCTCTTTGTTATAGGCATCGTAAAATTCACGCCATCTTGCCTCCAGTGTAGCATTGGGCAAAAGAGTCTTGGGATCGGCGCTTGCCTTCGCTTTGGAGATCATGTTCATCAAAAAAGAGGCGTCAAAGCGTTTTTTATCGATGTTAAAATCCTTCATCAGCCTTTCCACGAGCTTTTGCGAGTCTCCTCTGTCGAATACGCTAAAGGGAACCCTTATGCCAGCTTCACCGACTTCTTTTGTATATCTGTAGAGGAACTCAACACCATAGGAATGAAAAGTCGAAATGTGCAAATTATTAATATCCGACCCCAACAGAGCCCATACCCTTTCTTTCATTTCCCTTGCCGCCTTGTTGGTAAAGGTAACGGCAAGGATCTGCCAAGGTTGAGCCAGGCCGCTGGCAACCAGATAGGCGAATTTATAGGTCAACACTCTGGTCTTTCCACTTCCGGCGCCAGCTAAAACCAAAAGAGGGCCTTTCGTATATAAAACAGCCTCCCTCTGTCTTGGGTTCAATTGGGAAAGAAGTTGTTCAGCCTGCAACTTAATTTCCCCTTATATCTTTTAACCAATCCTCGATAGCTCCGATCAAATCGTCCAATCCTTTCCCCTCAATGACGGCAAGCTCGAATTTATCGGCACCGGGGTTCAACTTTTGCACGTCCCGCCAAAAGGCAGACCGGTCGAATTTTATGTAGGGCAATACATCCACCTTTGTCAGAAGCACTGCCCTAGCCTGATGAAAAAGCGAGGGATATTTAAGTGGTTTATCGTCACCCTCAGGGACGCTTGAAATGGCCATCTTGAAGGTCTCTCCGAGATCGAACTCCGCAGGACAAACCAGATTGCCAACGTTCTCCACAAAGAGTACGTCGATGTCATCTATGGGAATATCCCGCAGGGCCTTTCTTACCAAATTGGCTTCCAGATGACATCCTCCCTGTGTGTTTATCTGCACGACCGGCGTTCCGGTGACCGCTATGCGCTCAGCATCCCTGGAAGTAGCGACATCGCCTTCGATAACTGCGCATCTCAAATTCAGTTTGGGCAATAACTTCTCTAGCAACGTCGTCTTGCCCGACCCGGGTGAGCCTATCATATTAATCATTAATACGCCCTTCTGTTTCATCATGCTTCTTATAAAAGAAGCATGCTCCTCGTCAGCTGCCATGACGGATTTTTTAACGTTAACAAGTCTTGGCATGTTTCATTTCCACCTCCAGGTTCGTCAATTCCAGCTCCATTCCGTTTAAAAGGTTAACATTTATGGAGGAGCATTTTGGACACATGCCCAAAAATTCTCTATCGCTCCAAAGATAACCGCATTCGTCGCATTTGATCAGCAAGGGTATTTCATCAATTTCCAAAAGGGCATTTTCCATTATGGTGCCCTTTGACGCCACATTGAAGCAAAACTTCAGTATGTCCGGCACAATCTGGCGCATAGCTCCGACTTTAAGGCGTATTCGTGTGACGGCCTCCCAATCCTCATCTTGCGACATCTCGATTATCTGCTCCATCAATGCCTCTACAATAGACATTTCATGCATATGACAACACCTACAGATCTGATTTTATACCAAAATTAAAGGGGCTGATCGCCCCTTTTGGTCTAAACTCGAAGGGTGTGTTTAAACTTCTTTTTAAGCTTCGGGTTCGATCAAGCCATAGCCTCCGTTTTTCCTTTTGTAAACAACGTTGATTAATCCAGTATCGGCGTTCTTAAAGACGAAAAAGTCGTGTCCGAGCAAGTTCATCTGCAATGTCGCCTCTTCAGGGGTCATCGCCTTAACGGGAACTCTCTTCCTTCTTTCGAAGTGTATCTCCTCTTCATCTACGGCATACGTTTCGAAAGATTCTATCCCAAAAGAGATGTCATGGGTTTTCATCTGCACCCTGTCTTGAAGGTAAGATTTGTGGCGTTTAATCTGCCGCTCGATGTTCTTTAAAGCCTTATCAAAGGCTTTGCGCATATCGGGAGCATGCTCTTCTCCTCTCATTATAACGCCATTGACGTTCGAGGTGATCTCAACGACATGCATTCCTCTGGTATAGCTAACGACGATTTGAGTATCGAGTATACGATCGAAGAACTTTTCCAGCTTTGACAGTTTAGACTCCATATACTCTTTTGACGTGTCCGAAATCTGAACATTGCGCGTGACGAACCTTATATCCATCAATATCGCCTCCCGTCATCTCCGGTACATTGGTAAACTTATTCTACCATGCCTGAGTCTTTTCCTCGAGCTTTAAAAGGGATATTATCTTAATTATAATTTGATTTTTATTCCTTTTAATGCATTATAATATATCATAAAAGCACGCATTTTCAGGAGGGATGCTTCAATGAAGTTTTCTACACGGGCTAAGAACATGGAGGCTTCTGCCACACTGGCTATAAGCGGAAAGGCAAAGGCGATGAAGCGCGAGGGAAAACCTGTCATATCATTCGGTGCCGGTGAACCGGACTTCACTTCACCAAAAGCAGCCTTAGACGCAGCCAAGGATGCTATAGACAGAGGAGAAACTCACTACACTCCGGCTACGGGAATACCCGAACTGAAAGAAGAAGTCGCCAAATATTACGAAAGGCGTTTCGGGCTCAAGTATAAATTCAACAAAGAAGTGATCATTGGCTCAGGGGCAAAACCGCTCATTTACGAGACTTTGGGGTGCCTTGTCGATCCGGGAGACGAGGTTTTGGTCTTTGCTCCTGCTTGGGTAAGTTATGTGGAACAAATAAAGTTATGCGACGGCAAACCTGTGATCATAGACACAACAAAGTCAGGCTTCCTGCCAGATCCGTCGGCCATAGAGGCGAGCATAACGCCAAATACGAAGGGCATGTTGATCAATACTCCCTCCAATCCGGTGGGCGTCGTCTATCCCGAGGATGAGCTTTCGAAAATCGCCGATATCGCCATAAAACATGATCTATGGATAATTTACGACGAAATTTACGAGAGGTTGGTATACGACGGTCAGAAACACATAAACATCGTTTCCCTAAGACCTGAACTGCGCGATCGTACAATTTTAATAAACGGAGCAAGCAAAGCCTTCGCCATGACGGGCTGGAGGATCGGCTATGCCCTGGGTCCGGAGGAGGCGATGGGAAAAATAGGAGATTTTCAGGGACATCTCACCTCAAATCCATCATCTATTGCCCAATGGGCTGCAGTTGGAGCGTTGAGGGGAGCAGACGAAGACGTCAAGAGGATGCACGGCGCCTTCGACGAAAGAAGAAGAAAAATGATTTCACTACTGAAGGAAATACCCGACATATCCTTTGTAGAGCCAAAAGGGGCCTTCTATGTTTTTGTAGATATAAGGAATTGCCTGGGCAAGACTTACGAGGGCAAGATGATTGACAGTGATATAAAGTTTTGCGAGCTGGCTCTGGAAAACAAATACATAGCTATAGTCCCAGGAAGTGCCTTTTTAACTTCCGGTTTCGTCAGGTTTTCCTACGCCAACTCCATGGAGGAAATAGAGGAAGGCATCAAGCGCTTCAAGGAAATGGTTAAGGCCGTAAAATAGGCGGGATAGTCCCTATCGATACGATATATATAAACAAAGGCAGGG
>NZ_DJHF01000012.1:0-45707 GCF_002433005.1 Acetomicrobium sp. UBA5826 | reverse complement strand
CCCTGCCTTTGTTTATATATATTAAAGTTATTTATTTTACCGGCAGCATATTTTTTCCTTGACAGGAACCACCTGCGTACCCGTCTTGCCCTCAAGGGCTTCCAGGGCAGAATCGAGCTTGGCGATGATCGCTCTCTTGCCGCCGTTTTCTACGAATCGGAGGGCAGCCTTAACCTTCGGCCCCATACTTCCCGCCTTAAAGTGCCCCTCTGCCTCATATGCCCTAAGCTCCTCGGGAGTTACAACATCAAGCCACTTCTCATCGGGCTTCTTGTAATTTATGGCAACTTTGGGAACATCGGTGAGTATCATGAATATGTCAGCGCCGACTTCCTGGGCAAGCCTTTCTCCGGCAAGGTCCTTGTCGATGACTGCCTCTACGCCGCGGTAAGTGCCGTCTTCGTCTTTAATTACGGGAATGCCGCCGCCACCGCATGCTATCACCAGATATCTCTCATCGGAGAGATGTTTAATGACCGCTCCTTCGACAATTTTCTTAGGATCCGGGGAAGGGACTACGCGCCTCCATCCTCTTCCGGAATCTTCTATCCATATTTCGTTTTTTCCGCTCATTCTCTTTTTTGCCTCTTCAGCTGTGTAGAAGGGCCCTACCGGCTTCGTGGGTTTAGCAAAGGCAGGATCGTTGGGATCAACTTCCACCTGCGTCACCATACAACATGGTTGCCAATCATTCAGGCTCTTCCCGAGCATGCAATTCCTTAGGGCCTGGCACAACATATAGCCAATCATGCCTTGGCTTTCTGCTCCACAGACATCCATTGGCATTGACGGTACCAAACTGCTTCCTAATTCATTCTGTATCAGGATCGCCCCCACTTGTGGCCCGTTCCCGTGGGTGACAACGACTTCATATCCAGCTTCCAGCATCCTCACTATCTGCCTTGCCGTTGCCATGACGTTTTCCATCTGTTCTTCAAAGGTGCCTTTTTGCCCGCTCTGGAGAATTGCGTTTCCCCCTAAAGCGACTACCACTTTTTCTGCCATCATGAACCCTCCATTGCCCAATGGTTTTAAATACTGTCAAGATAGGACGCAAACATTATACTCCCTCTGGGGTTTTTGTCCATCGGCCATTTAAAAAAAATAAACTAATATGAGCGATAGGGTTATATCCGCTCATATTAGTTTATAGCACCCTGCGTTTGGAATGACAAATAAATGTGATTAGCCCTCTAAAATTTCCTTTTCTTTCTCTTCCAATGCCTTATTTACCATTTCAATGTACTCATTTGTGATTTCCTGTATCTCATCCTGCAATCGCCTTAATTCGTCTTCGCTGATTTCGCTGTCCTTTTCCTGCTTTTTTAATTCATCCAGCACGTCGCGCCTTATGTTTCTTATGGCTACCCTGGCATCTTCTGCATATTTTTTGACCAATCGCGACAGTTCGACTCTTCTATCTTTAGTCAGTTCCGGCAGGGTGATTCGTATATTTTCGCCGTCGACCTGGGGCATGACGCCCAATTGCGAAGCCTGAATAGCCTTTTCGACGGCTTTAATGGCAGTTTTATCCCAAAGGGAAATTAAAATCTGGCGCGGTTCAGGGATAGAGATCGTTCCCATCTGTTTTATCGGCGTTTGAGCTCCGTAATAATCGACTTTGATGTTTTCTACCAGCGCCGGATGGGCTCTCCCCGCCCTGATGCCCGTCATCTCTGACTTAAAATGCTCTACAGCTTTTTTCATAGATTCCCTCATATCTTTTAGAATTGTCTTTTTATCCACAACCATAGCCGCTACTCCCCCTTTTTGTCGATACTAAAGTCCCTATTGGCTCTCCGTCTATCAATAGCCTTTTTAGGTTTCCCTCTTGAAGTATATCAAAAACTATTATGGGGATTGAATTTTCCATGCAAAGCGAAAAGGCCGTAGCGTCCATGACCTTCAGCTGTTTGCTCAATGCTTCAAGGTATGTGACAAAGTTGAGTTTTTTCGCATCTTCGAATTTCATAGGATCTTTATCGTATATTCCGTCGACCTTTGTAGCTTTTAGCAAACAATCTGCTCCTATCTCCGCCGCTCGAAGGGAAGCGGCTGTGTCGGTGGAAAAATAGGGGGATCCCGTCCCGGCAGCGAAAATCACGACTCGCCCCTTCTCCAGGTGTCTTAATGCCCGTCTTCGAATGAAAGGCTCTGCAATCTCCTGCATTACTACAGCAGTTTGCACTCTCGTGGGCAAACCCAGACGCTCCAAATTGTCCTGAAGTGCAAGGGCATTTATAACTGTAGCTAACATGCCCATATAGTCGGCCTGCGGCCTGTCCATCCCCATTGCGACAGCCTGAGTGCCGCGGAGTATGTTTCCGCCGCCCACCACCATCGCAATTTGAACCCCCTGTTGAGCAACTTCCAGTATTTCTTTGCAAATTTTAGAGACGGCATCAAAATCGATACCAAAGGGCTTATCCCCGGCCAACACCTCGCCGGATAACTTTAGCAATACGCGCTTGTATCTAAAATTACCGTCTTCCAAGCCAATCAATCCTCCAGCGTTCGAACTTCATTTTTTAAATTAAAGAGGGGTCAGGAAATCCCAACCCCTCACTATACTCGCCTAACTATTCTTTAATCGCGAATCGGGCGAACCTTCTTACAACGATATTTTCACCCAACTTCGCTATTGCTTCCGTAATGATATCCTTTATCTTTTTATCGGGGTCCCTGATCCAAGCCTGTTCGAGCAAACAGGCAGTCTCGTAAAATTTCTGAACGCGCCCCTCGGCTATCTTTTCTACTATGTGCTGAGGCTTGCCCTCTTCCAGGGCCTGTTTGCGGTAGATCTCCTTTTCTCGCTCCAAATCCTCGGCAGGGACATCCTCGGGGGAGATATATGAAGGCGCTGCAGCAGCTATATGCATCGCTATCTCTTTGCCCAAGGTCTGAAATTCATCGGTCCTGGCGACAAAGTCGGTCTCGCAATTCAGCTCAAGCAAGGTACCAATTTTACCGGTCATGTGTATGTAGCTGAATATAAGCCCCTCGGTGGCAGCCCTTCCCGCTTTTTTCGCTGCCTTGGCAATTCCCTTCTCGCGCAAATAATCTATAGCCTTCTCTACATCTCCATTGCATTCTTCCAGGGCTTTTTTACAATCAAGGACGCCGGCACCCGTGCGCTCCCTTAACTCTTTGACAAGTGTTGTATCGACAGCCATTTCTTATTCCTCCTTCCAACCTTTTCGCTCTTCAAGCTCCTCTTCGACCAATTCTTCTTCAACTTCTCCGTATACTTCGTGCAACTTTTCCCTGACCTCGATCTCATCCGACGACTCGCCCTCTTCGGAGCCCTCCAGTTCCGCTTCCTTTTGTCCGCCCATGCTGTCTACGCCCTGACGTCCCTCTATCACAGCATCGGCCATCAATGAAGTGATCAATCTAATAGCACGGATGGCATCGTCATTTCCCGGTATGGGAAAATCGATCAGGGTAGGATCGCAGTTTGTGTCTACTACGGATATTATGGGAATGTAGAGTTTCCTCGCTTCGGCTACAGCAATATATTCCCTACGAGGGTCGATCACAAATAAAGCGTCCGGCAAATCCCTCATATTCCTAATTCCGCCCAGATATTTTTCAAGGCGCTCCTTTTCCTTGCGAAGCTTAATAACTTCTTTCTTGGGATATTTTTGGAATTCTCCCTTTTCTTCCATCTCCTGAAGTTCGATCATGCGCCTTACTCGTTTGGATAGGGTAGAGAAATTGGTCAGAAGTCCGCCCAGCCATCTTTGATTGATGTAAAACTGGCCGCAACGTTCCGCTTCCTCTTTAATTGTCTCCTGTGCCTGACGTTTGGTGCCCACAAAAAGCACCGTGCCTCCGCCTTTGGAGACCTCTCTGAGAAAATCGTAGGCTCTTTCAATAGCCCTAACGGTCTTTTGCAGATCTATAATGTATATGCCGTTGCGCTCTGCAAAGATGTAGGGCTTCATCTTCGGATCCCATCTTCGAGTCTGATGCCCGAAGTGAACTCCGCATTCCAAAAGTTGCTTCATTGAAACTACTGACAAGCTAATCCCTCCCATGGTTTTGATCTTCCATAGCCTTCGACCGAGCCGGAACCAAAATGGCACCACCGACGTCGTCCAGCTATGTGCTTTATAAGCCACAGGCGAGTATAGCATATAAGGCATTTGGCCTTCAAGCGCCAGATATGTTAAAATACGTACAAGAGGGTATTTTTACGAATGTAGCACAGCAAAGGAGGATTTGTCATGGCAAAAAAGCTAACCGAACACATCGACGAACTTCCGGAGGAACGCAAGGCAATTATAAACAGGCTCCGGAGAATAGAAGGACAGTTACGGGGAATCCAGCGAATGATCATCGAAGAAAAACCGTGCGTGGAGGTATTGACACAATTATCTGCTGTGAGAAACGCGATGCAGCAGGCTTGCGTCGAGATTATAAAGAAGAATATGTACAAGTGCATTAGAGAAAGCACGAACACAGATAAAAATATCGAGGAATTAGAAAAGCTTGTCAGCGCACTCATAAACTTGGCCCCGTCAACCAATTTGTAACCAGTCAAAGACAAGCGGCCCTCCGACAAAATCCAGCTTATCCATGGCGCCCGATGTTCACTGCTTACCGTTGCTCCCTTCCGGGCCTGGCGGGGTTCGCAGGACACCGCCGCATGGAACTGAATTTTGCGGAGGACCGCAACCTTCCCTGATAAATTATGGCGGAGAGGGTGGGATTTGAACCCACGAAGCGGTTTTTTGCCGCTTACTCGCTCTCCAGGCGAGCGCCTTCGACCCCTCGGCCACCTCTCCACTCGATTCGGACATCGCGATTATATCACATATTCTGTGAACTGTTTATAAAATGGCGGAGAGAGTGGGATTTGAACCCACGAGGCGGCTCATCACCGCCTAGTCGATTTCGAGTCGACCGCCTTCGACCGCTCGGCCATCTCTCCTCCTGTTTCGCAACATCAAGAAAAAATTATCTAATATTTTCTTGCAATCGGCCGCAAGTATGCCGCCCTCTACCTCGCACCGCCACGGGAGCCTTTTGTCTTCAAGTGCTCTATACAGCGATCTACACGCTCCGGCTCTTGGATCTCTAGCGCCAAAGAAGACCTTCTTTATTCTGGCCTGCAAAGCTGCGCCTGCACACATCAGGCATGGCTCCAGCGTCACATATAAATTGCATTTGCTAAAATCTCCCTTGGACAAAATGCCGGCCGCTTCTCTAATAGCCACGATCTCCGCGTGCGCTGTAGGATCACCATCGCGTTCCCTGGTATTATGGGCCCTTGCAACTATTGCGCCATCCAGCTCTATCAAAGCCCCTACGGGAATCTCTCCCTCGTCGAAAGCTCTTTTGGCCTCCTCGAGCGCAATCCTCATAAACTTCTCTTGAATCGATCGATCCCGCATTTGTCAGCCACACTTCCTAACACGAGCATAGCGACGACGCTATAGAAAGATACCACGACCTTTTTGAATCGTCAACTTCGACGAAAGCGGTCCGGCTGCATACTTGAATTTTAAGGCACGTTGAAAGGGACGGATCTTTAATCGCAAAACCAATCTTCATATTGCGATGAAACTACATCCCAGAGGTTCAGTTTTTCCAGGATCTTCCGAGGGACAAGCATAGATACCTGAACGACTCCCGGAAGCCGCCCGATCTCGACCTGACCTGTAATGGTACATCTGTTCTTGATCTCCGGTAAGGAAAGACCGGTTAAAGAGGACATTCTCTCAAGGCCGTTATCGCAAGCTTCGTTCAGGTTCTTGCCGGTACCCACTATCATAATAGGCAACGCTTCGCTTTCCAGTTCAAAGCCATACAAGCTTGCGATCTGTTTTGCTTTGCATAAAACCCTCTCGCTTCGCTTCGAAACGATCACCGGGAGATCACATGCTCTAGGTAAAACAATAGGCCCCTCCAAGGAAAGTCCCTTTATCAACTTGACTTCCAATACCACTTCAGCCGTTACATCAGTGGTATGGCCAGCAATCTCGCCATCCCCCATCATGGCATGAACATCCCCAACGTATACACCTCCTCCCTTCACCTTAACGGGAGCTATTACGACCGAACCTTCCACAACTTCGTTGATATCCATGTGCCCATCGGTGCGCATATTAAGCTGCTCCTCGGTAAGGGCGTACTCGTGTGGAGCACCGACAAGAAAGCTTCCAAAGTCGCCGGCGTTGTGAGATGAAGGCATTGCCACAGCAGGGCATGTGCCAAGATTCCCGACCATTGGACGGAGGGGTGCTATTAGCCCGGGCAGATCGCCCCTTGCCATAATATTTGCAGAATATTGCCTCGACTCGGGTGGCAGGGCGCTGAAATGAGCCGCATCGCAGGCAATTTCTTTAGCCACTTCAGGAGGAACGGTAACCGCAACCTCCCTTTCATCATCCATAAGTATGGTGTAAGTATTGCCATAAAGGAAAGGGTGAACGGGAGCTTTACACTTCTTACAGCGTATGGCATCCTCGCCAATTCCCTCTACGTATGTCTCAGGATTTACTGTACCGCAGGAGGGACATTTCTTAGCCACAAAAGGATCGCCAACGAAGTGCCCTTCCTGCGGAACGTCAGTACCCGATGTTGTGGCCAGAGAAAGCACGTTGATCCTTCTCACTTTAATTATTATGGCATCACCGACCTCGGCTCCCTCAACTTCAATGGGACGCGTAACCTCGTGTCCGCTCGGATAATCCGGCGTTATCATAGCACCCCAACAACCAGGGCTAACCCTGGCCACAATTATGCCGCCATCTTTAACAGGTCCTGCAAAGGGTTTGCTAGGATCTAACACCCAAACCATTTCTTTAGTATTAACAATAGCATTCGCCATTTGGCCCGACCCCCCTTATTTTCTATTATTTTATCATCCGAACCTAGTTATGGAGAAGCAATAATTTTAGGAATACCTAATCTTTATTCCTCCCTATAAGCTAATGCTTTCCGTAATGCTATAATAATAAGTAAACTTACCTTTGGAGTTGGGCAAATATATGTGTCTACGAGTTAAACTTCTAGGACCTCCCAGGGTACAATTTAATGATAAAATTATTCGCTTTCCCTTCCGAAAAGCTGAAGCTCTCTTTTATTATTTAATCGTTGAAGGCGCTGTCTCTAGAGATAAATTAGCCGGTATGTTATGGGGCGAATACGATCAATTTTATGCCTTAAAAAATTTGAGGAACGCTCTTTACGTGCTCCATAAGTCATTGCCGACCGACTTCATAATTCAAGACACTCAGTGGATCCGCATCAAAGATTCTGCACCAATATATGTTGACATTAAAACGCTTAACGACTTAGACAAGCTCCCAATATATTCACTTAAGGATCTCGTGGGTGAATTTCTCGACGGTTTTAGCGCTCCTACATGTCCCGAATACGAGGAATGGATTGTCTCCAAAAGGATGCATTTTAGAAATATATGCATAGACCTTTTGAAATCTCGCATAATGTCGTGCTGCGAAAGTAAATCTTACGATACAGCTCTAGAAGTCGCCAAGTTAGCGATAAAGCTCGACGAATTTGACGAAGAGGCCATTCGATCTATAATGCACATCTATGTCTCTTTAGGGCAAATTGTAAAGGCCTTGCAGACCTACAAAACCTTTAAATCCAGGGTCCGCGATATATTAAAAGCGAACCCTGACTCATTGACCGAGTCGCTTTATAATGACGTCCTTTCATTACATCAAAGCAATATCGCCAGCAGGTTGAACAACAAACTTATGGTTGCTTCCTCCGATTCGATCTTTGGTAGGGAAGATGAGCTTGCAATGCTGAACGCTTTTTGCATCTCACCCAATTTAACACAAAGACCTAAATGTGTCTTAGTGACGGGAGTGCCGGGGGTCGGCAAAAGCTTCTTAATACGACATTTTATAGAAACAAACTTGGGCTTAAGCGACATGTTATTGTCGTGCAAAGCAACAGGGAAAAGCAGTTCCAACTATCCTCTTGGTCCCTGGCACGAGTTGTTGGCTGAGTTAACCGATTCAAACCCTATGCCGATAGGGCTTCATACTCCTGCCACACTTTCCGGTATTTTGTCCAAAAACCTGGAGCACAAGATCAAGTCGAGCGGAAAGATCATTTTATACATTGAAAATTTGTACGACTTCGACCAGGCTTCAATAGAATTGTTCCGGTACTTCTTAAGTCATTTGCCAACAGGTCTCATGATAATAATCGAGACACGCAGCGATGATGCCTACAACATCGATGCCTTGCTCAAAAATTTGCACAGAAGCGGCAGCTTGAGTTATATGCACATAAAAATCCATCCCTTTACAAAGGAGGACACGTGGAGCTTTTGTAATTTTTTGCTTCCCTCCCATCGCATAAGCCCGGAGGAGTTCGAGAAAATCTACCATTATACAGAGGGGTTGCCATTATTTCTAAAGGAAATACTCGGTTTAATCGCCGAAGGCAAGAACCTCGATCTATTTCCCGGAAAATTAAAGGATGTAGTAAGGGAACATTTAGCCTTGTTGTCCAAATTCGAAAGAAAACTCCTTCAAACCATATCAATCTTCAACTTCGATGCAAGCAGAAGTTTACTCAAATCAATATTCAACACCGACGAATCAATATTCAGCGATGCAATCAACGCTCTGACAGGAAAGGGATTTATAGTCGAAAAAGTAGACGACAAAGGCCAACTCTGCTACTCATTCTCACATCTTGAGATAAAGGAAATCATATACGATTTGATCGATAGGAAAAAAAGACGATCACTCCATGAGCAACTGGCTTCGCTTATTAAAAAAGAAGGGAACGATTGGTCAAATATCGGATGGAGAGAGGGTATGAATTTAGCGCATCACCTGCATCAAGCAGGACTATTGACGGAAGAGCTCGAAGTTCGATTGCAATTGCTCAAATTACACTTGAGCCTCAACCACGAGTTATTCCCCATGTTAAGCGATGAAACATTAAAGTCAGCCAGAGTACCCTTCTCTGAAATGGAATCCACTACAATATATAGCAAAAACATTCGCGAATTGCTCTGCGAAATTCACAAATCAACGGCGGAAAACCCAAAGCATGAGGTACTGGAAAACACTTACTTATGGCTAAATGGAAGTTACCTCATTTGGTATGGACGATACCACGAAGGATTGCAGAAAATTTATGATTCCCTTCGTTGGGCCAAAAACAAAGGAGAATTCAAACTGGAATTGGATTGTCTTGCCGGGTTATGTTATTTTGGAATACAAACTGAAAATGGTCCCATGCTGAAAAAGTATTCCCTAGACATGCTCAAAACGGCTCAATCGAATTTTTTAGATCATTATATAGGCACCTCGCTCAGATTCCTTGGCCTAGGATATATGTTGACTGGGGACCTTATAAGGGCTGAAGCCTCATTAAAGGCATCGATCAGAGCAATTGAGAGATTTAACTCCACCAGACCAAGACATAGCATGGGCATTATCGCAGCTTTAAACTACCTCGGTGACATAAAACATTGGGAGGGGAAATTCAAAGAATCGCTTATTTTATATGAATCGTGCATATCATTATGCAATAAACGAGGCCTATATCATGGGTTAAGCTTATTTCACGCAAACGCCGGCCATGTAGCCTACGATTTGAATGATAAATCCTTGATGCTCTACCATCTTAATAAATCTTTACAGTTACATCAATATTATCACGGAGGCAGAGGCGCCGCCCTATCCCACACCCTTCTGGCATTGTATTGGACGTTAAAAAGAAATCCCCGGGAAGCGATCGCTCACCTCCGTGAAGCAGACAAAATTTGCGAAACCCTGAAAAAGAAATACTGGATCGGCCTATTGCTGTATGTAAAGGCGCTGATGCGAACTGCAATGGATCATAGCGATGAGTTTAAAGGATTATGGTCAGACGATCTTCCTCAAGGAGCTGTCGAATACGCCGGGAAAGCCGTCTCGATTTTCGAAGATCTTCACATCGAACATGAAAGACAGAAGGCCTGCGACTTGCTAGCATGCCTTCTGTCGGATAAAGATATTTCGCCTTACTTAACAGTGTAGGACTTCAGAAATTCGTATCCTTTGGCAAAGTCAGAAGTGTATATCCTGTCCAGCGAAACGAAGGGAACGACCTTTCGATATCCATCGTAAAGAGCTTTAGTCTTATTTGCCAGACGAACCTTACCTCGGAGATCGATAGCTTGAGCGGTATGTAACATCTGGATAGAAGAAATATGGTACATGTTGTCGGTTATTTTTTCCAAGTTACGTATGGCCAACAAACTGTTAACAAAAGTATCTTCGATGTTGCCAGCTAGGGCAAAACCTGCCATCGAAACGGGCATCGCCAGTTGTTCGTTTTCGGCATAAAGCTCCACCAAAGGCTTTTGGATTGCGCCGAAGGCATGCCCAAGGGTGTTTTCCTCCGAGGCCAGAAATCGGCTTAACCCGGTAATATTAGGATTTTCAAATCTTATCGTCTGCATGACTATGTTTTGAGACAAACGAGCCAAGGCTTGTGATAATCTCTCAATCCTTGCAACGACCGGCAACATGTCGAAATTTGCCGTGGGATAGATAGCTCCATTTTGTTCGCCCTTCACAAGATAATTAGAGACATATTTGCTGTCCGCTCGTTCGATCGTTGTAGCACCGGGGATAACCGCAGGGTTATCATCTGTGCTGTTTATCTGAATGATCAAGGCGTTATTTGCCTCTTCGATTGCTTCCAATACGTTGCCCAGGGCATATCCCATTGTTCTAAAGGATAAAGGATCCTGAAGAGGCCTTCCTTCGGCCGGTTGCCACAAATAGCTTCCATTCAGCACATCGAGAATAGCCTGAGATGCTTTAAGCATCCCTGGGAAGGGACGAATTTCCGTCGTAGCCTTTAAGAAAGGAGCCACATTTCCGTTAAGGCCTTCTAAGGTCAAGCCAAAGACCGCAATGGCCTTGTCTACATAGTTCTTGGCCTCCTCAACGGCCAGCACTGCTTGCCCTGCTGCTACAGCATTGGTGCTGAGCATAGACAAAAAGTCCTTTCCAACCGGCTCGATGGGCGAAAGGCCCGCCTCTTTCAAGGCATCTGCAGCCGCTATACGTTTTCCCTTGTAGTCCACTTGCCACTCCCCAACCATCGCAAGTCCAATGTGAGAAGCTATGGTGATATCGGCTTCTCCCACAGAACCCCTAGAGGGCACTACAGGCGTAATCTTTTTGTTGAGAAAGTCCCGATATTGGTTGACAACAGCAGGCTGTACACCGGGAATACCAGAGAGAAAGGTATTTAGCCGTATCAACATGGCAGCTCTGACCACATCTGCAGGAAGGTCTGGACCAACACCTCCTCCATGCGCCCGCAGGGAAAGGAGATTGAATTCCTTTGAACGTGTTAAAAGCTCTTCTGATAGCACTCTTTTTCCGTTCTTTTCCTCAAAGACCGGTTTATCCTTATTCCAACCAACTCCAGTGGTAAGACCGTAAACCGGCTTGCCTTGAAGGGCCGCCTCCATTATCACCGCAAATCCGGCTTCAACCTGTTTCATCGCCTCGGCCGTTATTTCAACCTCGGCTTCTCCTTTAGAAACGCTTAGCACTTCTTCGATCGTTAAACTATGACCGTCAAGCTTTACTTTCGTGGCAGCCATTGACGGCAAGGCAAAAAACGCAACGGCAATGAATACCAAAAAAGCAACACGGATCAAACCCTTTCCTCGCATCCCTTTCACTTCCCTTGTATAAAATATATTATTTGCCATAAAGCCTAAAACGGACCGTAACCAATCCAAGTCGCGATCAGCAAAAAGATGGCGGCGACCAACCAAGATCTCCACATAAAGGGCATGATGAACTTCAACCAACGATCGAAGGGGACTTTAGTGTAGATAAGGTAGGCAATCAAAACGCCTACGGTGGGATAACAGAGGTTGGAAAGCCCGTCCCCAAACTGGAACGCCAAAATAGCTATTTGTCTTTTGAGATCTAATATATCGGCAACGGGTAAAGCTATTGGCAGTGTAACCAATGCCTGGCCACTTCCCGAGGGGATGAAAAAATTAATAAACGACTGCATTATGAACATTCCAATAGAGGTCAACCATGAAGGAAGAAGATTCATTACATGAGCGAGAGCCATAACAATTGTGTCTATTATTTTTCCCTCTTCCATCACCACGCTGATTCCTCTGGCAAGTCCGACCGCCATAGCTCCGACGAATATAGATTGACCTCCCGATATAAGCTTTTCCGCTATTTTATTGCCATTATATCCCGCGATAAGACCCCCAATTATCGATCCAATAATATAGGTGGCAGACATCTCAAAGAAACCGAAGCGCCATTTTAAAGCCCCGTAAACTACGAAGAAAATTGTTAAAGCAAAAGTAAACAAAATGAATCCGTGCCTTGTAGTAAAGGTTTCATCTTTGACATTTTGGAGATCCTGCAAGTGAGATGTGTCAAGATCCTTTGCAACGCTTAAGTTGGGATTCCCTTGGATTTTTTTGCCGTAGGATACAACGAAACCGATAGACAGTATCATCAAGGCTATAAAAACGATTAAACGATAACCAAGACCTGAAAAAAGGGGCAACTCCGCCAAAGATTGTCCGATCCCTACAGTCCATGGATTAGTCGGGCCCGCCGTCCATCCTACGACGATCGAGACTACAGGCATGGCAATGCCTACGAATACATCGTACCCAAGGGCAAAAGCTATTCCAATGCATAGTGGCGCAAAGGGAATAGCAGCTTCAAGCATACCGGGAAAGGCGCCCAGACAGCCAAAGAACAGCATTATTACAGCAACAACCCAGGGCTTTCGTTCCTGTCCTATTATATTCAATAATTTAAACACGGCAGCTCTGATAGCACCTGTGCTGTCGAAAAGCTGAATCGCCGCTCCTATTATCATTATCATAAACAGCAAAGCCGACGCCGAGTTGATTCCCTTTGGAATTGCAACAAATGTCTGAAAAAGACCCACCGGATTTTTATCGATTAAATGAAAGCTGGCCGGATCAACTACCGTACGTCCCTGTACCTGAATTCGAGCATACTCACCCGCAGGTATTATCCATGTCATGATCGCCATAAAGATAATTATTCCAAAAAGCAGGACGTAGGCGTGGGGAAAGGCATTAAAAATTTTCTTTTTACTCATTAATTCCCTCTCCTTTCTTGATTGTTTATAAAGCACCGAGAGCTGAGATTATCCTTGAAGGCGTTAAAGGCAAAACATTAATGGATACCCCTATAGCCCAATTTACAGCATTGACTATTGCCGGTGTAACGGGAACTGCAGCAATCTCACCAACGCTTTTTGCGCCGAAGGGTCCTGTAGGTTCGTCCTCTTCGATCAACATGACCTTTACCTGGGGCATCTCCGGAGCATTGACGACGTGATATCGGCTTAGGGATGCGTTTTGCGGGATCCCCCTGGAATCGTAAGCAAGCTCCTCGAAGAGAGCCATACCAATGCCCATTTGAACACCCCCGTATATTTGGCCCTCAACCATCCTTGGATTGATCGCCCTCCCTACATCGTGAACGGCCAAGTAATCGGTTATTGCAGTCAATCCGGTAAGAGTGTCTACTTCGACTTCCACAAAATGTGCAGCATACGACCCTGGATTGGTCACGGATCTGTATGACAGATAACCCCCAACTTCTTCCTGTAAAATTGTCCCTATTCTTGCAATCAAGGTGCCATATGAAAGTTTTATGGCAGGGTTTGAGACGCTTGCCACAATACCGTTGGCAAGCTGCAGATCGTCATAGGGAATCTCCAGCACTATCGAAGACAGTCTCTTGAACTTATCCAAAACGGCCTCCGCAAGCTCTTTGGCACAGCTGCCACAAACGTAGGTAACCCTGCTTGCCACGCAACCGACATCGTAGGGAGTATAGAGAGTATCTCCTTCGCTTACCAATACCTTGTTGATATCTACATCCAAAACCTCTGCGACAATTTGAGCTATAACCGTTAAAGTACCTGTACCTAATTCATGTAATCCTGCGTTGACCAGGACACTGCCATCCTCGGCAATCCTCATATACATTGCCGTGAAATCAGGATATATGGATCCCGCGTAACCGTTGCTATGGGTGGAACAGGCCATTCCCACGCCACGCTTGTATCTGCCTTTTTTAGGAGTAAAAGAAAATCTTTCTTTCCAATTAAAAGCTTCAGCACCACGGTTGACACATTCTATAATCCTGGCATTTCCTAAGCTAGGCCCTCCCGTAGGATCATCATCAAAGGGAGCTACCAGGTTCTTCAATCTCAGTTCAACAGGGTCCATTTTGAGTCTTTTCGCAAGATGGTCGACGTTAATTTCGGTGATGGTGTGTATCTGAGGAGATCCATATCCCCGACATGCACCCGAAGGAGTCGTATTCGTTCGTACCGTGGTTCCGTGAAATGTTTGACTTGGTATCCGATACAACCTGAAAAGCTTTTTGCCCATGGCTGTAGTGACGCGATGGCTTCCCGTCATATAAGCGCCAGCATCGGTTAAGACATCTACCTCCCGACCAACAAACCGGCCATCTCCGGTTGCTATTGTCCTAACCTTTCCCTTAGTGGCTGCACGAGTGCGTGTCGAAATGATGGTCTCTTTTCTGTTTAAGACAAGCTTCACGGGGCGACCCAAATCTTTAGCTATGAAAGCGCAAATCGGCTCAAGTATTACCTCCTGCTTGCCTCCGAAAGTCCCTCCCATAGGTGCCTTGATTATTCGCACTTTGCTAAGCGGGTGATTTAAAACTTTGGATACAATGTATCTCACGCCAAAGATCAGCTGACAAGGCGATAAAATGGTCACAATTTCTCCAGGCTCAACATAGGCTACACAGGAATGGGGCTCCAATGCGGCGTGATGAATTTTCTGCGTAGAGACTTCGTCTTCTACGATTATTAAGCCATCTGTACCGCATTCAATTTCTTCAAATTGGCCGCAGGAAAGATGTATTTCGAGAGGTTTGCCAGAAGGCGTTTCACATTCTTTCTTTACAGCTTCAGAGGGATCTATAACGGGAATCAATTCCTCGTAAAGGACTTTCAGTCTATTCAGACCCTCTTCGGCGGCCTCTTCGGAATCTGCTACCACGGCAGCTATCCTATCGCCCACGTACTTGGGGTGATCCGTGAACAGCTTTTCGTCTTCCAAGTCATTTTGCCCGGGATAGAATACCGCGCTGTTATACTTTATTTCAGGTGTATTGCACCAAGTATACACTTTGATAACTCCGGGCACTGCCTCGGTCTCTTTGGAATCGATCGATTTGACTATTGCATTCGCATGAGGTGAAAGGAGTAATTTAACGTGCAACATTCCCTTCATCTCAAAGTCATCCAGATATTTGATTGCGGCAGTAACTTTTTCCTTCGCATCTATCCTTGTAACGTTTTTCCCAACATATTTAAGATCTGGTTTATCGGCAATTTTGACGATCTCTGCTGATGGTTTCAATGCAAACACTCCCAACTTGCTATCAGGTTTAATATATCTTGGCCCAGACCCCTGACGGCAACACGCTTATAAGCCCTGGAGGGCCGAGTCGGTATGGCCTCATCCACCTTATCTGCTAAGGCGTCAAGAAATAAATCTAGCGGAAAGGACTCCAAAACAGCATTCTCGCAAACCTGACAGGCTTTATCGGCAAGAAGGGGTCGAGGGCCCAAAGTACCAAGGTAAATCCTCGCCCTTTTCAAGCGATTTCGAGTTACTTCCACGGACATTGCCAAATTCAGCCTAGAAATTGTGACGCGCTTTCGGCCGCCGACTTTCACGAAAGCCGAACGAACATGAGGACGCAGGGGGATACGGAAGGCCCAGATAACTTCCCGTGGTCTTAATACGCTGACATTAATATCTTTTATCATCTCCATAACGGGAATCATTCTGGAACTTTCATCGCAACCTAAAACCTCCGCCGTTGCATCCAACGATACCAAAGCGGGAAGAGAATCGGCAGCGGGAGAAGCGTTGGCTACGTTGCCCCCAATAGTCGCCCGATTCCTAATCTGAGAAGATCCAACTTGAGAGGCAGCTAAAGCCAATGCATTAGCATAACTCTGCACGTAGGGATTTTTGGCGATGTCCGCAAATGTTGCAGTAGCTCCAATTACAAGACAATCCTCAGCTATTTCGATGAGGTTCATATTACATACATGCGTAAGGTCAACAAAGGCGGAAAAACCTTTAAGATAGCTCTGCGAAGGTATCAGGTCTGTACAGCCTGCTGCAAAACATGTCCTTTCGTCTGCGTGAGAAAGACACTTTACGAGTTCTTCTTTATTTTTTGGCATAAGCGATATGGCTTCAATGCTCATTGTAAATCAACACTTTCTTTTGTTATCTGTTCTACCGCCTTGACGATGGGTAAATAGCCTGTGCAGCGACACAGGTTTCCCTCTATGGCAACGATTATGTCTTCTCTTGTAGGATGAGGATTTTCGTTGAGCAGCGACTTGACAGCCATTATCATTCCGGGAGTACAGAAACCACATTGAACTGCATCGTTTTCAATAAATGCCTGCTGGATGACATCTAACTCTCCGTTTGTCTGCAAACCCTCGACAGTCGTAACCTCGTGCCCGTCGGCTTGAAAGGCCAAAACGGTACAGGAAGTTACTGCCTTTCCGTCCAACAAAACCGTACAAGTGCCGCATTCTCCTTCGCTGCAACCTTCTTTTACGCTCGTCAGTCCTAAATTTCTCAAAAGGTCGATCAATCGCATCCTTGGGTTTACATCAATGCACTTAATCTTTCCGTTAATCTTGATTTCGATATTCACCATGTACTTCCCCCAAACTCATGCGCATTTTTATTAACCTAGCACGACAGCGTCAATAAAACGTCAAAACTCCTTCTTGGGTTTTCCTATTATCCATACGACTTTTCCGATCACTTTCACCAAACCTGAGATCAAGTCTTCTTTATCGAAGAATATGGGGTTGTAAGAAGGGTTGGCTGGCCTTAATTCCAGAGAACCGTCGGCCTTGGTGTATATGTATTTCACCGTCCATTCGTTGCCGATCGACACGAGGGCCACATCTCCCTGACCAACTTCGGCATTGGGATTGATGACGACTATAGAGTTATCTGTTATTCCTGCCCCGATCATGCTTTCGCCGGAGATTCTGACGGCAAATGGAGGAATATCGCCAACAGACCCCAGGGCATCTTCGGGAACATAAATCATCTCTTCCACGATGGGATATACCCCCGTCTGATCCAGGGCCTTTCCCGCAGCTGTCACCGAGGCCTGATCCAATAATGCTACTTCAGTCACATCTAAAGCCTTTTTTGAAAAACCCTCAAGCCCTGTCAGATAATCTATGCTGGTCTGCAATTCCTTCGCAATTTTAACTAATAAATTAAGGCTTGGAGTCTTCTCTCCTCTTTCTATTTCGCTGATATGAGACGGACTGGTCTTTACTCGCCTCGCCAATTCAGTGGCGGTCATTCTCATCTTCTTCCTCAAAGTCCTTATGCGTTCGCCCAACATCTTTCTTTCACCCCCATCCTACATAATACACCTTGTGCGAAAATATATTCTCTTTAAGCGAAAATAGTTCTTAAGACTCATTGATATTTTACCAGTAGCGAATATATTTGTTAATAACTGCCGAATTTGCGGGAGGTCTTCGAGATGATAGCGCTAGTGGATTGCGATAGTTTTTACGCCTCATGCGAAAGGATATTTCGGCCGGATTTAAAGGGCAAACCGGTGGTCGTCCTGTCCAATAACGACGGATGTGTAATAGCCAGATCGCGAGAAGCCAAAGCCTTAGGGATACCCATGGGCGTGCCGTACTTTAAAGTCAGAGAAACGATCGCGAAAAACAACGTGGCAGTCTTTAGCTCAAACTACGCCCTTTACCAAGACATTTCAAGCAGAGTCCTGGAGACGATACGGCATTTTTGTCCCGAAGTAGAGCCCTACTCCATCGACGAAAGTTTCTTAGTGCTCGACTCTTTGAAATCGGGCGATGAGATCGCCTTTGCTAAAAGGCTGCGTCGCTCGATAAAAAGATCTGTGGGAATACCCGTATCCATTGGCCTCGGCCAGACAAAGACATTAGCGAAAATCGCCACCAAGTTGGCGAAAGAGGCCAAGGAAGGCGTATATGATATCGCCGCACAAAAAGACCCCGACTCGGTTTTGGCAGGCATAGATGTGGAAGACGTATGGGGAATAGGGCGTCGCCAGTCCAAAAAGCTGCGTGCGATTCGTATACGCACAGCCTGCGACCTGAAATACGCCGAAGAAGGGTGGATAAAAAAGCACCTATCCGTCGTCGGCTTAAAAACGGTATATGAGCTCCGCGGGTTGAGATGTTTCGGTTTTCGGGAAGTTCCGGACAACAGAAAGAGCATCTGCATTTCAAGGTCGCTTGGGGTCTATTTGACAAGTTACGACGAACTCAGTCAGGCCGTGGCCTTTTATGCATCCTTGGCCTCGGAAAAACTGAGAGCGCAAAGGTCGCTGACCGATACCGTCACAACCTACATAGCCACGAGCTTTCATACCGACGACTTCTATTGGGGCACCAGGACAATACGCCTTGAAACTCCAAAAAACGACACTCCCTCGCTTGTCAAAGCAGCCTTAGAAGGGCTTAAGCTAGCTTATATCGAGGGAAAGAAATACAAAAGAGTGGGTGTTCTGCTTACCGAGATTACTCCTTACGAGGCGCAACAGAGGGGACTTTTTTGTGACGCAGGTCAGTCCGTCAAATTAAACGCCTTAATGCATATTATCGACAAAATAAATTTTGAAGCCAACAAACCCATGATTTGGCTCGCCGCCGGAGGCAAGCCGGACAGCCAAAAGTGGGTAGCCAGCGCTTCCATGCGCTCACCTCGCTACACATCTTACTGGGACGAAATCCCCTTGGTAAAGGCATGACGGAGGTGTCTAAATGCGACGTTTCAATACCACCACAGGCTTTCCCACGCCCGCCGCAGAAAAGGCCCACTCCTTAGATTTAAACGAATTAGTCATACGTAACCGCCCATCGACATATTTCTTACGCGCTTCGGGCGACCGCCCCGAATTGGGCATAGCAAAAGGCGACGTATTAATTGTAGATCGTTCCTTAAACCCAAGGGAGGGAGATATCGCCATAGTCGTAGAGGATAACGAACTTCATCTGAAGGAAGTTACCTCTCTAGCCATACGATCGTGGACTAATGCAAACCTACAAGGCGCTCCGATGCAAGAAGTGTTTTTCGGCATTGTAACGTGGATAATGCACGAGACCAGAAGCAAAAGATAGAGTTTTCTATCGCACGACGAGCGTCCTTAGCCTATTGATGGCAGCGCAAATTTCTTCGGGCCTTGGCCTTGCACAGTCCGCCGACGGCCTTGCGAAGGGTGATGCGACTTCCAACCCCTCGGCGTCGATGCGTTCTTCCAAGGCTTTAACAATTTCATGTACAGAACGTTTCCCGTCGATAATGCCATTTCTAACTGCATAAAGAAGTAAGCCGCCTATAGCCCTGGTTTGGCTTTCCTCGGCAATCTGTTCGACATAAGTTAAATCGATGGTAGTCCTGCCGAATTGTATGCGATCTTTTCCTCTGGAGCGAACCGTCACTTTCTTGCCGATCATGGGATTAAAGCTTTCGGGCAGAGGTATGCGAGCGTTGGATAACTTTGGAAGTTCGGACTCCGCGGGAACCCTTTGGCTTGGCAATTCGCCGGCAATCTCACGCGCCTTTGAAGTGACGTCTTGAGGCCGGTAGTGATCCATCAAAACGACGCGGTCCGCGATGTCGAAATAATCTCCCGATCCTCCCATGACCAAAACCGTCGAAACCCCGAGAATCTCGAAAAGCTGACGAGCCCGATCGATGAAGGGCGTAATCGGCTCTCTGTTTGCTGCGACCAGCCGTTGCATTCTGGCATCGCGTATCATGAAATTAGTAGCCGATGTATCTTCGTCGAGTAGCAGAAGCTTCGCCCCTGCCTCGATGGCCTCGATTATATTGGCGGCCTGCGACGTACTGCCGCTGGCATTGTCGGTCCTGAAGCGAAGGGTATCCTTACCAAAGGGCAAATTACTTATAAAGGGAGAAATGTCAACGCATTCTACACTGCGCCCGTCCTCCGCCCTTATTTTGACAGCTGAACGCAATGTTACGACATACTCCCTTCCGTCGTCGGGAATATGGTCGTAGACAGAACGCTCAATGGCCGAAAGAAGGGTGGACTTGCCGCGAAAACCACCGCCCACAATTAAAGTTATACCTCTAGGTATTCCCATTCCCCTTATTTTGCCGGCGTTAGGGGCGTTAAGTTCCACTTCCATAGAGGGAGGACTTTCAAAAAGCACAACCTCGTACTTTTTCAGAGGTCTTTGATCGACTCCGCTTCGCCTCGGAAGCAAAGAGCCATTAGCTATAAAGGCGACGAGCCCTCTTTCTTCCAGCTGCGACCTTAGCGCATCCTGATCTTCCACTACACAAACGTGTCGCCGGATATCGCTTCTCGAAAGCACCTCGATAAAAAGAGATGCCTCGGCAATCTCGGGAAGATCCTCAAAAAACATCTCCATTGCTTCATCTCCGGCTATTCGTCTTCCCCTTGCCGGAAGACCGATAAACAACCTGGCTTCAATGCGCTCCTGCAAGATCCGCATACAAGTCCTTTCGATGACCTCCTGTTTAGGAACATCTATGGCTGTCAAGCCGCTTTTGCCCGATCCGCGACGCTTGCCATTAGCTTTTTCAATGGCTTTGTCAACTGAACGGGCCAAAAAGTCCTCAAGGGCTATACGTCTGATCTTATTCGAAAACAACTCCTCTCGGAAACCCGTCGATTTTAAAGGTATGGACAAAGCAACCTGCGACGGCGGAGCAAAGGGATCTCCCTGTATGTACTGAAAGCAGAGCGAATAACGAGGGAAACGAAAGGTCTTACCCTGAAGCTCCTTGTATGCTTTATAACCTCTGCCATCTATTTGAGATAAAATGCGCTTTAACTTTTCCATTCCACAAACACTCCAATACAGACAAGACTGATTTTTCAAGGCGTTTACCAGAATAGCAAAAAAGGATGGAAAATGGCAATTGTGACACAATTCTATATCGTAATGAATAATTGATTTTGCACTAGTCCTACGAAGGGTGCGACTTTGTATTTCGATATGCCAACAAATTTGCCCCCAAGCCATTTGTCCTGGGGGCATCTATAATAAAGATTGCGCCACGTGTCAAAATTAATATTTGGCGCGCCGGAGAGGATTTGAACCCCCAACCTTCGGATCCGTAGTCCGATGCTCTATCCAGTTGAGCTACCGGCGCACCGCAAAAAACTATGGCGGTGGGAGAGGGATTCGAACCCTCGAGGGCGGTTTTAGCCACCCTACTCGCTTAGCAGGCGAGTGCCTTCAGCCACTCGGCCATCCCACCCCGCATAGACATTCTAGAAATTAACCAGCTTTATGTCAATCCCGATCTTCCTCAAAAATTGACAAAGAAGGCAACCATCCTGACAATCCCTTTTGGACAATACTTTCATTAAGGGGATTAAAGAGACCAGCCGTGTACCAAAAGGAGTGATCCTTTATTCTTATCTCTTATTAAAATCTCCTACAAATATTTTACATGATCTTTTGATACTCGAATAAATTCTTATATGTGCTAAAATAAATTTAATTCAATTTATCTGGTAAGCGAGGTGGCAATCTTGAAGAGCTTAGGAGAGATGCTTTTAAGAAAGGAACCTTTCAGCGAGATTGTCATGGGAGATACTGCAATTGTGAGAGCTATGATAGAGGCAGGGGTAAGGGTTGCAACATCCTATCCGGGT
Source organism: Acetomicrobium sp. UBA5826 (assembly GCF_002433005.1). GTDB lineage: Bacteria > Synergistota > Synergistia > Synergistales > Acetomicrobiaceae > Acetomicrobium. The sequence continues at coordinate 23,919 of NZ_DJHF01000012.1, read as the reverse complement.
TCTCCCACTCCTGAAATCGCCGAGGCAATAGCCTCCGTACCCTTTGATCAGCGCCCTTTCTACTTCGAATTTTCGACGAACGAAAAGGTAGCGCTTGAGGTAGCCTTCGGAGCCAGCATAAACGGTCATTTATCATGTCCATTCTTTAAGAGTGTAGGCCTAAACGTCGCAGCCGATTCCTTCGTTCAACTTTCCATGATGGATCTTTTGGGCGGCATGGTGATAGTGCTGGGAGATGACCCCGGAGCCAACTCTTCTCAAAACGAGCAGGACAACAGACATCTTGCTCGCCTGGCTTATGTCCCCATCTTTGAGCCCGCCACGCCAAAGGAAGCATATGAAATGTTCTTGGAGGCAGCCGATCTGGCTAAGAAACACCACATGCCGATTATCGTAAGGCTTACTACTCACGTCTGCCACGCAAAGGAAAAAGTTGGTTTTGGCCACTGGGAGCCCCGGCCTTTGGACAAAACGTCACGTTTCGATCCTAAAACTGGCTGTTATATTCCCCTGACCGCGGCGACTGTATACCCCATGAAGCGAAGAGCTCTCCAAAACATAGATGCCGTCAAAAAATATGCCGAAGACTCGCCCTTCAACACTACCGTAGATAACAGCAATAAAGAAAGGGGTATTATAACGATAGGCCTGCCCTTTTTATCGCTAATGGACACACTTCAGTTTGCCGATAGCAAACCAGATGTGTTAAAACTTGGCATGGTATATCCTCTGCCGGAAAAAACCATTGTCGATTTCATGGCCTCCCATGAGGAAGTAAAAATACTTGAAGAACTGGATAATTTCATAGAACTTGAGATCAAAAGCCTTGCCTTCGATCATGGACTGAAGACGAAAATTTTAGGCAAAAAGGACGCAGAAGATTGGATCGGCGAATATGTACCCGAAAAGGTCTATCAGGTAATGAAAAAAACATGGAATGATCTGCTTCCTGAGACGGACTTTTCTCCCAAAGGAGTTTTGCCTTCGCCGAGGCCTCCTCAGCTTTGCCCCGGATGCGGACACAGATCCGCCTTTTACGCGGTAAAACGGGCTTTAAAGGGCACCGACATAACTGTTGCCGACATAGGTTGTCACACTTTGGGCTACCTTGAGCCTCACGAAATGGGGCAAGTCCTCTTGTGTATGGGACATTCTACGGGCACGGGATCGGGTCTTTCTTTGTTCAACGACGAACGGAAGGTAGTGGCTTTTATAGGCGACTCAACCCTTTTTCATGCCGGACTACCGGGTATTATCAACGCAGTCTTCAACCGCCACAATCTGACGCTCGTAATAATGGAGAACGGCACGACGGCAATGACGGGTCATCAGGATCATCCCGGATCGGGAAAGAACTTCAACGGCCCAACAGACGCAATATCTATAAAGAAAATGCTTGAAGGACTTGGCGTCAACTCCGTCAGAGTTGTCGATGCTTACTCGCAGGAAAAACTCACCGAAGCCATCAAGGAAGCAGTTAGCGAAGAGGGCTTTTCCGTCGTCATAGCTACCCATCCTTGCATGCTTAAATTTACCAGAGAACAACGCAGGAAGGGCAAAGGTGTGGAAAGACAGGTATCGGTTGACAAGGAAAAATGCGAACACATATATGAGTGCCTTAAGGTCTTTGCCTGCCCTACTTTTCAGCTCATGGACGACGGATCCGTAATAACTTCCAAAGAGCTGTGTATAGGAGACGGCTCTTGTATTCAAACCTGCCCTGTCAGGGCAATAGGTTATCAGGATAAATAAGGCTTCCCGAAGGAACGGAGGGGTTAAGATGAAGCTAGATATTTTCGTGATCGGCGTTGGCGGCCAGGGAATAGGATTGCTTAGCGAAACCATTATACGCGCCGCAGATCATGCTGGCCTGACCGTAAAAGGAGTCGACACTCACGGATTAGCCCAACGCGGCGGAATGGTAACTTCTCACATTAGAATAGGAGAGGATGCATTTTCTCCTTTGATAATGCCGGGGCTAGCCGATATGGTCTTGGCCCTTGAAATTCACGAAGCCTTAAGAGGGCTGAACACATATCTCAGAGATAAAGGTACCTTAGTTTATTATAGCGTATCACTGCAAACTCTGAACGTACGGCTTGGCAAAGAAAAATCCGTTACTATTGACGATATAAGCAGGGAATGCAAGATGCGATCTGTCAAAGAATACGCCGTTTCAAGGGAAGTGCCCGACCCTCGAATGCAAAACATAGCTATACTCGGAACCTTGGCAAGGGAAAGGCTGATAGATTCGGTCGAACCAAGACACTACGAAATGGCCTTAGAGGACCTGTTGTCCGGGAAGGTTCTCGAATTGAACTTAAACCTCTTTCATTCAATTTTAGCAGATTAATTCTTTTTATCATATAACTAACTTACTATAATAAAAATAGCAGAGAGGACTTTCTTTAATAAAGGTTGTCCTCTCTGCTATTTTCAAAAGAACGGTTTCAGTTTTCAAGGATTATATTACTGCTGCTGAGCCTCTTCCTTGGCATCGGTCTCTGTCTGCTCCGCCGTTTGGCTTTCTGCCTGATTTTCGGATTGGCCTTCTTCAACGACCTCTGCTCCAACATCGTTGCCTTGGCCACCCTCTTCTTCCGCAGAAGGTTGTGCAGGTTCTTCGACCTTTGGCGCCTCAAATACGGAAGAGTCGACTATTTCAACGTTAGCCCTATCTACCAAACCCTGCAAATACTCCTGACGTTGCGCTTGGGCTTTCTGCTGGCTTAAAGCAAGTTTAATATTTTCTTTAACCTCATCATATGGGATCTTTTCCTGTTTTTGGTATCCTTTGACCAAATAGATACCAAACTGCTCCTCATCAAGCTGGATTGGTTGGCTAAGCTCGCCTTCTTTTAGCTCCTTCAGGGGTAGCAACTCTTCCTGGGCTTCCAAAGTCGTCATTGGCAACAGTAAAGGCTTATCGTAGGAAGTGCTGTGCAAAGCTTTATCGCCATACTGACTCATTACATCATCCCATGTCTGTCCACTCGCAAGGATATCCCTGACTTCTTGAGCTGTTTTTTCGTCAGAAAAAACAGCAAAGTTCACCCACAGTCCTTCGGGGCGCACGAAGTAGTCGTTGCCTCTAGCCTCATAAAACTCCTGCATTTCTTCCTCGGTAACCGTATCGTCCGTTTTCACCGCCGTCTGCAATAGCTTCTGCTGAGCCAGCTGCCTTCTTAGTTCTTTTTTAAGATCTTCCTCTTTGATGTTATATGCGCTTAAATAATCCTGGTAGGCTTCCTTTGTCGGGAACTGGGAAATTATCCTATCCATGGCCACGTTTATCTCATCATCTGTGACTTCGATCTTGTTATCCTTGACTTCCTTATCCAACTCCATATCTAAGACTATTTGGTCCAAAACGTGTTTTCTCAAAATATAATACTGACTCTGAGGTAAGTTGCTTATCCCCATCTGGTCCATTAATTGCCTGACACCCATATCTATCTGAGAAAGCATGATGTTGGTTCCATTGGCTTTGGCCACCACTTTATCCTTCTCCGTAGTGGCGGAAGAACCTTCTCTTCTGGAGTAAATGCCATACCCTGCAAATATGGAAATAACGAATGCTACTGCGACTGCGATCATGATTACCTTAGTTCTCGTTCGAAGCGCCTTTAAAATCATTACAACCTTCCCCTTTCATTATGGTTCCCGAAAATCATTCACATATTTTCTATACACATAACAGCACATAGTATATATCACAACAGTTATTTTAACAAAATCAGTATATCTCCGTATATAATAGAGGCAACGGGCAAAGGGGTGATACTTTTTGAGCATTTTAACGAGAGGTAGCGAGCTGACGCTAAATGCGATACCGCTATTCATCAAGCTTCGCAGGCTCAGTTTAAGGAGTTATAAAACCATACCTGAGGACGAGGTCTCCGATATAAAAAACAGATTTGAACATCTGGGGCCTTCGTTCATCAAGCTCGGCCAAATGTTGAGCTGTCATTACGACGTGCTGCCGCCCATTATAGCAGAAGCTTTATCCCATCTGTTGGACGAGTTACCCCCCTCTCCTCCGCCAAAGGTGTTTAAGCTTATCCAGGACGAGCTGGGAGACAAGTTGGATGAGATATCCTTTTGGGATCCCCAGCCCATTGGTGCTGCCAGCTTGGCACAGGTTCATAAATGCGATCTCAAAGACGGGCGGGTTGCCGCGATGAAGATCTTAAGACCAGATGTCGAGCAGCGCATCGAAGAAGATATAAAAATAATGCGCTTTTTGGTCAAGAGACTCCCCGACTCTCAATCATTCCCCATCGATCTGAAGGATACAGTTGATGAATTCTCCAGCAACATCATCAAGGAACTGGACCTTCTCAGGGAACTGGCATGCATGAGAAAATACGGCGAAGGACTGCCTGCCGAATGGGAAGTAAAAGTCCCAAAGGGATACCCCGGGTTATGCACCAAACATATACTCACCATGTCGTTTCACAACGGCCAGAGACTCGACAGGGCCGTGCCTCATTTGTCACGTTTCAGGCGTCACCATATGGCTCTTTCTCTGGCAAAGACCTACTTATATAAATTTCTAAAAGAGGGGCTCGTTCATACGGATCCTCATTTTGGAAACATATTGGTGGACGAAGACGAGCATCTGGTGCTTTTGGATTACGGCGCCACTACCTTTTTATCTGAGAAGATAAGGCATAAATCCATGTTGCTCTTTTGGGGGTTGCTGCGCAGGGATATCAGCCTTGTCTACAGCAGCCTCGCGTCCCTGGGAGTAATTCAGGGTCAATCGGATCCTTTGGCCATTGAAAACGAAATATACGACTTTCTCGAGGACTACCTGCACAGGCCCTTAGGACAGCTTTCCTTGCCCGACATGCTAAAAGACATGATAGCCCAAAGCCCTATCTGGGGCATAAAGATACCGAAGCCCTTGTTATATCAGGTCAAGGCCCTATCGATGCTTGAGGGCACTCTCCACACGCTGGATCCCGAAATTGGCTTCGAGGAGCTTTTAAACGAAAGTTTCCAGGAAGTTACCTCCATACTTCACCTTCAGCCAATACTCTTCATGGAGCTTGGGAAGGAAAAAGTAAAACAAGCCCTGTTCGACATTTCCATGACCACAACATCAACGAGCAGAAAACAGCAGGAGAAAAGAAGCGATACATCAGCTTTGGGCATGGCCTTCTTGCTGTCGATTTTCGGCATCGGCTTCATGGCTTTACCACAGGGCGCTCACCCATATTGGTTTGCCCTGTGGCTGTTTGCCTCTCTTATTCTCGTCAGAAGGTAGCGGCTGCGCTTCACACTTCGGCCAAAGTGCGGCCGCTCTTTAGGTTAACCTCCAGAGGCACCGAAAGCTCTACGGCGCTTTCCATGCTCTCTTTTAGGATCCCGGAAACGACCTCCTCGTCCTTTGCGGAACATTCACAAATGAGTGAGTCATGAATTTGCAATATTAGCGCAGCATCAATATTTTCTCTTTGTAGGGCTTCGTCCAAGCGTATCATGGCGATCTTCGTTATGTCGGCGGCCGTGCTTTGAATTGGGGTATTAATAGCGACCCTTTTCAAAGCTGCCGTGCTGTTTCCCACTACTGTAGTAACCTCGTTCAATGGTCTTCTTCTTCCAAAAAGCGATAGGGTATAACCTCTCTTTCTTGCCTCCTCATAGCTTTTTTCAATGTAATCTCCCACTTTAGGAAAGGCAGAAAAATACCTATCTATAATTGTTTTGGCCTCTTCTCTGCCTATATTTAACCTAGATGCAAGGCCATAGGGAGTCATTCCGTACAGTAATCCGAAGTTTATCATTTTCGCCATTCTCCTAAGTTCTGGGGAAACCTTTTCCGTATCCACACCAAATATCCATGCTGCCGTCTCTGCATGAATATCCCTACCCTTCTCAAAGGCTTCGCATAGCTTTTTGTCTCCTGAAATGTGCGCCAGAACGCGCAACTCTATCTGTGAATAATCGGCAGCAATAAATATGCCGTCCCTTCGATCCGGGATAAACGCCTCCTTTAGTTTCGTTGCCCAGTCACCGTAGGCAGGGAGGTTTTGAAGGTTTGGATCTCGGCTGCTCAACCGCCCGGTACCGGTGCTCGTATGTTCAAATGTGGTATGCACCTTGCCGGTCTTGGGATCGATGGCGTCGATCAAGGGCTGTACAAATCCGGTAAGCATTTTAGTAAGCTCCCTGTGATCCAGGAGAAGTTTTGCCACCAATGCCTCGGGCCTATCCAATCGACTTAACTCCTCAAGAACGGTAACATCGGTAGAATATCCCGTTTTAGTCTTCTTTATGACAGGTAGTCCCAGGTGATCGAAAAGCAGCCAGCCTACCTGCTTAGGCGAGTTTAGGTTTACCTTGGAACCGGCCGCCATGTCTATGGAGGCCTTTACGTCATCGAGTGTTCTCTCCAGCTCTTGCTTTACCTTCCAAAGATGGTCCAGGTCGAGGCGTATTCCCTTTCTTTCCATCTTTGAAAGGACAACCGACAGAGGTATATCGATTCGATACATGAGGCCATGCAATGCTTCGTCCATCTCTGAAGATATCTTCCCGTACAGGTCAAAAAGGGACAAAGCCTCTTTATCCAGGCCTTCTTCGCTTTTCAGCATCTTTTTTATTTCGGCCAAACCTTCTTTGGATGACGATTTATCGGGATGAAGCAAATAATAAGCTATTTTGCCGTCCCATACCTTGTCCTTTTTAAAGGGTGCTTTCTTTATTGCAGTTGTAAACTCCTTGAACCCCCAGATCAGGATTTCTTTTTCCCTTAATTTTTCGACCAAAGCATCGTAATCGTCATCGCCCTTGGGCTCTAACAGATAAAAAGACCCTTCCCTTTCGGCTAAGACGCATCGTGAAAGGGCAAAGGACTGAGGATAACGGCCCCTGCCTTCAAAGGCTAAGGCTACGATTTTACTCCAATCTTGGTTTTCCTCAGTGTTGGGTGTCTCTTCGTCCTCTCCCGCTTTAGAGCGAGTTTCCCTGGAATCGACATCCTTTACTCTCAGGCCAAGCCTTTCGGGTATCTGCTTAAAGCCAAGCCTTTGAAATATATCAATCAGTGCTTCTTTGTCTCTTTCTCCTCCGCCTTTAAATTCATCGGGGCTTATGCACAAGGTATCACGCAGGCGAATGAGCTCTCTCCATTGGAATAGTTCGTCCTTTTTATCCTTCAGGCTCGATGCAATTTTTTGGGGCAGTTCGTTTATGTGCTCATATAAATTTTCCAAACTGCCATATTGTTGTATTAATGCCGAGGCCTTTTTGGGCCCAATGCCGGGAATGCCGGGAATGTTATCCACTTTATCTCCTATCAAAGAAAGATAATCGGGAAAGGAAGAGGGAGGAAAACCAAACTCCTCTTCAAAGGTTTTTTCATCATATACCTTGAAAGTAGAAACGCCCTTTATGGGTCTCATGACTTTGACATCAGCCCTTATCAACTGGAGCATGTCCTTATCGGCCGTCAACACTAAAGCGCTGCCCTTTCCCTCCAAAATACGAACGACAGAGGCTATTGCATCGTCTGCCTCAACGCCCTCAATCTCTATGACGGGATAACCTAGGTATTTCATTATCTCCTTTATGAGGAGCAATTGCGGCTTAAACTCCTCAGGAGTCGGAGGCCTTCCTTCTTTGTATTCTTTGTATGCTTCATGCCTGAATGTCTCGCCTTTGGCATCGAAAAAGACAATGACTTGATCTGGGTTTTCATCGTTTATTACCTTAAGCAGCATATTTAAAAATCCTAATATTGCATTGGTGGGCATCCCATCGGGCGCGTTAAGTTCCGGCAAGGCATAGAATGCTCTGAAGGCCAAGGCATGTCCATCCACTAAAAGTATCCTTTCTTCCTTCAAAAGGCGACATCTCCCTTTTAGTTTTTGATACAATTGTAATATATGCAACAGCCGATGACAAAGGCAGATTTTTGTACCATCATAAAGTCTAAAAATGCCATAATGTTTATTAAATGCTACAATATCACATTACTCGTTACTCTTGATTAGGAGGTATTATTCATGAACGAAGTCAGAGTTCGCTTCGCCCCGAGTCCGACGGGAAATCTTCACATTGGAGGTGCCCATACGGCACTTTTCAATTGGCTTTGGGCAAGGCACATGGGCGGTAAATTTGTGCTTCGCATAGAAGATTCGGACAGAGAAAGGTCAACCCTGGAATATGAGGAAAGCATATATTCCGGCCTTGAATGGCTTGGCTTGCTGTGGGACGAAGGCCCCAGAGCCGGTGGTCCTTATGGTCCCTACCGTCAATCCGAAAGGCTTGAGATATATAGGGAATATGCCGGCAAGCTGGTGGATAAGGGGCTCGCCTATCGTGAAGGCGAAGCCATTATATTCAGGGTAGTTCCCGGCGAGATAGTGTCTTTCGATGATATAGTTTACGGACATATTGAGGTTAAAAGCGAGACCTTAAAGGACATAGTAATGATAAAAAGCGACGGAATGCCAACTTATAATTATGCCGTTGTCATAGACGATTACACTATGTCCATAACCCACGTCATAAGAGGAGAGGACCACATCGCCAATACACCTAAGCAAATATTGCTTTATAAGGCCCTGGGTTTCGAGCTCCCACAATTTGCACATCTGCCAATGATTCTTGGTAAAGACAAGAAGAAACTTTCTAAAAGGCACGGAGCCACCAACGTGCTTGAATATAAAGATATGGGCTTTTTGCCAGAAGCGTTATTCAACTTCCTTACTTTGCTGGGATGGTCACCGGGAGATGACCGCGAGATCTTTACCATAGAAGAAGCCGTCGAGTTGTTTGACATCAAGGACGTAAACAAAAGGGCAGCGGTATTCGATATGGACAAATTGCGCCACATCAATCAGGAACATATCAAACGAATGAATTCCGACAAACGTCTGGAAGCCGTCAAGCCATTCTGGGAAGATTTGGGACTGCCTTATCACAACCACAGCTCCGATTATCTGGCCAAGGTCCTGGAGATAATGGAAGGAAGGGGACAAACCTTAAAGGAGCTGGCAGAATATACTGATTATTTCTTGACCTTCGAGCCCGTCAAAGAAAGGGTCGATCGGGAATACGCTGCAACTTCTAAGGAGGTGTTGGGTCCCTTTTGTGAGGATATGATAAAACTATCCCAGTGGGAGACGAAGACTTTGGAAGATTTCGCTCGAGAGTGGAGCAACAAAAGAGAAGTGCCTTTAAAAAAGATAGCCATGCCGTTGAGAGTCCTTCTGACGGGCACCAAGGTGAGCCCGGGAATTTTCGAAGTTATCGAACTTCTTGGAAAGGACGAGACGATAAAAAGGCTTTCCCACTGGGGCATACTCAACGTATCCGAATAAGTTTTCAAATTAAACTTTCCAAAAGGGCCCGGGCATTTTAATCATAAGCCGGTCGGGCCCTTCTTTGTATTCGTATTTCTAATTATTCCCCACTACAACCTGTTCTTTTCTATTATAGGAGGCCAGCAAGAACTCGTTGCTCATCGACAGACACTGTACAGGGCATATCTCGGTACATTGGGCACAGAAACAACATCGGTCAACATGTACCTTAATTTTCTTTTCCTCCGTTATATAGGATATAGCATTGGCGGGACATACCCTTACGCACAATCTGCAGCCAATGCACTTATCTTTATCGTATGCTATCCTTCCCCTAAAGCCCTCGGGTGTTGGCACCGGTGGGTTAAGCTCTACCTCGCCCGATTTAACCCTTTTCAAGACAGCCAACAGGTGATCCGGTATGTGCGCCAGTGGAAACAAATTGGTAAAGGGTTTTTTGAAGAATTGCTTGATGTTGATAAATAACATTTTATTTATCATTTTGTGTCCCTCCTAAAAAAACATCACATCTAGCGTCACGAGGACCATCCCCGCCAGCGCCAACCCTCCCATTTGAAACCAGTAAAATTGGGAGGCCTGCCATATTTTAAACCTTCCGTACATCGTTCTGACTACAGTAATGGCCACAATCTGAACCAGAAACACCTTTACCCAAAACCAGATAAAATCCACCAGCACGAATGATGCTCCGTTTAAGCCAAACAACTTGCCCAGCGAAAAAGGGAAGAAGAGCGGTACCAACAATGCAGACATAGCAAGGGATCGTAGGGCAAAAGTGAGTTTAAAGAGCGCTAAATTCCTTCCCGAATATTCAGCCAAGAAGCCTTCCAAAATCTCCGTCTTGGCCTCGGCAATATCCATCGGGACCTTGCCCACTTCTGCCGGAACCACTCCCAACAAGGAGAGAAGAAGGGCAAAAATTCCCATGCTACCAATCAAACCGACGGTATTCCATACAGGAACGGAGACAAAGGTCTCCAAGCTAAAAGGAGCTCCCGGAACTCCCCTCTTGTATACCAACCATGCCAGAGTCAAAACTACGAGTGCCAAGGGAAGCTCATAGCTCATCATCAAGACCATTTCCCGCTGTGACCCAACGTTGGCATAGGGGGAGCCGCTGGCAAAGCCTCCGATAACCATCATCACAGCGGAAGCTGCGAGTAGGTAGAGTATTAAAATAATATCTCCATTTCCGGCCAAGATTGGCGGTATGGAGCCGATGGGAATATATAAAAAGATCAACAGCGTCAACGTCATGGCCATCCAAGGAGATGCCTGAAACACGGCCCTGACAGCCCTTCTGGGAATTATGGACTCCTTTCCCAACAATTTTATTACATCATAAAAAGGCTGCAACAAGGGCGGTCCAAAGCGCCTCTGCATTCGAGCGTGAACGATCCTATCGACTCCTTCATACAAAAGAGCTATCAATATAACAAGGCAAAAGAGCGCAAAACCCGATACAATCTTCGTAAGCAGCGGGCTCATCTATGCATCAGCCTCCTCGTCTTATCTCGACAAATCCTTATCAGCTCCTCCTTGGTCGCGACAGTAGATGAACCTTTTTCATTAACGATCAACATCCTCTCCATACAAGAAATGCAGGGGTCTATGCTGTTAATGATTAGCGGAGCATCAGCTATCTCCTGATCTTTAAACATAATGGGCCACGACATAGCATTCGCATAGGTTGGAGCTCTGACCTTCCACCACGTAACGTTTTCCTGCGCCTGAGTCAGTTTGATGACATGAGTATCATCTCCGCGAGGCGCTTCTATAGATGATTGACCTACACCATCAGCTGTCTTTAACAGGTTTAACAGTTTTGCTGGTTTCGGCTCATGCATGATCGGCCCTTCCGGCAGGCCGTCCATGCACTGTTCTATAATTTCCAAAGACTGATAAACCTCCATGACCCTTACGAAAAATCTGTCGAAAACATCGCCCTGAGCATTGCCGAAGTAATCCTGCGGAACAATTGGCTCTACGTTCAAATCCTCGTAAGCCTCATAGGGGGAAGACCATCTGAGGTCAACGCGTAATCCGCTGGCACGCGCCGTAGGACCAACGGCACAATATCTCACGGCATCTTTTTCGGAAAGCACGCCAACGTTTCGCATCCTGGCTTTGACGATAGGATCCTCGGTAACGGCATTATAAAAATACGAGAACTCCCGCTTATAATATTCGACCATTTCTTCTATTGCTCCAGCCACTTGGGGAGTTATATCCCGACGAACGCCCCCTATTGTACCGACGCCATAATTTACCCTATTGCCCGTCATGGCCTCCAATACGTCCATGACCTTTTCCCGAAGCAGCATACCCAAATTGAAGGCTGAATCGTATCCGAAGGTATAACAAGCCACACCAGCCCAGAGGATATGGGAGTGTATACGTTCAAGCTCCAGCAAGATAGTGCGTATATACTTTGCCCTCGGAGGAACTGGAATGCTGGCTGCATCTTCTACAGCCCTCACAAAGGAAATAATGTGAGCAAATGAACAGATACCACATATCCTTTCCGCCAGATATATGACTTGAATGGGGTTTCTTTCCCTTGCCATATATTCAATCCCTCGATGTATTGCGCCAGGCCGTATGCGCACGTCTACAATTCTTTCGCCATCAACTTGCAGCCAGGCGGTAATCGGCTCCTTGAGGCCTACATGAACAGGACCGATCGGAATAGTATAAGTTTTTCCCTCTCCAATAGCCATCGCTCATCACCTTTTCAAGAAAGTTCCCGTATATGTTTGGGAGATAACCCGGAATCATCACGCCGCCAGGGATGAACCTTTTCATCCCAATTTTCGGGCAAAAATACCAACGATTGATCCGGCAACCCCTCGAAAGACACGCCTAGCATCTCATGCATCTCTCGCTCGCTGTATTCAATGCCCGGAATCTTATCATAAAGAGACTGCATCGTAAGATCATTCTTTTGAACTTTTACGGAGACGACAACGCCCACTCTTTTACCTCGTCCCGCACTGGCAAAGAGAGAGAAATGGTAATTCAGCAATACGAAATCTCCCACATCGTCTCCGGATATCACATGAAATATAGGGAAATCAAGCATAAAGAGGGAGTCGACAAGATCAATAAAGGCACCTTTGTCACATGTGATCCACATGTCATAAAAGGACGTCTTTTCTTCTGCTCCGGCCACCATCTCTCTTATTTCCAAGCTTTCCAGGTTATTAGTTAACTTTTCTTCCAAGAAAGTTTTTATCTCCTCAGGCGTTTTAGGAAGGGGGTTCAGGCTGTATTTAAACATCGGCAATGCCTCCCGTCCCAAGAAGCTCGTTTCTTTTCTCCTCGAGTTTTGCGATTGCCTTAGTCACGCCATCGATGATCGCCTCAGGCCTCGGCGGGCAGCCATGCACATAGACATCTACGGGAAGTATTTGATCCACAGGACCGTCTAAGTTATAGGATTTATAAAACACGTCCCCGGAGGCACCGCAATTTCCTACGACTATTACTACCTTAGGATTGGGCATTTGAGCATAAACTCTCCTCAACCTATCTGTCATATATTTCGTAACCGGTCCGGTGACCAATAAGGCATCGGCATGCCTTGGAGTCCCTACTAACTTCATGCCAAAGCGTTCTATGTCATATCTGGGCGTAAGCAGGGCAACAATTTCTATATCGCAACCGTTACAGGACCCGCTGTTGCAATGAAAGGCCCATATCGACCTCGGCAAAATTCCAAGTTCTTTCTTTATGTCCACCTTAAACATATCCACGTCCTCCTATAAAAGAATCAAAATCGAAATGACGGCAACAGTTACGACCAAAATCCCCATATAATCGGACAATATTCCCGTGTGCATGCTCACCAACACATCGTAGAAACGGGAAAGCGCTTTCGTAAAACCCCAGTATGATGAACTGGCGGGAACGGCCAAATCCTCGCCGTCTTGGGGAACCGGATTTCCTCCGTAAAATACTTCATCCTGATATGTGCCCTTCTCGTAATCTCCTCTTCCTGTCGAGCGCAAGAATAAAACAATAAGAGCTCCAAGGGCAAAGAACATAACCCAAGCATATACGTTCCAAAAGCCAAATCCTGTGTATACAGTCCCGAGGACCATTATAGACCACTCCCCATTACTGCCTGAATATAACTGGCTTGGTTAACTAAATCGCGGGCAGCAGGTTCAATTAAATTAGCTAACACCCAATTCGGCATCATGCTAAGAGAAATTATCATGACGCAAAGGACCATCATACCCACAACCATGCTCAACGGTACTTCTCTGACGTTATTCAAGTCATCCCTCGACGGACCCAAAAAGCCCGACTGAAAGACCTTGACAAAAGAAGCGAGGGTCAATATAGAGGTTACCATCGCGACCACAGCCAAAAAGGGATGAACCACAAAAGAGGATTCGTATATCAAAAGCTTGGAGACGAAACCGTTGAAAGGAGGCAAACCTGCAATAGCAGCCGCCGCAACCGCAAACATGAAGGTCGTATAGGGCATTTTCCTGGCCAATCCCCCAAGCTTGTTAAGATTCGTCGTCCCGGTAGCGTAAAAAAGGGAACCCGCTGTCAAAAAGAGCAATCCCTTATACATTGCATTGTTTATTATATGGAAAATACCGCCCTTCATTGCCGTAAAACCGTATTCGCTCATGGCTTGCGAACTAGAAAGGGCGAGCAATCCCAAACCTATGCCCATAAGCATGTAACCCGTCTGTGAAATGCAGTGATATGCCATCAGGCGCTTCGCTTCCTTTTGTATAACTGCCATTATTACCCCTATAAACATGGAAAGCAAACCCAAAACTATTATCACCCATGCAAGCACGTTGCCCTCAAAAGCCTGCCCGTAAACGGAAAAGGCAATTCTAAACATCCCGTAAAGCGAGGCTTGTCCGACCACAACGAGGAAACAAGAAACGCCTGCCGGCGCCTGACCGTATGCATCGGGCTCCCACATATGCAAGGGAACGGCCCCGCTTTTCATAGCCAAAGAAACGATAAAAAGCACCAGAGCAAGTTTTTCCAGGAAACCAACCTGCATGTTTTTGGCTATTGCTGCCATATTAAGCGTCCCATACACACCGTACAGGATACCAACGCCTATCAAAAAAATGAGAGCCACAAAGGTCGACAATACGGCATATTTAAAGCTCGCTTCTATCGCTTCGGGTCTGTCGCGCCAAAAGGCTATCAACCCGAAGGACGCCACTGAAGCGATCTCAAGAAAGACGAAGAAATTAAAGAAATCTCCCGTCACCTCAAGGCCCAGCATGCCGGCAAAAAGGAGGAAAAATAGGGCCACAAACTTATTTCCATCATTAACACGATCTAAGAACCTTACGGAGAACAAACCGCTGGCCAAGGTGGCTATAGACCCGGCAAGAGCCATAAAAGCCCCAAATGCATCGACCTCCATAATTATCCTGATGGGCAAGGTCATACCCGAAGGAAGCGTAAGGTTCCATCTTTCGCCACCCATTACATAGACCAATGTACCGTTGATTGCGACGTATCTCCACATAAGAAAGGCCAAAATTGTCGTAGCCACTAAAATTGTTGCAAACCATAAATTACGCAAGCGCGGTTTTACCATTGCAATAGAAATAAAGGCTCCAAGCAATGGGACGGACACTACCAAAGCGGGAAGGTGTACCTGCCAACTCATCCCCTAAGCCTCCTTATCTCGTGGACGTCCAGTGTCCCGTAATGTTTGTAAAGAAGCATGATCAACGTCAATAAAAGCGCAGTAGTAGCTAAACCAATGACTATTGCTGTAAGCGTCAAGGCCTGCGGTGTCGGCAAGACCATTTTTTTGAACTCGCCTGCCAATGTGTAAACGGGTATGGAACCTCCCGTCCGATAGCCAAGGACTATCAAAAAAAGGTTCGTGGACGACTCTATTATACTAACGGCAATGGCTATTTTTATGATATTGCGCTTAAACAAAACTCCATATAACCCAATGACGAATAATGCTCCGACTGTTAACATGGGAATGTTATTTATCATCCTTTACCCCCTCCTTGCCGCCTTCAGATACATAACGCATTCCTAAGAACATAAAGATGAGAATGGCCGAAAGACCACCCACGACTTCAAGGCCTACGGCTATATTGGCCAATGCTATGGTGCCGGAGCTGTTCAAAACGCCCGCATTGGGCCCTATAGGTACGGCAGATCCGAACAAGCCGCCTTTTAAAGCCAAAAAGTTATATAGAAAGGTCGTAGACAAGCCCAAAAAACCGACACATACGAAAGCAACCAACCCGGCGCCCTCAAAGGAGGAGAAAATTTCCTTTTTAACCCATCCCAAGAAGCTCTTTCCTCCATGCGCAACCAATAGAAGGGCTATAAAGGTGGCCACTATGGCTCCGCCCTGAAAACCGCCGCCAGGCGTGAGATGGCCGTGCAGTATGACGTAGGCTCCAAAGATTGCAACAAACCAGGCAAAAATATTGCAAATCGTTCTAACAACTATTGATAAGGGCCTCATTGCTGCTACTCCTCCTTCCGAAAGAGAGCGGCCACAGACATTACCGCAGTAAAAAGTACCGCCGCTTCACCAAGAGTATCGAAACCCCTGTAATCAAACACTATTGACGTCACTACATTGTTGGCTGCCCGTTCGCTCTGGGCATTGTTTATGAAATAATCGTCCATAGCCGACACACGCGGTTCTCCATAGGGATGGATATTATATAACCCCTGACACAAAATCCCCACAAATATGACGAAGAAGATCAAAAAAATTACCCTAGGACCTTTCATTTTTATCGTTCCCCTTTCCGGGCCAACGAGATGACCGGCAAGCTTTGAGGGCCATTATATAAATGGCTGTAGTAAGTC
Source organism: Acetomicrobium sp. UBA5826 (assembly GCF_002433005.1). Classification (GTDB taxonomy): domain Bacteria; phylum Synergistota; class Synergistia; order Synergistales; family Acetomicrobiaceae; genus Acetomicrobium. The sequence goes on along the minus strand of NZ_DJHF01000012.1, from coordinate 7,738 downwards.
CGGCTCCTATGCCCGCTTCGGCAATCGCTACATCAGGAGCCTGCAAGATATAAAATTCCAGAGATATGAGCAGGCTCATAACGCAAAGCGAAATCACCGCATTCAACAGATTATCAAACCAGATTGCGAAAAAAGCGGATATCACGATCATCAACAATATAGCAATATGGGCAATATCCATCATGAGAACTTTTCACCCGCCTTTTCTTCCGACAGTTTATCGACGATTCCAATTGGCTTTATCCCGCTTTTATGTGCTGCACGTGCTATAGCGTGGGCAGCCGTAGGATTGGTAATCAAAAGCGCAAATATTGCTATAATGACGTGAATGGTAAAGGTCATAAACCTGGGATCTCCGGTCGTCACGTATTTGGATATCGAGTAAACCACTACCGATGCCGATGTAAATATAGAACCAAAGGTAGTACACTTCGTGGTTCCATGCAGACGAGTATATACATCGGGAAACCTATAAAGAGCAACAACGCCAAGGACATTGAAAGCCAACCCTATTCCCAACAGTATCTTTATAAAAATTGTTGAGCCATCCACTTTAGAAACCCCCTTCGATATAGCGCGCTATGAACAATGTGCCAACAAAGGACAGGGCAGCATAAACGATGGCAATGTCTACCATGACAATTGAATCGAACAACGCCCCCAGAATTACCATCGTGGCAACCACAAAAGTATTCAGCGTATCTAAAGCAACGACCCTATCCGGAACAGTCGGGCCCATAATCAAACGCCCCGACATGGCGAGTATAGCAAGGCTGAGTATTAAAAAGGCAAAGGAAAACACGCTCATTCTTCAACCACCTTCTTAGCCCAATCTTCAAAGGAACCATAAATATCTTTTCCGCTTGGTTCAACATTTTTAATGTTGATCCAGTGAATATAATAGGTGCCGCTTTCCTGATCCACTTCGACGGTTAAAGTACCTGGAGTCAAGGTTATTGAATTAGCCAACATAGTCATGGCGTAGACATTTTTTAACGATGTTTGAACCCTCACTATACCGGGATTTATCTTCCCCGTTATGACTCTGTAGGCAACGTCGAAATTTGCCTTTGTCATTCCCCAGAGAAAGGGGCCAAAGATAAAGGCAAGCAATTTAAACCATCTGTCGGGCCTTAGCGCAGTCATCCTGTATAACCCGGGGCTCCAAGAGCGACAAGCATATGTTATGATCCCACCCAAGGCTATAGCGATGACTACTTCATTTAAGGGAATTGACCCTCCTGACCAAACAAGCAACAAATACATAATGACTGAAGCCAAAAAGATTACCATTCATTAGACACCCCCCTGGGTATATCTCTAATAAAAAACTTGCTAGACACACAAACATCTTTTCAGTCATGCATAAAGAGATGACTGAAAAGATGTGACCATGGCTTAAAAGCCATTCTAAAATATTAACAGCAATAAATCCAGTTAAAAAATCTAATCTGATGATTAACTAAAAATAAAACTTCACTTTGAAATCTATGCTCTATGCTCTATATGGATCTAATTTCTTTCCTCATAAACGCCAAATAAGAGACGGCAAAACATATGACCGAAGCAGCAATCAGCGCAACAAATTGCGGCCACACCACTAACACACTCTGTCCAAGCGAAAGAGGGGTCAAAATCAACCCTTTAAGCTGCGTTTCAAACATGGGACCAAATACTCTGACTGTAGGATTTAAAAGGGCAGCAGATATTTCTTCCAAAAGAACGGCAGGAGAAAACCTGAGCAACATGGTCCTCAAGCTCTCGTGCTTTGCCAAAAGCTCCGGAGTAGATTGTTGCGTGATAGGATAGATCTCATCGGCTACAACACCTGCAATCATATATACAAAGAAGGACAGAAAAATCCACAAGGCTATGGAGGTCAAAGCAGACGTAGAACTTTTTTCAAAAATGATGGAAAAAAGTATCGCCAAACTCATCCAAAAGGCAATATATAAAATACAGGCAATAAAAAACAAAATCGCCCTCACTACCTCTTGTCCGTTAGGAACGACTCCTAATTTCGCAATAGAGATACCGGCAATCATGACCATGATGCTGGCTATCATTATGGCCACCGTCGCTAAAGAGGCAAGAAACTTTCCGTTTATAATCGCATCACGATAAATCGGCTGAGAAAGGATGAGACTCAAGGTGCCCCTTGTTCGTTCGCCGTTAATCGCATCAAAACCCAAAATGATGCCCAGCAAAGGCCCAAAGAAGCTGATGAAAAACAAGAAGGAAGGCAATCCTCCACCCGATGAAGTAAAAAGACCAAGGAATAAATACTCCTCGTTCAAAAACTGTTGTTCTTTTAACGCCTCAGAGGCTGTATATGAAGAAAAGAGCCCTGTGATAACTATGATCAAGGTTATCAACATGAACCTCTTACTTCCAAACTGATCCGTGAGCTCTTTTAAAAACACGGGAAGTAATCCGCCCATCCCGAATCACTCCTCCCGAAAATATCTAATATATATCTCTTCTAAGCTATACTCTCTCCCCTTGACCTCGATAGGTAGGAAGCCTCTCATTACAACTTCGCGCACTATATCAAGTTTTTTATCCTCGTTAAATTTTAGGATGATCGAATGATTGTCAATTCTCTTCTCTACAATCCCTTCAATTCCGTCGAGTTTATCTAATGCCTCTTCGTTAATATACTCGTATGACAGCTTCATAATCCCTTCACGTTCGCCCAAGGCTTGCCGGCCTATTTCTTCTATGCTCCCCATGGCGACCATCTTGCCCTTAAACATTATGCCGACCCTGTCGCAAATCTGCTGAACCTGATATAAAAGATGGGAGCTGAGCAAAATGCTGACACCCATTTCTTTGCTCATCTTATAAATTAGGCTTAATACCTGTTCTGTTCCTTCTGGATCTATCCCTGTAGTGGGTTCATCCAGGATAACCAGTTTGGGATCTTTGATAAGGACAGAGGCAAGACCCAGCCTCTGCCTCATTCCCTTGGAATATGTGCCAGTGAGCTTGTCCCTCACATCCGAAAGGCCCACCGTTTCTAAAATATCATCAATTTTTTTGATAGCAACATCATCCGGGATGCCGTTCAACCTTGCAAGGTAATGCAAGTTTTCCCTCGCCGTCATATCTTCGTAGAAACCGACGTTTTCCGGCAAATAACCAGCAATTCGCTTGACTTTGAGGGGCTCTTTATTTGGGTCATATCCACAAACCTTTATTTCTCCTGCCGTTGGTTCTGTCATTCCTAAAAGCATCAATATGGTCGTGGTTTTTCCTGCACCGTTAGGCCCGAGAAGCCCAAAGATCTCGCTCTGAGCCACGTGAAAACTAATGCCATCTACCGCTTTGAAATCGCCATATTTTTTTACGATATCCCGAGCCTCAACCACCAATTCCATCTTTATCGCCTCTTAAGCTTTGCAAAAATTCCAAACAACAAAGCGATGACGATTACGATAACACCTACGCCTATCCATCCCCACGTAGTGGGAACTTTGACCGTGGCTCTCAGTTCTATAGACTTTCTGTCTTGGTCGCCTGCTGCCGTAAGCACTACTTGATAATCCCCGGGGATCGTCCTCTCAGGTGTTTTAAAAGTGATTTCGACTATTTCGGGTTTTTCGGTCTTTGCAAGGGGCTCCAGCACGCCTATTTTATCGGGCTTAAAGGTTATTTCCCAATCCTCAGGCTTACTGGCCACCAAGAAAGATATGTTCTCTATTGGTGCCGATCCTTCGTTCCAGACGTAAAATACCTGCTGGCTTTCTTTCCCAGCTACCATATCGAAGTTGAGCCTTCTGCTCTCCGGTGCTATCTGCAATTTATAGGTTCCCTCGACGATAACTTTTAAATCCAATTTAACGTCACTGTCTCCAACCTTGGCATGAAACTCCAAAGGATACTCCCCTTTTTCGGATTCGATGGGAGGAACGACGGTAAAGTTCAGGGTCTCGCTAGAATTTGAAGCAATTTTAATGGAATTTACGCGCTTTTCCGTCTCCCATCGGGGAGTCACATAGGCATTCCAACCCGATGGAGCAACAGTAACAAAATCTACTACCGCATCTTTATCGGAGTTATTTTTCACCTTAATCTCAAAACTTAAAGATTTGCCTGCAGCGCCCTCTAAAACGGGATACTTAGTTTCGAGTTCCAATTTCCCCGCACCCGAATCGACGGCAACTTTTCCACCCTTTAGATGCACAAAAACAGGATACTCTTTCGTAATTCCGTTAGCCGAAGCCTTCACTACGAACTTGTAATTTCCGGGTTCGGCATTTTCTCCAGGCTTAATATGCAAATTAATTGCGACTTCTCTATTTTCGTCTCCAGTACCTAAACGAACCCTGTTGACGCCAAAACCACCCCATTGAGAACTTATGAACCTGACGTCCCAATTGTTCGCCTTTGGATCTCTCTCCAGGTTCAGCGTTACTTCAACATCGTTATTTGTGGCGTTCCTTAAATTTACATCGACGTTGACATCATCTTCAGTACCCATTTCGATGCCGGTAAAGGGTATGTGTAGAGTAAATCCTCCCTGCTGTGCAATCGCCACACCGGCAAAAAGCATAAACGAAATACCGATTAGAAATGTAAGTAGGATAAATTTTTTATAAGCGCTACCGAACATGTTCATGGATACCCCTCACCCTCCCGTTTAATTTATTGTCATCTCCTTGGAAAGGATACCCCACTATCCATGAAAGTTCAAGAAGGACTCGCAACTCATTTGCTTCAGCCAGCCCAAAGCCAATATATCTAAAGCAGTATTTTATAATAAGACTTAAATAACCTGCCGCAAGTACTAAAACTACCGAACCAGCTAAAAAGTGAATATCAATTTACCGTTACCGCCACTTTCTTCGCAGCCTTTTTGCGATCCTCCTGCCGTAAAATGCTCTTCCTTACCCTTACGGAAAGCGGGGTCACTTCGACAAGCTCATCTTCGGCGATCCATTCAAGGGCTGCATCTAAAGTAAGCTTCCTTGGGACGTCGAGAATTATCGGAGTATCCTTAGATGCGGAACGATGATTGGTAACGTGTTTCTTCTTTGTAGGGTTGCATGGCAAATCATTGGGCCTGGAATGCTCTCCGATGATCATTCCCTCATAAACCTGATCCATAGGCGATATAAATAGCGTACCTCTGTGCTGTAAATTATCCAGCTGATAACTCGTAGCCTCTCCCGTATCCATGCTGACCATCGATCCTCTGTTTCGACCGGATATTTCCCCCCGCCACAAATCGTAACCTATAAATCGGGACGACATTATTCCCAAACCCCTGGTATCGGTAAGAAATTCAGTCCGATAACCTATAAGCCCCCTGGTCGGAATGTTGAACTCCAAACGAAGCAAACCGGTCCCAAGGTTTTGAACGCTCATGAATTCTCCCTTTCTTTTGGAGATCTTTTCTATGACTGCTCCCTGATATTCCTCGGGCACATCAATAATAAGTTGCTCAAGAGGTTCCAATAGATTGTTGTCATGGTCGTGTTTAGTAATTACCTCGGGTCGGGATACGCAAAATTCCATCCCTTCGCGCCGCATCTCTTCGATCAGAATAGCGAGATGCAGCTCTCCCCTCCCCGATACCTTCAGCCTGTCAGGTCTGCCGATATCCTCGACTTTCAGGGCGACATTTGCCCTTGCCTCTTGCATTAACCGTTCCTTCATTTGTCTCAAGGTGACGGCTTTGCCCTCCTTGCCCGCAAAGGGTCCGCTATTTACGAGAAAGAACATCGAGACCGTCGGTTCTTCTATGTCAAGTGGAGCGAGCACGGAATCCGCATTTTCTTCGAAGGACAGGGTGTCGCCGATCATTATATCTTCAGTGCCGGCAACCCAGACCACATCGCCAGCAGATGCCTCCTCAACCTCCACTGGTTTCAATCCCTTTGTAAGCCAAAGATGGCTCACTTTCGCCAATTCTCGACCGGTTATTTCCCACTCGCCTTTATCCTTGTCCTGCCACCTGGTGCTCGTCCTGACGATCGTGTCGCCTTTTCTTATTTTTCCTTGCAGTATCCTTCCGCATCCGACTCTTCCTATGTAATTATTCCAGGTCAACGTAGTTGCCTGCATCAAAAATGGTTTGTTGACGTCGCCAAGGGGAGCGGGTACATAATTTATTATCGTTTCAAAGAGAGCGTCCATTCCCTCGCGCTCTTCATGTTCCATCTCTTTGACGAACCAGCCGTGAAGCCCCGAGCCATAAAGGACGGGAAAGTCCGCTTGTTCGTCCGTGGCACCTAATTCCAAAAATAAGTCGAAGGTGGCATTCAAAGCAGCTTGCACATTTGCGTTTGGTCGATCCACTTTGTTTAGTACCACGATGGGCTTAAGCCCGGCTTTCAAAGCGCGCATCAAGACATATCTGGTCTGAGGCATTGGCCCCTCGTTGGCATCTACCAAAAGCAAAACCGAATCTACCATACACAGCACTCGCTCTACTTCTCCCGAAAAATCTGCATGCCCGGGAGTATCGATGATATTTATCAAATAATCTTTCCACTGAACGGAACAATGTTTGGATCTTATGGTTATGCCCCGTTCGCGCTCCAGTTCATCGTTGTCCATCACCCGCTCTTCGACTTTCGCGTTTTCCCTAAACAGCCTCGTTGCCCGAAAAATAGAATCAAGTAGAGTGGTTTTGCCGTGATCTATATGGGCTATAATGGCCACATTGCGTATCTTGGAGATATCATTCATAATTCTGTCCATTCCTTCTTTCCAATGCAATTTACGCCTCGCTTAGAGGCAAACAAATTTGTATTATACAGCAAAATATACAAACCATATGCATACCAAACAAAAAAGCAGCCCCCATATCCAGTTGGGGACTGCTCGTTGTCTTCTGGTGGAGGCGGGGGGAATCGAACCCCCGTCCGACAAGGGCCAGCCGTGAAGTTCTACGGGCATAGTCCCTGTTTTAGTTTTCGGCTAAGCGCTCTCCCAGGGACAGGATCGCGCTTGCCTATCCTCCTGAAGTGTCCCCTCAGACAGGGAGGAGCTGCCTGAGAACTAGCCACCTATTGTGACGCCTGTCGATATCGCGGTGGCGGCGACATCGAAGACGTGGCCGCTAACTAAGCAGCCAGTGCGTAATTTTCGTTGGCAATTATTGTTTTCCCGCCTGTTTAACGAGGTTTGCGGGGACCTCGGCCCGCTCTTCACGACCCTCCACCTGCCGTCGACACCATTCGCCCCCGTTTAAGTTTTCGTAATCTTTCGTGCCCTTTCCATCTGAAGCCGGGCGTCTCTTTCCGCTATGGCATGACGTTTATCGTAAACCTTCTTGCCCTGGGCTAACGCCAACTCGACCTTTGCCCATTTTCCGTTTTTTAAGTAGATTGAAAGCGGGACGAGTGTCAAGCCTTTTTGCTGAGTTTTGCCGATGAGCCTTTTAATTTCGTCATTATGAAGTAATAACTTTCTCGGTCTCAGAGGGTCGTGATTGTAGTAGGTACCTTTTTCATAAGGTGATATATGAACATTATATAACCAGCATTCGCCGTTTTCTATCTTGGCATATCCGTCTTTTAAGTTAACTCGCCCCGCACGAATCGACTTGATCTCCGTACCAGTTAAAACAAGACCAGCCTCGTAGGTTTCAAGAATGAAATAATCGTGTCGAGCTCTTCTGTTTTGAGCAACTATTTTCTTATCCATCACCCTTCCTCCGATATTAATTTTAACAAAACACAGCTTAATAGTCAATATTGATCAAAAAAATGGTCGGGGCGAGAGGATT
>NZ_DJHF01000001.1 GCF_002433005.1 Acetomicrobium sp. UBA5826 | reverse complement strand
AACCAACTGAGCTACCGGCCCATCGGGAAAGAATATAACATAACTTATAGATCTTTAGCAAGGACTTTTTATCGCGGAAAGGCAAATAAAGATTTTAAGGCAAATTTACGCAATTACGCAATCAATGTCACATGGAGCTTACGCTCGGACCAAAGATTCTCCAATTATTCGGGCCTCCTTAACCATATCCGGCTTCCCTATTGCTTCTCCAAGGCCGTTGAGTCCAGGCGCCACAAGAACCCTTACATCTTCAAACCCTATAGAAGCTATGGCATTTTTCATTTGATTAATATGCGCTTCATATTCCTTTGCGTCTTCGTACCCCTGGGACACTACAAGTGCTGCCCTCTTCCCCCTCGGTAGGCGACTGACGAACTCAGGCGCCGGCCCCAAAAAGGCAAATAACCGATCGAGCACCGTCTTAAACTGAGCTGTCACACCTGACATATATATCGGGGCCCCGAAGACCACGATGTCGGCCTTTTCAATGGCATCGTATATTTTCCCCATGTCATCTTCTACGGCACATCTACCTCGCTCTTTACAAGAGTAACATGCCTGGCATCCCTTTATATTCATCTCGTTAGGATAAAATATCTCATTCTCCTTAATACCGCTAGATTTTAAAATCTCTCGCACGAGTACATCAGAATTCCCGTTTTTCCGTGGGCTACAGACGATTCCTATGGCTTTCATTCATTCAACCCCCTTTTTTGCGTTAAAATGATGTCAATATAACTATAATATATTAGTATTACCTAACAATAAAAGATAGCATAAATGCGTGCCTTACACAACCGAGGTTTGCCGAAAAACCAAGCCCAAAGATGGGACAAAAGCCCTTTTCAAAAAGTGCGTAGTTGACTATTTTCCCATGATAGCAGATGTAAACATTCATATAGATAAAACGGGGAGGGTAAAGCAACACGCAACGGAAAAAGGATAAGGCCATGATACCCCATTTGAGCGGCGACATGGCAATTGATTTTTCCGCCATGTCGCCGCTGTCTTTTAATTTTCCCTTATAGTTACAATGAGCGTGTGCGTATCGGAATCGAAGGTGATGAACTTTATAACGCCAGAGACGGGTGAGCGAACAATTTCTCGCGAATTCGGCTTCATTCCTATTGGGTCGCCTTCCTTTAGGTCGACACCTGTACGAACCATGACACCTGCAGTGGCATCGACTTGAACGTTTACATAGCTCACTTTGACTCTGCTAAGACCGGTTCCTTTGGCACCACGTGAAGATCGCCTAAGACAGCAAAGGCGACTTTTTGAGCAACTCCTCCCTGCAATTGGAAGATTGATTTACCCACATAGGTATTATCTTTGATGCCTGAAAATAGCGCAGATCCCGGCCCGAAGGCGAATAGAGGAACAACGCTGCCGTCGTGTTCATGAGTCGTCCAACCGATATGGGCCCGCTCGTTTATAACTTTTACGATAGGATCTGTAGCCGTCCATTCGCCCTCGATCTTAAGTCCTTGTTGAATAGCAGCTACTTCCTCCTCCGTAAGGTCCGTTACGCCCATATACTCGGCTGCGATCTTTTTAATGTTTTCAACAGATGAATCTTTTTTTAACATGGGGGTGATCTTTTCTTCAACAGAACCTTTCACTGCAAAAAGAATTTCGGGCTTTGCCCACTGCTCCTCGCCCATGCCTATGGATAACCCTCCGTTGGCATGGTCTGCCGTAACGATGACGAGTGTATTGCCATCCATTTTAGCGAAATCAAGAGCCGTTTTGACGGCCTCGTCAAAGGCTATCATGTCAGCCATCGTCGTTGGAGCGTCGTTAGCATGGGATGCATGATCGATCCTTCCTCCTTCAACCATGAGGAAAAACCCATCTTGATCTTTGCTCAAGATATCTAAGGCAGCTTTCGTCATTTCATCTATGCTCGGCTCTTTATTTGCGCCTCTGTCAAGCTCGTAGCTCATATGACTTCCTTTAAAGAGACCTAAAATCTTGCCTTCGCCCTTGTTAGTGACATCCAGGAGCCCCTGACGATCCTTTACAAAGGTGTATCCCTTTGCCTCCATTTCCTTCACCAAATCCCTATCATCACTTCTTTTGCTTCCATCTTGGCCCTTCGAGACAAAGTGGCGCAGTCCGCCACCTAAAAGGACGTTTACGTCAGAGTTAACAATCTGTTCCGCTATGGCGTTTTCGTTGTCTCTGTCGTCTATGTGGGTGGCAAATACAGCAGGTGTCGCATGGGTTATTCGAGTTGTGGTCACAAGCCCGGTAGCCTTCCCCTTATCGCGGGCGTTTTCCAAAACGGTGTAGAGGGCCTTGCCCTCCGGTGTTTGAGATATAATCCCGTTATCGGTCTTGTATCCCGTAGCTAAAGCCGTGCCTGCCGCAGCTGAGTCTGTGATGACGCCGCTTGACGGCAGAGGATCCGTCGTCATGGCACCTCCAACAGGGCACTCTTCTATTGCGAGACTTCCCTTGGCCAGCTTTCCTAATGTAAGCTGAGCGAAGCCCATTCCGTCGCCGATCATCAAGATAATATTTTTAGGCATTGATTCTTGGGCCATGGTTCCTCCGGTAAGCAAAGTAACTAGCAGTATGAAAACAGTTGCCCACCTCGCAAAAATACGCATCTTCATTTTGACAACCTCCCCCCTTTTAAAGTTTTTTCTTGTCTTTACTGTCGCTATTGCAAAATTGGCAAACTTGAGGTTGTATCTTCCGCAAAGACATAAAACATCCTCCCTTCCAAAGGAAATTTCCATCGACATTGTCATTCTATCCGGGAAGGGTTACAGATTTGCTTAAAATTGGTTAAGCTTATGTCACAATTGCCACGAAATGGAATAAAAGGGGAGCAGATGTCCCTCTTCGGGTGGGAAATTTTACTGGCACTAAATAAAGAAAAACTCATTACTCATTGGCAGCCATATTGACAAAGTTTTTTAATACGAGATAATTTAATGGCTTATCGTTGTGCTATATTCTTATTTTTGGGGGGAAGGATATGAAGAGGGTTATTATACTTACGATCAACCGCCGGGAAAGCCCCCTTTTTTAAAAATGGGATGAAAGGCGATATTATTTTTATTAGATGTATTGCAAATATCTAATAACTATATTATAATTTAATTATGAACGGGAAAAGATGGAAACGATCAACAACAACCGTATACAATATTAGCTATCATCTTATCTGGTGTCCTAAATACCGCCGTAAAGTACTGGTGGATGATGTGGCAAAACGGCTAGAAGAACTGCTGCTACAAAAGGCTCATGAGATTGAACTAGAGATTGTCCAAATGGAGATCATGCCAGATCATGTACATCTGTTCGTGAAAACAACGCCTACCAATAGCCCCCATTTTATCGTACAGCAGTTGAAAGGTTATACTTCTCGTATATTGAGACAAGAGTTCCCATCGCTGAAAAGTAGGCTACCGTCTATGTGGACCAGATCATACTACTGTGAATCGGTTGGTCACATATCCGAAGAGACTATCCGTAAGTATATTGAGAAGCAGAAGAACAAATGAAAACCTACCGTTTCAAGCTCTATCGCTCAAAGAAGAACAAAAAACTTCATAGACTGATAGACGTTGCTGGACAGATATATAACCACCTTATAGCCCTGCATAAGAGATACTACCGCCTGTACGGAAAACATTTGAACGTCAACAAACTGATGCAACATATGACGAAATTAAAGAAACGCCGAAGGTTTGTTTTCTGGAATCAGTTAGGTTCCCAGGCGATCCAGGATATTGCCCAGCGGATTGAAAGGAACTACAAGCTTTTTTTCAAAAACCAAAAGCGCGGTATCAAAACAGCACCGCCTTCCTTCAAGAAGATCAAGAAGTACAAATCTTTCACTTTGAAGCAGACCGGATACAAACTGCTTGAAGGGAATAAGATTATAATTATGGGCAACGTATACAAATATTCCAAGTCCCGCAATATTGAAGGAAAAATTAAGACCTTGACGGTTAAACGCGACTTTCTGGGAGATATATACATTCATCTGACGTGTGAAACTGAAGAGACCGCTGTCGAACCAAGATCGGGTAAAAGCGTCGGGTTGGACTTCGGCCTGAAGCAGTTTCTCACAAGATCGCGTAAAATATTTGTAG
>NZ_DJHF01000007.1 GCF_002433005.1 Acetomicrobium sp. UBA5826 | reverse complement strand
AGTTTTACAAGAACATCTCCAGCGAGTTTATTTCTTGGGTTACCGTCGCGATGTTCCGCAAATTCTTAGAGAAGCCGACGTCGCTACACTTGTTTCCAAGCGAGAAGGCCTGCCAAAATGCGTGATGGAAGCCATGGCTGCAGGCAAGCCTGTCGTAGCAAGCAATGTTCGCGGTAACCGCGATCTGGTAGAACATGGGTGTACAGGGTTTTTGGTAGAACTTGAAGACATTTCTGGATTAATCCAAGCATTTGAAAAACTTATTTTGGATCGCCAACTGCGAATTTCCATGGGTATTGCGGGGCAAAAAAAGATATGCGATTATTCTTTGGAAAATGTCCTGGCCGAGATGACTAGATCTGAAATGCCGCTCCCGTCTTTTGTTTGTATCGTCTAAAGGTGTGTTTTCCGGGATGATGCCGACCCTAAAAAGGGTAATGGCTCTGCTTGTAGACGAGACGCTTAGACGATACCTAAACGAACCCCTTTATTTTTGTATTTTTTGAAGGAGGCTAAAAGCCCATGATTGAACAGGTAACCGTAGGCGTGGATGTGGGTTGTCACAGGCACAGAGTAGCCATAGCCGCTCCAGACGGCAAATTCGTCGAGGAGTTCGACATCCCTGCAGACAGTGAGGGTTTCAAGTATTTCTTTGGTCGTCTAGATTTCTACCGGAAGTCGTTCGATGTGCCGGTAGTTGTGGCCATGGAGGGCCATGGCGGTTACGGCAGGCCTCTAGATAGCAGCGTTAAGAGGTCCGGCTATACGCTTCTTAACGTGAACAACCTCAAGCTGTGTCGCTTCAAGGAGATATTTTCCTCCCCCGCCAAGACCGACGCAATAGATGCAAGAAAGATAGCACTGCTTGCCAGAATGCAGGATGTGCTTTCTCCCTCCAGGGAAGTCCTGCAGGAAGTGCGCGATGTCCCCCAAGAACACCAGATCATGAAGAGATTGAGCCGCAGGAGGCGTCAACTCGTGGATGAGAAGGTCGTCGTCTTAAACAGGATGCAGGCAGACTTGCAGGCGGTAAGCCCAGGGCTTGCAGACATAGTCGAGTACAAGGATGGAGTGGCCTTTTTAAACCTTTTGACCTGCCGTTCTAACCTTGAGGATCTAAGCAGGTTAGACAAGAAAGAGCTTCTTTCCATAGGCGGGATAGGAGAGGCCTTTGCAGGACGCGTCATAAAGTGGCAGAAGAAGGCCTACTTTTCAAGAGAAGTTGCCTATGTAGGTCCCATGATCATAGAAGACGCTAAAAGGATAATCGAGATAAAAAGAAGCATCAACGAACTTGAAGAAAAGATCGAAGATATATTAAAAAGCTCAAAGCTTGCCGAGACCATAGGCAGCATACCGGGCTTTGGAGCAGTTTGCACGGCGGAACTCGTAGCAGAGATAGGCACGATGGAGCGTTTCTCTTCCGAAAGAAGCCTCGCCCTTTACCTGGGCATGGCTCCCTTGGACAAAAGCTCAGGCAAGAGCCAAGGCACAAGGACACCTACCCAAATAAACAAGAGAGGCAAAGCAGCCATGATGACCGCCGTAGCGCACAACATCCGCAAGGTAGAGGAATCTAAAAGATACTATCAAAAGAAAAGAGATGAGGGGAAAAGCCACAACCAGGCTGTTCGTGCCCTGGGGAGATGAACCGCCCCGGGATTGACGGAGAGTAAAATTCTTGAGCGGAGGAAGTCTCAAATTTGCAACTTCGGTCATATTTAGTTTGCAATAAACAATAAAGGTTGTCAGCATACAACTTTAGTTTTGGTTTCGAATGCTGAACTTGTAAAATAATATATAATATAATAGGACAGGTGAGCCAGAAGGGAAAGCTACTATCAAAAATATAACTGAATACTATAAGGGTATCTCGAATTGCAGGCTAAATGAAGTTTTTTGCTAGATTTGATATACTTGTAGAAGGTGAAACCGAAGGATTAGCTTTGCCAGAATACTTAGCCGTGGTAGGATTGGATTGTAATCAAAAAAGGGGTGTCAATAATTGTAGTGCTGGGGGAAATTAAATCCCCAAGTATTGGCGTTTGTAATGATTATACAGGATGGGCATGAAGCACAACTGCTGGTGGCGGGACAGGGCCCGTTGCTCGAAAATCTTCAGCGACAATCTATGGATTTAGGCATTTATGACCGTGTCGTTTTCTTAGGCTTGCGCCGAGATATACCTTCCCTTTTAGATGCTGCAGATGGGTTCGTCTTATCCTCTGCTTGGGAAGGATTGCCAAATGCTGTTATGGAGGCTATGGCTGCTGCTAAACCTGTGTTAGCTATGAATGTGGGAGGTGTGCCTGAACTTGTTAAGGAAGGCGAGACTGGCTTTATTGCCCCCCACGTAACCCTGAAGCTCTAGCGCAAGCGATGGAGAAAATGATGGCTTTACCTAAAGAAAAATGCATCGAGATGGGCGAGGCCGGCCGGGCGCATATAAAGGCAAATTATAGCTTAGAGCGGGTAGTAGACCAGTGGGAGGCACTTTATATGGAGCTTCTGCAGAAAAGGGGGATTAGCTTAAGTGGTAGTTTATAACGCGACAAATAAAAACAGTCATTCTAAAAATAACGGTAAAGTGCTTTTTATTGCTACAGTTTATACTCATTTAGCAGTTTTTCACATCCCATTCATGAAGATGCTGCAGGAAAAAGGCTACGAGGTTCATGCCGCGGCTTATTCTGTGACAGGACGCAGGGATGATGTTGAAAATGCCGGTGTGATATGTTGGGAAATTCCTTTCAAACGTTCTCCTTATAACCCGGCTAACCTTAAGGCTTTCCTTGAGTTGAGGTCTTTATTAAAGAACCATTATTTTGATCTCATTCATGTTCATACGCCTGTCGCTGCCTTTTTGGGAAGGTTTTTAGCCAAATCAACACATCAGGGTCCAGTTTTATACACTGCACACGGTTTTCACTTCTACAAGGGAGCTCCGCGTCGAAACTGGCTTATATATTATAATGCAGAGCGCATAGCCTCCCGCTGGACAGATGGGCTAATCGTCATAAATAGTGAAGATTTTGAACATGCCCAAAAGCTTGGTTTCAAAGCCGGAGAAAATTTGTTTTACGTGCATGGTGTTGGTGTCGATTTATCCGAATATGCTGACCCACTTGTATGCGAGAATAACATTCGCGCTTCCTTAGGAATTGGCCAGGAAGATATCATTGTAACATGTGTGGCTGAACTGAATGAAAATAAGAACCATGATTTTTTGTTAGATGCCTGGGGTGAGCTGACAAGACGGCATAATTACATTCATTTGTTATTTGTAGGCACTGGAGAAAAAATGGCAACCTTGCAGAAAAGAGTTTTACAAGAACATCTCCAGCGAGTTTATTTCTTGGGTTACCGTCGCGATGTTCCGCAAATTCTTAGGGAAACTGATATCGTTACCCTTGTTTCCAAACGCGAAGGTTTGGGAAGATGTATCATAGAAGCCATGGCTGCAGGCAAGCCTGTCGTAGCAAGCAATGTACGAGGCCCACGTGAATTAATAGAAGACGGCAAGACAGGTTTTTTGGTAGAACTTGAAGACATTTCTGGATTAATCCAGGCATTTGAAAAACTTATTTTCGATCCCCAACTGCGAATTTCCATGGGCATTGCGGGGCAAAAAAAGATATGCGATTATTCTTTGGAAAATGTCCTGGCCGAGATGTCCGATATATATGACCTTTATTTATCAAGAAAAAGCACTGGGATCGCATCTTGAATCTTAATTTAAAATAATAACGAAGCCGGCAAAGATGGCTAATTTCCCTTCGCGGCCGCACTTTGTCTTAAACATTACAGCAATACCCATTTTGCAATCTTAGCGCCCCATAAAGGCCTGATTTAGATTTAACCAAAGGAGACCACCAAATGACCGACACCTTGCCTACACAGTCTACACAGTCAAAAATCCTGATCACCGGCGCTGCCGGGTTTATCGGCTTTCACCTCGCCAAGTTCATGCTTGAGCGAAGGCATTTCGTCGTTGGGTTAGACAACCTAAACAACTACTACGATCCCAAGCTCAAGGAAGACCGCCTGGATATATTGCGCGCCTATGGCAACTTCGTCTTTTACCGCGCGGATTTAAAGAAAAAACCTGTCGTGGATGAAATTTTTGCCGCTTGCAAGCCCGAATACGTGGTGAACTTGGCGGCCCAGGCGGGGGTGCGCTATTCCATCGAAAACCCCTATGCCTACGTAGATTCAAACCTAGTGGGGTTCGTAAACGTCCTTGAAGCCTGCCGGAGTTATCCCGTTAAACACCTGCTTTTTGCCTCGTCAAGCTCCGTTTACGGCGGCAATAAGACCGTCCCCTTTTCGACGGAGCACAACACGGATCACCCCGTGAGCTTGTATGCAGCCACGAAAAAGGCAAACGAACTGATGGCCCACACCTACGCCCACCTTTACGGCATCCCCTCGACGGGGGTGCGCCTTTTTACCGTCTACGGTCCCTGGGGAAGGCCTGACATGGCTTACTTTTCCTTCACTCGCGACATCTTGGCAGGGGTGCCCATCAAAGTCTTCAACCACGGCAGGATGAGCCGCGACTTTACCTACATTGACGACGTGGTAAAAGCCCTTTACCGCCTTATTGACCTCACGCCAAAGGCAAACTCCGACTGGAACGAAAAGACAGGCCCGATAAGCGAAAGCTTTGCTCCCTACAAGATCTATAACCTGGGCAACAACAGCCCCGTTGAGCTTTCGAGGTTCATTGCAGTACTTGAAAATTGCCTCGGCAAAAAGGCCCAAAAAGTATACTTGGACATGCAGCCTGGCGACGTTATAATGACTTACGCCGACGTGGCTGACCTTGAAAAAGCCATCGATTTCAAGCCCGAGACGCCAATAGAGGAGGGCTTGGCAAAGTTCGTGGAGTGGTACAGGAAATATTATAAAGTTTAAAGGCAAGGAGTGGACGTTCATGAACAGGATAGCCGTCGTTGGGACGGGTTACGTTGGGCTTGTTTCGGGAAGCTGTTTGTCTGATTTCGGATTAAACGTGATATGCGTGGACAAAGACGAAGAAAAGATCGAAAGCCTGAAGTGCGGCGTGATCCCCATCTTTGAGCCAGGCTTACAGCCGATAGTCGAAAGAAACGTCTACTACAAGAGGCTTGAATTTACCACCGACTTAAGGCAGGCCGTCGAAAGCTGCGACGTAATATTTATCGCCGTGGGAACGCCTCCCGCAGACGACGGAAGCGCAGACCTTACGTATGTCGAGCAGGTCGCCCGCGACATCGCCCGCTACATGAACGGCTACACGGTCATCGTGAACAAAAGCACTGTGCCCATCGGGACGGGCAAAAAGGTCAAAGAATGGATAAACGAGGAGATGGCAAAAAGAGGGGCAAGCTTTGAGTTTGACGTCGTCTCAAACCCCGAATTCCTGCGGGAAGGCTCGGCCGTGCACGACTTCACCCACCCCGACAGGGTGGTCATCGGCACGGACTCAAATCGGGCGCTTGAGGTGATGAAGCAGGTTTACAGGGTATTGTACTTAAACGAGACGCCCTTCGTCGAGACGAACATAGAGACGGCCGAGATGATAAAGTACGCCTCAAACGCCTTTCTGGCGATGAAGGTGACCTTCATAAACGAGGTGGCAAACCTTTGCGAGCACGTAGGGGCAAACGTGCAGGACGTCGCCAGGGCCATGGGCATGGACGGCCGCATCGGGCCCAAATTCCTGCACCCCGG
This sequence comes from Acetomicrobium sp. UBA5826, assembly GCF_002433005.1. Classification (GTDB taxonomy): domain Bacteria; phylum Synergistota; class Synergistia; order Synergistales; family Acetomicrobiaceae; genus Acetomicrobium. The sequence goes on along the minus strand of NZ_DJHF01000007.1, from coordinate 69,984 downwards.
GCCGGGCTACGGCGGAAGCTGCTTTCCCAAAGACACCAGGGCCTTTGCCGAGATGGCGCGCAAATTCGGCGTGTCTTTAAGCTTGGTCGAGCAGACCGTCGAGGCAAACGAACGCCAAAAGCTTTTGGCCGCACAAAAGATAGAGCGCGTCTTGGGAGATTTATCGGGAAAGCAATTGGCAGTGCTTGGGCTTGCCTTTAAGCCGAACACCGACGATATGCGCGAGGCACCCTCCATAACCATACTAAACGAGCTCGCTCAAAAAGGTGCCACCTTTAAGGTCTACGACCCGGCAGCCCATAGGGAAGCCAAATGGAGGCTCAAAAACATCGAAGACAGGATCATTTACTGTCAAAACGAATACGAGACCATGGAAGGAAGCGACGCCCTGGTAATCATCACGGAATGGAACCAGTTCAGAAGCCTTGATTTAAACAAGGTAAAGGAACTGCTGCGCCAGCCCTACTTTTTCGACCTGCGCAACATCTACAAGAAAAAGGACATGGAATCCCGCGGCTTCAAGTACTTCGGCATGGGCCAGTAACCCCGGGGTCAGGTCTTTAATCTTGAATTTTCCGGCTGAATACCTTTAAAGGTTAACGGAGGTTTCTGAAAAGCCAAAATTCAAAACTAAAGATGTGACCCCAATTAGGTATTGCACGCCGGGGCAAGAAGGAATTTCCCCAAAAAACGAGCCATCCTCGAGCATTTTGTACCTTGCCACATACATAGCTGTTTCCACGAAGGCAGTCAATGCAGATATTTATGATTACCTCAAGAATTATTCAAGAATGATTGTAGAATAAAACGACACTTATGTAACTGTGCCGTATCATCAGATATTTAAGAAACCAGGGCAGTTTATTATGTATTTTATCCACGGTTTGTCCCCTGGTATAAAAATATACTTGTTGACAAATATTTATATAAATGTATATTTATAAATAAGGGAGGGGGTGAATATAGATGGCTATTGAAGATGTGGCCCGTAATGTAAAAATAAATAGAATAGCAAAAGGATTCAGCCAAAGAAAATTAGCTGAAGTGGCTGGCATATCTGAGATAGAGGTCAAAAAAATCGAAGCAGCACATATCCAACCAAAGGTTAGGACCTTGGAGGCCATAGCTAGAGCGCTTAAGATCAGACTTGACGAGCTTTTTACTCCGGTGGGAGAGCTGAAGGCAGTGCGTTTTCGCTCATTTAAAAAGATGAAAAAAAGGGATCATTTGTTGGCCAAGATTAAGAAATGGCTCGATGATTTTAATTTCCTCGAGGATGTGTTAAATAAGAAAGAGCCATTTTATTTTAATTCTATAGAAGATCAATGTATCAAATCTGATCCTAAAGAGGCTGCTTATCTGTGTAGAGAGAAATTGGGCTTGGACCTCAAGGTCCCTATCTATGATATATGTGGATTGCTTGAAAAAGCTGGAATTAAAATACTTATACTTCCCATTGCTTCAGAAGGTTTTTTTGGACTTTCCATCAACGATAAAGACAAGGGACCGGCAATAATTGTAAACGATTGGGATCGAATTACCGTTGAGAGGCATATATTCAGCGCTGCACATGAATTGGGACACATAATGCTTCATCCTGAAAGTTTCGATATGAGCGAAATTCAGGAAGATGAAAAGGAAGAGCGGGAAGCAAACCGATTCGCCAGTCATTTCTTAATGCCCGACGAAGGATTTTTTAACGAATGGAACGAAGCGGCTGGTCTGCATTGGGTAGACAGAGTCCTTAAGGTAAAAAGCATTTATCAGGTAAGTTATAAAACTGTCTTATACAGGTTGATAGAGCATAAAATTGTTGATGACTCGATATGGAAAAAGTTTTGTTATGCTTATACTAAGAGATACGGAAAAAAATTGTCATTTAAAGAGGAGCCTGACTGGGTTAGCAAAGATGGAGAACCATATAAACTAGTTCGTTTTGTTTTCTGCGAAAGTCGTTTCAGTCGTCTTGTTAGGGAAGCTGTGAAAGAGGACAAGATTTCCTTGAGTCGTGGAGCAGAAATGTTGGGGATTGGGGTCAATGAAATGCTTGAGCTTGTTCAAAGCTGGGAGGCTGTTGTGTGACACCTAACACGGAAGCTCGAACATTTTATATCATGGATGCTTGCGTGGTGATAGACTTCGTTAATACAGAGAAGGATATTTTAAAACTCTTCGCGGAATTCATGGGGCCTTTTTATATAGTAAGTCCAGTCATTGAAGAAATCAATGGAATAGATGGCGAAAAAGAGCTTGTCGAGTTGGGTTTTTCTGTCATTGAGCCTGAAATAGAAGATGCCTACAAAGCAGGGGAAAGCTTAGGTCCGCTTTCGTTTCAGGATTGGATTTGTCTTCTCACTGCGAAACGTCATGGTTTTACCTGTGTGACAAACGACAAGAAACTAAGAGAGGTATGCAATCAAGAAGGCGTAAGAACGCTTTGGGGTTTAGGATTTATTGTTGAACTATATAAAGCTGGTGGTATAACGTATGAGCATGCTATTTGTATTGCTCGTAAAATCCATGAATCAAATCCCAAACATATTTCAAATAAAATTTTTGAAAAGTTTAATAAAGATATTAGCAGTTTGGGAAAATAAATGGGGGTCGTGAATGAGGGTCGGGTCTTTAATCTTGAATTATCCGGTTGAATACCTTTAAAGGTTAACGGAGGTGTCCGAGAATGCCAAAATTCAAAACTAAAGATGTGACCCCAGTTAGGCTAAGTTGACTTAGTCTATGACTTAGTCTATACTTTTAAAAAAGGAGTGAGTCTTAATGTTGCTCAAGGTAAATGTTCATGAAGCCAAAACCAACCTTTCCAAGCTCTTAGCCCAAGTGGAAGAAGGCAAAGAAGTCATCATTGCAAGAGCAGGCAAACCTGTCGCCCGACTGGTGCCGGTAGAAAGACAGACAGCACAGCGCATTCCAGGAAGCGCAAAGGGGAAGCTGGTCATCGCTGACGACTTTGATGCGCCACTTCCTGAAGATATCCTTAATGAATTTGAAAAATGCGACTGCTGTTAGATACCCACACGTTTTTGTGGTGGATCACAGATGACCCAAGGTTGTCCGAAAAGGCTCGCGAAATTATGGGTGATGGCAAAAACCAATTATTCTTGAGCGCTGCCAGCGGTTGGGAAATTGCAATAAAAGCTAAACTTGGCAAGCTAAAGGTTTCTGATAATCTTGAGCATTTTATTCCTGAACAAGTGGCCCTTAACGCCATTGAAAACCTGCCCATTCTTTTAAGCCATGTCTTACATGTCTATACCCTTCCGGACTATCATCGGGACCCTTTTGATCGCTTGCTAATTTCACAAGCTCAATTAGAAGGGCTGCCCATTCTGACGGTTGACTCTCAAATCTCTCAATATCCGGTGGAAGTCCTTTGGTGAGCAAAAAGCGTGGGATTTTGGTTCATTAGTTTTAAGGTTATGCTTTTTCATGTACAATAAACTACGTCATTTACTTTCAATCCAAAGGAGGTTTCCCTTGTGCCAAAAGACGACCTAATGCCTAAAGACCCCCACGACAGGCTCTTTAAAAGGGTGATGTCAGATGAAGCAAATGTAAGACAATTTATAAAGGAGTTTCTACCAAAAGACATTTCAAGCCAGATAGATCTAAAGGAAATGAAGCTAATCCCAACAGAAAAGATCAAAGGCTATAACAAGTACTACATGGACATAGCCGTAGAATGCTATATATCAGACATAAAAGGACAGCTTTACTTCGTATTTGAGCATAAATCTTACCCTGATCCAAACGTCTTACTTCAAATACTGAGCTATATGACCGTAACGTGGGACGAACAGAAAAAGAAAAATATACCACTTACACCTGTAATTCCCGTAGTCATTTATCACGGCTTTTCAAGCTGGAACATAACTACTCATTTTCAAGGACAGTTCGACAGCTTAAATGAATCCATAAAACCTTACATCCCTGAATTCAATTATGTACTAGTAGACTTAACCCAAATTCCTAACGACGAGATAGAACAAAAAGCAAAGTCCACCCCCTTTTTGATGGCAAGCTTGATAATCATGAAGCTTGTAGCCTTACATGATATAGAGGGAATCACAAGGATAGCTGTTATAATAAAGCTGTCCGAAGAAGAAAGGATAATACTGATCCTTTATTTATTTTACACTTTGGACGTAGACCAAGACACCATGCAACGGATAGTAAAAGAACTTGGAGGTGAAAAAGTTATGCCATCTTTTGCAGAAAAGCTGATAAAACAAGGAGAAGAAAGAGGCGAAAAAAGAGGGAAAGAAAGGGGCAAAATAGAGGGAAAAATAGAGGGCAAGCAAGAGCTGCTTATAAAACTGTTGCACCGAAAATTCGGCCTGTCGTCTTCTGACGAAAAGACGATCCGCTCCGTTACCGACGAATCCAAACTTGACGCCGCGGTCGAAGCCATATTTGACGCCAAATCGAAAGACGAAGTTTTAAAGCTGCTTGGGCAGTAAATTGCATTGGGGTCACGTCTTTAATCTTGAATTTTCCGGTTGAATACCTTTAAAGGTTAACGGAGGTTTCTGAAAATGCCAAGATTCAAAACTAAAGATGTGACCCCAGTTATATTTAGAGCCCTAAATCTGCAAACGCATCTTCGATGGAAGTTTTAGATATTCCGCCTCCCTCTTCAAGCTCGACCATTGCCTTTCTCGTCCTGGCGTTTGGCACCTCTAGATCGAAGGGGAATCGACCGTCTTCGGCTATTCGAACCAATAGCAACCGAACGGCATCAGAGACCGAAAGGCCCATCTTGTCCAGAGCTTTTGATGCTCGCTCTTTTGTGTCGCTGTCTATTCTTACCCGAATTGACGAATCGCAAACGCGCCTCAATTCAAACACCTCCTGTTTGTGATAACATTGTAGCCATATTACTTTTGATCGTCAAGGGGAAACACTGGTACTGGGGTCTGCCATTACAAATGTCTGCTTGCTATGAAGGTTAATGATACAATCCATAAACAGGGATTGTAAGCTTGTGACTGTGATTGAAGAGAGGTATTGAGACGATGAGTAAAACTCAAGCTTATAAAGTTATCTTCGAGCCTGCGGAAGAGGGCGGTTATACTGTGTATGTCCCTTCGCTTCCTGGGTGTATTAGCGAAGGTGATACCTACGAAGAAGCGCTTGCGAATGTGAAGGAAGCCATCAAAGGGTGGATAGAAGTTTCCGAGCAATTTGGCGATGAAATCCCGCAATGGGGAAACCCGGGGTCGAAACCCCGGGGTCGGATCTTTAATCTTGAATTTTAGTTTAATAGTTTAACGATGCTGCCAAAAATGCTTAATTGTTTCTTTTGTATGTAAATGCCCAAGACATAATTTAGAGTAAAGATCAAGTTACCTTCGATGTTTTTTGTGATATCATTAGCAAGTAACGCAATATATACCAGCTTTAAGCATTTTCATGCCTTGATTGCTGTATTAAAATCATCTTCAACCCAAAGGAGGTTTCACCTTTGCCAAAAGACGACCTAACGCCCAAAGACCCCCACGACAGGCTATTTAAAAGGGTAATGTCAGATGAAGCAAATGTAAGACAATTTATAAAGGAGTTCCTCCCAAAAGACATTTCAAGTCAGATAGATCTAAAGGAAATGAAGCTAATCCCCACCGAGAAAGTTAAAGGCTATAACAAGTACTACATGGACATAGCTGTAGAATGCTATATATCAGACACAAAAGGGCAGCTTTACTTCGTATTTGAGCATAAGTCATATCCTGATCCCGGAGTTTTACTTCAGATACTAAGCTATATGACCGTAACGTGGGATGAACAGAGAAAGAAAAATGTACCACTTACACCTGTAATTCCCGTAGTCATCTATCACGGCTCTTCAAGTTGGAACATAACTACTCATTTTCAAGGACAATTCAACAGCTTAAACGAATCCATAAAACCTTACATCCCTGAATTCAATTATGTACTAGTAGACCTAACCCAAATTCCTAACGACGAGATAGAACAAAAAGCAAAGTCCACACCCTTTTTGATGGCAAGTCTCCTTTTGATGAAGCTTGTAGCCTTACATGACATAGAGGGAATCACGAGGATAGCTGTTATAATAAAATTGTCTGAAGAAGAAAGGATAATACTGATCCTATATTTATTCTACACTCTCGACGTAGACCAAGACACCATGCAACGGATAGTAAAAGAACTTGGAGGTGAAGAGCTTATGCCGTCTTTTGCAGAAAAGCTGATAAAACAAGGGGAAGAAAGAGGCGAAAAAAGAGGCGAGATTAAAGGCACAATCAAAGGCAAACAAGATGTGCTTATAAAACTGTTGCGCCGAAAATTTGGCCTGTCGTCTTCTGACGAAAAGATAATCCGCTCCGTCACCGACGAAGTTAAACTCGACGCCGCAGCCGAAGCCATATTTGACGCCAAATCGAAGGACGAAGTTTTAAAGCTGCTTGGGCAGTAAATAGACGAAACGAACTTGGCATAGATGCATGGTTAACCAGTGATGACTGGTTTCGCTTATTATTGTTTGGATTATAATTATATATGTTGGCAGAGGATATACTATGAGAGCATTGAAGTTTCCGGAGATAAACCTCGGTAATGATGAATTAAGTTAACACTGGCTATCCAACTTTCTATTGATTAAATATAATCGTAATTGTATATGGGGGAGGGGGGATATAATAAAAATGATCCCTTTTAGGAAGCAGAAGTTTGAGAATGCTGTAGCTTATTTTGCTTTCGAATTTAATAGGCGAAAGGGATATTATCCACGCCAAACTTGGATATATAAGTTTCTTGCACTTCTCGATTTTCGTTCGCTTAAAAAGACAGGTGTTCCATGTATTGGCTTGGAATATGATGCTATGAAATTTGGGCCCGTTCCAAATATTTTATACAATTCTCGCTCCTGTTTAAGATTTAAAAAGTTTAAATTTATCAAGACGGCTGACGGGGGATTTAGAGTTGAACCGGTAGGTAAACCAAACCTTGATTATTTTGCTGACGATGAAATAGATTTAATGGAAGAGATTTTGGACGACTATACAAGGGATGGCGTCAATCTTGATGACCTAATAGCAAATGCTCACAAGGAGATCAAAGCTTGGAGTAAAGCCTGGGATATTGCCATAGAATATGAAAGGGGCAGAATACCAATGAGATATGAAGACGAATTTGATGATCTTTCTAAAAAGAGCGAGAATGAATTAACGCCTGAAGAGGAGTATTTTTTGATTTACAAGGGCATGAAAGATAGGGAAGAAGCAAAAAAAGCTATTTCTTAGTTTCCTGCCAGTGATTTGTCATGGATGTGGGCGATGTCTTTATCTGGGAACAATATCCTTATTCAATAGAAGAGCCTCCCCAAGTCAAAAAGGAGAAAAAGCTAGAATAATTACTTGCATTGGGATCGGATCTTTAATCTTGAATTTTCCGGCAGAATACCTTTAAAGGTGTAACGGTAAAGGTATAACGGGGGTTCCTGAAAATGCCAAGATTCAAAACTAAAGATGTGACCCCAGTTACTATGAAGGTTTATGATACAATCCATAAACGGGGATGGTAAGCTTGTGACTTTGATTGAAGAGAGGTATTGAGACGATGAGTAAAACTCAAGCTTATAAAGTTATCTTCGAGCCTGCGGAAGAGGGCGGTTATACTGTGTATGTCCCTTCGCTTCCTGGGTGCATTAGCGAAGGTGATACCTACGAAGAAGCGCTTACGAATGTGAAGGAAGCCATCAAAGGGTGGATAGAAGTTTCCGAGCAATTTGGCGATGAAATCCCGCAAAGCGATGTTATTGTCGATGTTGTAGAGATATCTCTTTCTGATGAGCAAACTGCCTAACCTCTCCGGAAAAGATGTAGCGAAAAAGTTGGAGAAGATTGGTTTTGTCTTCGTTAGGCAATCGGGAAGTCATATGATATTGCGCAAAGAGAAGCCCTCTAAAATGACCGTAACTATACCGGATCATAAAGAGCTAAAGCGAGGAACTTTGAAGAACATCTTGCGCCAGGTCGGCATTTCTCTTGATGAATTCTTAAAACTTTAAGGTTATTATCTTATTGTCATTTCATGTCGGGATTTAGGGGTCGGAAAACTCCGGGGTCGGATCTTTAATCTTGAATTTTAGTATAACAGGGTAGTTCTGTTTGTTCCGATACGCCTGAATGAGGATAAAAGATCTTATTCCTATCGATCAAAAAGTTCAGAATGTGAACCGGTTGAAACTAAAAGCAGCTCTTTTGCTGTTTTTCTGTATATAAGAAGCCAATCGTTATCAATATGAATTTCTCGATACTTATTCCACTGCCCACGTAAAGAGTGATCTAAATAATGTGCTGGCAAAGCTTCTCCTTGGGCAAGGAGCGAAATCGCCTCTCGCAACTTCTCTAAATCTTTGCCCTGCCGTTTTATACGACGAATGTCCTTTTTGAACTGCGAAGAGTATCGAATATCTAACATTTAGAGCCCTAAATCTGCAAATGCATCTTCTATGGAAGTTTTAGATATTCCGCCCCCTTGTTCAAGCTCGACCATTGCCTTTTTCGTCTTGGCGTTTGGCACCTCTAGATCGAAGGGGAATCGACCGTCTTCGGCTATTCGAATCAATAGCAACCGAACGGCATCAGAGACCGAAAGGCCCATTCTGTCCAGCGCTTTTGATGCTCGCTCTTTTGTGTCGCTGTCTATTCTTACCCGAATTGACGAATCGCAAACGCGCCTCAATTCAAACACCTCCTGTTTGTGGTAACATTGTAGCCATATTACTTTTGATCGTCAAGGGGAAACAGTATATGGTGCAAAAACTTATCGATTCCGTTAAAAGAGGATTCCCGCTTTCATCTGCGGACTTCTAATAGGAGGAAATCATGAAGATCACAATAGCTTCGGAGATATTGGAAAATTATCCCGGCACCCATATTGGTTGGCTTTATGCTCACGTGGTAGTAGAGGCAAGTAATGACTACGTGGAAGCGTTAAAGTCAAAGCTGCCGCGGATCGTGCAAGAGCGTGGCTTATTTAAAACAGAGGAGCTGTCAAAACATCCGAGGATCGCAAACTGGCGGAAGATCTACAGCGACATGGGCGTTAAACCCAGCAGCTGCCGTTGCTCTTTGGAGGCGCTTTTGAGGCGCGTCATCAGGGGCGAAAGTCTTTGGAACGTTTCAAGCGTGGTCGATTGCTACAACTGCGTCTCCGTCATGACGCTGCTTCCCATGGGAGCTTATGATGTACATAAACTTAGAGGCGACCTCACGCTGAGGTACGGCAAAACAGGTGAGATATTTATCCCACTCGGTTCAGGTGATGAAATTACCGTCAAAGACACCCACATCGTGTATGCCGACGAGGAAAAGATTTGCTGTTGGCTGTGGAATCACCGCGACAGCAGGTTGTGCGCCGTTACGACCGATACAAAAGAGGCGCTCTTTTTCGTCGATGCAGCCCAGGAACCCGACGCACGGGACGTAGAAAAAGCTTTGGACCTGCTTTCATGCCATCTTGAGGCGATTGGATGCAAGGTCAGGGCGAAGGGAATCCTAAACAAAGCTGCGCCACAGGTGCTGGATGTATAAAAGCACCGGGGTCATATCCGACCCCGAGAGCGCCCCCCTGAAAAAATTCAAGATTAAAGATCCGACCCCAGAAATTGGAATTTAGTCTTTTTTCTCGCGGATGTGTTCGAGACCCTTCTCGAATATTTGTTTGACGTGGTCGTCGGCGAGGGAGTAGAACACGTTTTTCCCCTCGCGCCTGTTTTTTACGAGGTTTGCCTCCCGAAGCGAGCGCAGCTGGTGGGAGACGGCAGACTTCGTCATGTCCAAAAGCACGGCCAAGTCGCAGACGCACATCTCGCTTTCATCGAGGGCCCACATGATCTTAGCCCTCGTGCTATCGCCCAGGACCTTGAAGAAATCCGATAAATCGTAAAGCTCCCTTTCGTCGGGAAGTTTTTTACTAACTGCTTCGACCACCTCCTCGTGGATCACGTCGCAGTCGCAGACCATTTCGTCCTTTTTCATGCCCTTGCCTCCGATTGACCAAAATTTAGCTAGTAACGTCAATCAAAAAGATGTAACGTCCCTCTAAGCACCAGACGATTGTATTCTATCATTAACCCGAACGTTGAAAAAGCGGATATTTTCGCGATGCTGGGTCGTTTCTTTCACGTTTCCGCCGATATTTTCTTAAAAAAGGCCTTACGAGCTTGACGGTTGAACATATACTCAACTATAATTGCCTTGACGGTTGAAGAGACGTTCAATTGTAAAGCCAAAAAAACGTTTAGCCTAAAAAGGGAGGCGTCGGCATGAAAAGGGCATTTAAACTCGAGGGACTTAACTGCGCAAACTGCGCGGAAAAGATAGAAAGGGAGATCAAGGCCTTAGAGGGCGTCAACTTCGCATCCGTAAATTTCATGACCGCCAAGATGGTTATCGACGGTGACGATTCAAGATTTGACGACATCGTTAAAGCAGCACAGGAGATCGTTGCAAGATACGAGCCGGACGTGGTGGTAAAGAAGGCTTAACGATGCATATTGCGCCGCGCCAAAAGAGGATCGCCGAGATAGCTATAGGTTTGGTGCTTTTTCTTTTTGCCCTATTACTGGAGGCTGAAAACGCAGCCCGGCTGTTGCTTTTTTTGGCTGCCTACGCGGTAACCGGCGGCGACGTAATTTTACGGGCGGCAAGAAACATCTCGCGCAGGCAGATATTCGATGAAAACTTCCTGATGAGCGTTGCCACGATCGGGGCCTTTTGCATCGGACAGTATAGCGAAGCCGTCGCCGTGATGCTTTTTTACAAGATCGGCATGCTATTTCAGGACAGGGCAGTGGAGAAGTCCAGAAAGTCCATCGCCGAGCTCATGAACATACGCCCCGATTATGCAAACCTTAAACGAGGCGACGTTATAGATCGCGTCGATCCCGACGAAGTAAACATTGGCGACGTCATCGTCATAAAACCGGGAGAGAAGGTGCCCTTAGACTGCGTGGTCATGGAGGGCAGCTCAAGCCTTGATACCTCGCCTCTGACCGGTGAGTCGATGCCCAAAGCTGTACGCGAAGGCGACGAACTGCTAAGCGGGTCCGTCAATTTAAACGGCCTGCTCGTCGCACGGGTCAAAAAAAATGTCAGCGAATCGACGGCATCAAAAATCCTGGATTTAGTTGAAAACGCCTCCGCCAAAAAGTCAAAACATGAGAACTTCATCACCAAGTTTGCCCGTTATTATACGCCAGCTGTCGTGGGCGGAGCGGCGTTCATAGCCGTCGTCCCGCCTCTGGTGCTTGGAGGCGCGGCATTTGGCGACTGGGCCTACAGGGCGCTTGTCTTTCTCGTAATTTCGTGTCCCTGCGCGTTGGTTATCTCCATACCCTTGAGCTTCTTTGGCGGGCTTGGTGCCGCGGCAAGAAAGGGCATCCTCGTAAAGGGAAGCAACTACCTGGAAGCTTTAGCCGACGCGGAAGTGGCCGTCTTTGACAAAACCGGCACGCTCACCAAAGGGGCTTTCGAGGTACAAGAAATCGTCTCAAAAGGCATATATAATGATGAAGAAATTTTAAAGTTCGCCGCCTGCGCCGAAGGCTTTTCAACCCATCCCATTTCCCTTTCGATCAGGCGGGCCTACGGTAAAGAAATCGATGCCGCACTCATTTCAAAGGTCAAAGAAATACCGGGGCAGGGCGTTATCGCCACCATAGACGGCCACTTGGTCGCAGCGGGAAACGCCAAGATGATGCAGATGCTTGACATACCAGTCGAAGACCCAGTCGACACTGCAACGGTGGTGCACGTCGCGGTCGACGGCGAATACAAAGGCTATATCGTAATAGGAGACGTTATCAAGGAAGACGCAGCAAAAGCCGTCAGCGAGCTTAAGGCCCAAAAGGTAAAAAGGATCGTAATGCTTACGGGCGACGCAAAGTCCGTAGCTGAAAGCGTGGCTATGAGCCTTGGCATCGACGAGGCCTACGGCGGGCTGCTTCCTGCGGATAAGGTGCAAAAGGTGGAGGATCTCATGGCGGGAAAATCCCCAAAGGGGAAGCTCATCTTCGTCGGAGACGGCATAAATGACGCTCCCGTGCTTGCGCGGGCAGACGTTGGCATCGCCATGGGAGGGCTTGGGTCGGACGCCGCCATCGAGGCAGCCGACGTGGTCATAATGACGGACGAACCATCGAAAGTCCCAGTCGCCATTAAAATAGCCAAGCGAACGCTTGGCATAGCCAGGCAAAATATTGCCATCGCCCTGGGCGTCAAAGGTGCCGTCTTAGCCCTTGGCGCCTTAGGGATAGCCACCATGTGGGCCGCAGTCTTTGCCGACGTGGGCGTCACGCTTATAGCCGTCCTTAACGCAATACGGGTGTTGGGGTCGGATCTTTAATCTTGAATTTTACTTTAGCAGGTTAATCTTGTTTCGGGGCAGTAAGTTTTAAATAAAACTAAACCACTCTAGGAATTTTTGCGGATCTTTCCTTGGTGCTTGGGCGGTAAGTTTTAAACAAAATCCTGGTTTGGCTTGCAAACTCAAGGCTTTATTTTTAGCGTTTTGCTTAATACATCATCCCAAGCAGCCACATGGGAATCACGCCGGGCAGAGGCACGTCAAGGCCGTCTCTTACGACGAAATCTGCGGCTTTGCCCGATTTGCTCTTGCCGCCGACTTCCAGAGTTACGCCGTCGACGACAAAGTCGCAAATCCTTTCATCATCTGCTGCAAAGACGCTTCTACCTGCTTCTTCGAGCGAGCAGGCGACGAATGCCTCCCGCACGTTTGCCGTGTTTCCGTTTAAGACGTAGTAAGTCGACGGGTCGTAGAAAAAGAGCTTCGCTCCTCGAAGGTGAAGCTTGGAAGCCGCGCCTTTTCTTTCGATGACGCGAATAAGGCATATACGCGTCATCACTTCAATGAGACCGTATAGCTTTACCTTACCGACGCCCCACTCGCGCGTTAGCGACTCCACGCTAATTACAGGAATTGGCGACATGGTAAGATGGCCAACTATTGCCTGCATGAGCCGAAGGTGGTTTTCCGCGATTTGTGGCGTCCAAAAGGGCACATCCGAGAACAACATTTTGTCCAGCACGTTTTTCAACCTCTCCGCGTAATGTCCCTCGAGGAAAAATGGTCGAAGCCCTTGGCGCAAATATTCCCCGAAGGCCGCCAGCGGGTTTATGGCATTTATTACACCCTGGACCGAGGGTATGTCTGGATTGAAGGGGTCGATCACGGGAAAGAGGCGATCGTGTTTTATGGCAATGAATTCCCTGAACGAAAGAAGGGGAACCCTGATTTGAACGAACCTGCGCGATAGGTCGGAAACGCCACTTTCAAGCGATGCACTGCTGCTGTCGGTGGCCCAGATCTTTTTGCCGGGGAAGGCGTCGTAAAGCGCCTTTAGGTGCACGGCCCATTCGCGGGCGTAATGCACCTCGTCTATGATAACACCGTCGTAGCCGGTTCCAAAGGCCGCCTCGCATATATCCCACAGCTTAAAGGGCGCCACCAAGGGATTGTCCGCTGGTATGTAAAGCATTCCCTTCGACCTTGACAGCGCTAACGTCGTCTTTCCCACGCCCCTGGGACCCAGCACAAGCAACCCCCTGGCCGACAGGTCAAGGGCGTCGAAGTATGGTCGCAAACGCTTCGGCAAGTTTAAAACTAGGCGGGCCTGTATTTCTTGCAGTTTTGATAGCAAATCTTGCAAGGTCATGATATTCTCCTTTTCGTTCTGTCGTAGAACGATTTTATCATATATTCGTTCTTTTGCAAAACGAAAATGCCATATATCTTAAAATACGTTTTTCAAGAGAACGTAAATTAGTGGGGTTTAATGACCCTGTGGCTTTTGTCTTCAGTACGCGTTCAATAAACTTTATATGCACATTTCGTTTGTGGCATTTAAATAGAATAACGCCCATAGAATGTAAGATGATCGTTCGATTTAATTAAACTACTATATTGAAATTCAAAACTAAAGACCTGACCCTCGGGTATTTGCATTAAGGATATTCTTTATTCCTTCGTCCATTTCATGCGATACCTCCGCGGGCCAAGCTTTTCGATCTCCCCGCTGGCCAAAGCCTTCTGCCAACGGTTATAGTCCAGCAAAAATAAAACGACGTTTTCTTCTGGATCACGTGCCTTGCCTAAGCGTAGCGGCTTGCCTCTGTGGGCATCGCTTGCCACATGCAAGAGCAGGGACTGCTTTCGCATTTTTTCTATATACTCATCATAGTTTAATTTCCTCATTATTTTTAACGCCCTCCCAAAAAGTTAAGGCTTCCTTATTTGCTTTTCACGGATGTCCAGCCTTAATTCTTCTACGAAGTATAATCCCTCTGTTTGTTTTAGTTGCACGTGCCAAATCCCATAGACCGCGTCAAGTTTTTGTAGGATTTTTAGGAACCACTCCCCGATGTATCTTAAAGGGTAACGTCTGCGAGTCAGCTAAAAATCAAACCCGCTATGACATATGCCCTTTAAAGAAGTGTATAAAGGCGTTACTTTTCCCGTTTTAAGTACCGTTATGCATCCAAGCTCACTTGCAACGGAACCGAAGATATCCCCCAGGTTCAAGGTGAATTTGTGTCTTTTGTCCGCATTCTCACCTTCTTGGTCTTTTTTCTTTACCTGTTCTGACGTCACCTTGCCACCGCTACAGATGTAAGCCCTTAAAGCAGACATGGCCTTTAAGCCCTTCCTGCTCCAGGCCATAGGCCTGGAACTTAACCTAGAAGAAAGTACGTGACTTACGTGACCTTCAGGGCTTGAGCTGCCACAGTCCTCTTCGTTTCGAATCGTTATAGACTGCCAGTTGTTGGTTATATACCTCCTGAAATCTTTTATCCTCCTTCTTTCCTTTTCATCCAGGGCATCGTTTAACATCTCAAAGCTAATCTTTTTAAAGGAGTTAAGGTCATTTGTATTTATGGCCCTGTATATATAACGTCTTTTTTCAGGCTGCCTTGCCGTGGATTCAAGGATCGCTTTATTTAGGTGAAATTTATCGAGCACCAGCTTTGACTCGGGCAGCCAGTTTATCCCCTGTCTTATCCAATTTGCACCATCTCCATGGATGTATATGTCCTTTATGTCCTCCGGGTCGTAAAGCTCGTATATCCTATCTGTTACCTCAAGCCAAAACTCATCTGTGTCTTTTCCGTAACCGCTCATGTATATGGGGTTTATACATCTGTTTTTGGATCCCTCTTTAAAGGTGCCCTCGTATATACAGATCAAAGGAAGATTCGTATTTCTGCCCTCCTGTAAGGATACGTGGTCTTCATCTGCATCTATATGTAATACCTCTACGCCTCTTTTTTTAGGAACTTTTGTCTTTAAGGCCTCCAGGTTTAAGCTGTGGATCTTGTTTTTGACGGTCTGTCTGGATAGCTCACCCTCAGTTACGTTCATCGAACTTTTGGCGTAAGATACCTGGCCTGCCGTTTCTACCAGCTTTACCGTCACTGTTTTGCTCAACCTTTCGTATTTATCCAACCCCAGGGCTTCGTCTAAGGGGTATACGTATTTATCATGACTTTTATCGAAGTAGTAGGTCCTGTTAAAGGATATATCCCCAAATGTGGTATAAACGCTTCTTTTGTCATCACGTCTTTCTACGACCAATCCTCTTTGCTTTCGAGACGTTTTGTCCTTTAATATGGCTTCGTCTGCAAGCTCAAAGTAAGCCTTTACGATCTCCCGGATGAAGGCCTTCGTCATGCGAAAAAGCTCATCTTCTATTTCAGCCAGCGTCCTGACATTGGAACTGCAAAAAAACTTCAATATCTCGGAGATGAAGTTTGAGACAATTTGTAGTAAAATAACCTTGTTCAAGTTGGGACCCTCCTTTATGAATTTTTGTGTGCTACAAAGATTCTACCAAAAGGAGCGGTCCCTTTATTTTTTCCTCTGAAAATCTCCTACAAATATTTTACGCGATCAATCCCATATGAGATTTAAGCTGGTTGCTTCTTTTATTTTATTATAACTCGAAACCAAGGAAACACATTCTCCATATTAATATAAAAATATATTATAGCATATCGTTAAAATGGCATGTAAACATAAAATTCAAAACTAAAGACTTGACCCCAAAGTTTTTTTACCACACACTGCGAGGGGGACATTTGCCCCCCTCGCAGTGTTGTGGTTTCTTATCTATGGATATTAGGCGATTTCGCCTATTATTGTCGATTTTCGGAGAAATTGAGCCACTGTTCGAACTGCCATCGCGCTATTTCATTTTGAAGAGAAAGCATCCTTTCGTGCTGTTGAGATGCCTTAGCCCTGTCTATGCGGCCTTCATACGCCATAGACCGAAGCTCTAAACGAGTTCTTTCGAGCTGGCGCATATTTTCGGCAATCTTGGGTGGAATTTCTGTGCCATAGGGAGTATTGTTCAATCGCGACCTCGAGTCAAAATCGCTCCTCTGTGGGCCGTATCCCCACATCATTGCGCCTGACCCCCAGCCTCCCATCATGCCTCCGCGGCCGTAACCTCTGCCCCACATATGGTGCGGTCCAAATCCATAACTGCCATGTGCCAAAGCGGAGCCCGCCACTGCAATAAGCGCTACCAATGCTAGAACAGCTATTGTTGAACGTTTCATATCTATCGCCTCCTGTACTTTGTCTCGGATCTTTATCTCTAACTTGATTTCATTTTATTCTCGGTGGTTAAATTGCGCCTCGGTATTTTACGAAGCCCTAAGATAGGCAATAATATGTAACCCGCGGGTTTCTGGGGTCGGATCTTTAATCTTGAATTTTAGTTTAATAGGTTAATATACTTAAACCAATATTAATCTAGAACATCTGTATTGAAGAGGTAAAGATGATTTTTGGGATTATCGTCTTCAATACGGACATTTTAAGCATGTTTGCAAAATATTGATCCAAAGAGCGGCTCAAAGAATCTATCATTAATCTAGCAATTTGGTGGTCTTATAATGGTAGGCCCTCGGGTATTTGCACCGCGCCTTTAAACCTTAAATCAAAATGATATAAAATACAACTAATGACCTTAAGTCTCAACAAAAAGAAAGAGGGATTGATATGGCACATTTCAAGAAATTTAAAACGATACAGGCAATGTTTGTTGGCTCATTCATCCTTTGCTGTATCTTTAATACAACTTTGTCCACAGAGGCCCAAGACGTCCCCCTTCCTCCTGTAAATCTGGGACAATCCGGCTTTTTAGACGGAGTGGCAGGTCCCGGGTGGCTTTTTGAGGCTACAGTTGAGCTTTTCAGTTCTGATGAGTTTAAAGGCCCTTCAGGCGATACGTTGCCAGGAGATGCTGATTTGGACACTTGGGTGACGATGATTCACGTCGCAAAGATAACGGAAAAGCGGTTGTTGGGCGGATTTTACGGCGTCGAGATTTTGGTTCCCATAGTTGGCATCGATATGGACATGTCCTTTGTAAATGATAAAAATAGCGGCCTGGGAGACATTACGGTAAGTCCCTTTTTGATCCAGTGGACTGACGGAAGGCTTTTCGGGAAACCCTTTTACGCACGTTTAAACTTCCCCGTCACTTTCCCAACCGGCGATTACAATGAGTCCAGGGCAGCAAATATCGGGAGCAATATATGGCGCTTCAACCCCTACTTTGCCTTTACGATATTCCTTACTCCCAAACTTGAGACGAGTTGGCGTCTGCACTATCTTTGGAACGGTAAAAATGACTCGCCTCCCCATTCTTTCGGTGCGCAAAGCATAGAGCCGGGCGACGCCTTTCACCTCAATTTTGCCCTTTCCTACGAAATCAACCCCAAAATGCGCGTCGGGATAGCGGGCTATTACCTAAAACAGACCACGGACGATCGTATTGATGGAGTAGGCGTACCGAATTCGCGCGAGAAAGTCTTCGGCATTGGCCCCGGTATCATGTATGGAGACAGGTCGAGCACCTACATCGTGAATTACTATTTCGAAGACGATGCGGAAAACAGGCCAGAGGGGGATAGGCTCGTTTTTAGATATATGAGCAGCTTTTAATAATCGTTTTAAGATAGCTCCCAAGGCATTTATGAGGTTTTAAAGCTGCTTGAGCTGTTATAATGTTGTTGTAAACACGAGCAAGACTTTAATTTATAATGTCCTTTTCGTGTCGGAAAAGGAAGGCGGTTATTATGAAAAAAGAAAACAAAAAGGAAATTGAAGCGAAACTACGCGACTTTTTTGCCATGCAAGACATAAAACTGGCCTTTCTGATTGGCTCTTACGCCATGGGGACAGCTAGGCCAGATAGCGACGTGGATATTGCCGTGCTTTTCGGAAAGTCCTTTGACGTCAAGCAGGCCTTAGACTTGAAAGAACAGCTCACTGAGTTAGTTGGAGTAGACGTAGACCTTGTTGTCCTTGATAGCGTCGGTCCGGTGATGAAGATGCAGGCGTTAAAAACGGGCATCTTATTGCGTGCTGAAAAAGGAGCTTACGAGCAGTTTTTTGTTTCTACGGTAAATGAGTATGACGACTTAAAATATTGCCGCAGGGAAATTGAAGAAAACATCCTAAGGAGGCGGCTTTATGCCTGACAAGGACATAGTTTTGGCGAAGGTTGCTACTATACAAAGGTGTCTTGACAGAATCCGTGACGTTACGGGTCTTGATCCCGAAAGCCTTGAAGATATTGACAAGCAGGATATATTCGTCCTTAACCTGCAGCGCGCAATTCAAGCCTGCATAGACCTGGCGGCCCACGCTGTGGCATCAGAACATTTAGGCCTTCCCGAAAGCGTCAGAGATAACTTCGTCATCTTAAAGGAAAAGGGAGTAATAGGCGCAGAGCTTGCCTCAAGAATGCTCAAAATGACAGGGTTTCGAAATATAGCGGTTCATAATTACCAAGCGCCCGACTTAAATATCTTAAAATCCATACTCGCAAATAACTTAAAAGACATCGAGGATTTTTATTCGGCACTTTTACGTTATTGGGGGTTTGCAAGATAAAACAAGCGAACGTCATGAAAATCACGTTTGCACCAGAGATCTTAAAGCTATCCCGGCACCCATATTGGGATGTACATAAACTTAGAGGCGACCTCATGACATTTAAAAACTGCTATGATATACTGAATCTCAACATTAAGTAAAAGCCTGTCCATATAAGAAGAGGTGATTTGATCGTGAAGCGAGTAATGGCTCTCATCTTTGTTTTTTGTATTCTTTTAGGGCTATCTTCATCATCCTTTGCTGCAGTGGAGATCAAGATCGGACATGTGCTCACCGCTGATAGTGCCTGGCATGTCAATCTCGAGGGGTTTGCCAAAGAAGTGGCAGAGCAAACAGAAGGTCGGGTAATTTTTAAGATCTACCCCGGATCTCAGCTAGGTAACGAAAAAGATCTCATTGAGGGATTAATGCTTCAAACTGTCGATGGCGGTTTAATCGGCGGTGGTTCCTTTCAATCCGTCGATCCCAAATTTGGCATAGAAGCTCTTCCCTACGCATGGAAAGATCACGAGACTGCTTACAGAGCAATGGATGGAGAGATTGGGAACTTCCTTCTTGAAATTCTAGAATCTAAAGGTATAAAGGGGATTTCCTGGTGGGAGAACGGATTTCGACATATTACAAACAATAAAAGGCCTATCGTGGTTCCTAAAGATATGGAGGGGCTTAAAATTCGCGTAACTCCCGACAAAATGCGGCTTGACACCTTTAAGACCCTAGGAGCTTCGCCGATTCCGATTAACTTCGGGGAGTTGTATACCGCCTTACAGCAGGGTGTAGTCGATGCACAGGAGAATCCGCTTGGCATCATTTACGCTAATGCTTTCTATGAAGTACAAAAGTACCTGTCTTTGAGCGGGCATATTTGGGGTTCGGCTTTGCTTTGTGTCAATTCGTCAGCGTGGAAACGCATCCCCGATCAGGATAAACCCGTGGTTGAAGCCCTAGCCCATAAATGGCGAGACAGGGAACGGCAGCAAATCATGGACGAAGAAGACGATATGCTGGCTAAGCTAACAGAAAAGGGAATGCAGGTAAATGAGGTCGACAATGCGGCCTTCAAAGCGGCAGTTCAACCGGTGTGGAAGGATTACGAATCGGTGTTTGGGAAAGACTTGATGGATCTTGTTAGGAAATATGGCGAATAAAATACTTGACAGATTTTTTAGGGCAATAGATTATTTGCTTTCTATTGCCCTTTACGTAATTTTCGTCGAGGTGGTCGTTGAAGTAAGCGCGCGCTATATTTTTTCTGTTCCCATTCCCTGGGGATCCGAACTGTCTCAGACTTTGTTGGTATGGATAACCTTTCTGGGCTCAGCAGTGGCCATGAGACAGGGAGAACATTTGGCAATTCGGTTTATTCGAGACATCACTCCCTGGCCATTTTTAAAAAGGGGACTAGAAATCCTTGGCAACTTGTTTTTGATTGCCTTTTTAATCGTTGGAATGTGGTCAGGATATCTCGTCGTTGCAAGGACATGGGGGCTTAAGACGACGGTTCTGCAAATTCCCGCAGGAATACTTTACCTCGCTTTTCCCGTGGGTTGTTTTTTTATGATCCTTGGTTTGTGTCAATTTCTAATAGCAAATCGTCATAATGTAAACGAAAGGGTGTAATCAATCATGCTAATTTTACTCCTCATTTTATTTATTGCCATAATTGCGGGAATTCCTGTCGCTTTTGCTATTGCCCTTTCAAGTACGGTGTATCTAACGATGCTTTCGGGCGTTCCTCTTCTTGCTATAGCCCAACGCATGGTGGTGGGGGTGGATTCTTTTACGCTTCTTGCAATTCCCCTTTTTCTTCTGGCAGGAGAGCTAATGGCCAGAGGAGATATCACGCCGAGAATAGTAAAGTTTACCTCCACCCTTGTAGGGCACATCCCCGGCGGAATGGCCATGGTTATGGCGATATCCTGTATGTTTTTTGGGGCAATTTCGGGATCGGGAGTAGCAGATGTCGTAGCTATCGGTTCAATCCTTCTTCCTGCAATGAACGAGCAAGGCTACAAAAGGCCTTTCAGTGCCACTTTGCTCGGGTGTTCGGGCGCATTGGCAACGATCATACCTCCAAGCATTGTCATGGTCATTATCGGCGTAACCACCGGCGCTTCCATAGGAAAGCTTTTCTTGGGCGGAATCGTTCCCGGGGTTATGGCCGGAGTTGCTTTTATGATTATTTCGTATGTATTTGCCATCAAAGAAAACTATCCAAGAATGGAAAAATCGAGCTGGAAGGAGCGATGGGATGCCTTTAAGATGGCATTATTGCCTCTTCTTGCGCCTGCGATAATATTAGGGGGCATCTTGCTCGGGATTTTTACCGCTACCGAAGCCGGCGGCATAGCTGCACTTTATGCTTTGATTTTAGCTGTCTTCGTCTACAAAAAGGTCTCGTTATCAGAGCTCTTAGGAATAGGTATTGGTGTTGCCAGGACAAGCGCCGTTATCCTTTTTATAATAGCTGCAGCAAGCCTTTTCGGGTGGGTTGTCGCTGCCGAAGACATTCCTCAGAAAGTTGCAACGTTCATGCTTTCGATTAGCGAAAACTATTGGGTCATATTGATTCTTTTCAATATACTTTTGCTTTTGCTCGGGATGTTTATGGAAACGATCGCAATCATCATAATAGTCCTACCAATCTTTTTGCCTATTTTTAATATGTTGGGTATGGACTTGATACATTTGGGCATAATGATATGTGTGAATCTGGCCATAGGAGCTAACACCCCTCCTTTGGGGGTCGACCTGATCGCTGCATGTAGAATAGCTGAGGAGCGATACGAAAACACGTTTAAATACCTGCCACAATTTTTGGGTGCAATGGTATTAGTTTTGGTACTTATAACGGCTTTTCCGCAGCTTGTATTGTGGATACCGAATTTACTTATAAATTAGCGTTAAACTCTGCTAATGCGCTCTTTAATGTTAAGGGCGCATTAACCTGCCTCACCCTTCCTGGTGAGGTGCACCGTTTATGACCATTTCAAGCAGCGTCAGAAGGAAGGCCTGTTTGAACCGGGGCAGAAGTTTTTAACTCCTGGGTGTCCGGGCCTCCGCCCCGCATTTGGGGAAGCCGGGTCGGAATGTGACCGAGCCTGGTTATTACCCACTTACTCCAGTACCCGTTCCGATAGCCTTTCCACTCCGGAGTCCGTTCGTACCGTCCCGCTTGCAGGATCTCTTCCGCCTTCGATTCGAGGGCATGTTAGATGAGGTCCTTGACCACCGATTGAAGGCAGATTAGGTCACCCTACAGCAGGGACTGGACAATTTCGTTGTCAAGATTTACTGTCGTTTTCGCCGCCGGGATCACTCCTTCGGTTTGTGTTTTCTGTCTGACTACACTGTAACCGAAGTCCCGGTGGCTTTTTTGTCCTTCCTCCGACTGCCGCCTTTTTCAGACGACCTTTTTACGGCAGTTTAGGGGGTTGATCCAAATGCAAAAATGGAATACGCCATTAAATAAAAAGACTGCTGATATCTCAGCAGTCTCAACATCATATTTATAATTTTATTTATATCTTTATAGCCACCCTTGCAGCTTCTTCTATGGCTTCCAGTGCTTTCCTTGCCTTTACGGCATCGCCGACAACATAAACCTCCGGCACCTTACCCTTTATTTTCTCTTCCAGTGGGTTATATGCCTTAGCACCCATGGCAAGGACTATTGTATCAAACCCGGTCAATCTCTCTTCTTTCCCATCCTTTTCGAAGACCACGCCATCGTCAAGGAATTCCTTCACTGTTGCTCCAGTAACTGCCTTAACTCCATACTTATTTAACCTTTCTAACAGGAAATACTTTACGGCATCCTGCTCATCCTTTGCTATCTCCGGAAGCATTTCCACTATGGTAACATTGTGATGGTGTTCGCCTAAGAAATCAGCTGTCTCGACACCCACCATACCACCACCGACTATCAAGACATTCATGCCAACCTCTTTCTTCCCTTCCAGTATGTCAACCGCCTTAACAAACTTAGGATTATTTATTCCCTTTATGTTAGGTACAAGTGGAACACCACCTGTCGCCAGTATGACCACATCGGGATTCTCTTTGGCAATTAGGTCTTCAGTTACTTCAACTCCTGTCTTATACTCCACGCCGTATTTCTTACCCATGGTTATATAGTACCTTATGGCCTTTAATATATCCTGCTTGGTGGGCGGAATAGCTCCTATCCTGTACTGACCGCCCAATACATTCTCTTTCTCATAGAGTGTAACCTCATGTCCCCTCTTGGCCGACACCCACGCAGCCTCCAATCCACCGGGCCCTCCGCCCACTACCATTACTTTCTTGGGTTTTTCGGTCTTTTCTATTGTAAGTTCCCCTTCTCTTACGGTAAACGGATTGACAAGACAGGATATATTAGGTTTTGTCGGGTCAAACAGATAACCTGCACATGCCTGCATACAACCTATACACGGTGATATTTCTTCTGTCAAGCCAGCAGCAACCTTATTTGGAAGTTCAGGGTCAGCTAAGGATTCTCTGCCTAAAGCAACTAGATCGGCTTTGCCGCTTTCCAGTATATCCTCTGCAAGCAGTGGTTCATTGATTCTTCCCACTGCTATAACAGGAATGTTAACCGCCCTTTTAATTTCCCCTGCAGCATATACGTTAAATCCAGGAGGTACAGCTGCAGGAGCAATTATATATTGAGTGGTTGCATAAACCCCGCAGGATACATGGATCGCATCGACCCCTGCCTCTTCCATAACGCGGGCCACCAGTCTGGAGTCGTTTATGTCTCTTCCACCTGGCACCACTTCATCACCACTTATCCTGAATATAACCGGATATCCGTTGCCAACTTTTCGTCTAATGTTTTTAATTATTTGCACAGGGAAACTCATCCTGCTCATAAAGTCTCCGCCAAACTCATCTATCCTCTTATTAGAATATGGAGACATAAACTGGGCTATAAGGTATCCATGAGCTCCATGTACCTCCACGGCATCAAACCCAGCTTCTCTCGCCCTTCTAGCTGCGTCACCAAACTTCTCAATGAGGTCATAGACCTCCTCCGTCGTAAGTTCCCTTGGCATTTCTCTTTCTACAGGGCATGGAATTGGTGATGGAGCTACTGGCTGACCTTCAATTTTGTCATGAGTTGTTTGCCTTCCAGCATGATGAAGCTGAATTGCTATTTTAGTCTCGTACTTATGAACTTCGTCTGTGACCTTCTTCCATGCAGGTATAAACTTGTCATCCCATATACCAGGTTCGTCCCATGGAGAACCTTTACCAAGGGGGTCAATTGCCGTGGCCTCTACAATCAGCAGTCCATATCCTCCCTTTGCTCTTGCAGCCCAATATGTTATATGTCCTTCTGTAGGGTTACCATTCGGCAGTGCAAGTCCAGTAGCCATTGGTGGTACCACAAAGCGATTTTTTACCTCCATTGTGCCTATCTTTATCGGTGAAAGCAGTACATGGAACTTCATAAAACAGACCCCCTTTGTATTTTTACTTTATTTTTACTTTATATTGCTAATAATTTTACATTTTTTTGCCTATCTCAGTCAACTCCCAGAACTGCTGTATTGTGATGTCAATAAGAAACTAAAAACTAATAAAATTTTACGACAATGCTTCTCTCAGAGTTAAACGGCTCTGGATAGGCATCCAAAAATTACCTCACCAGCCTCACGCCCAGCTCGTAAGCACGCTTGCAGTCTTTGGGGAATACCTCTTCGTGACGCCTCTTTTTGGCAACGGGATCAAAGCGCCTGGCAGCGTACTTGGAGTAGTTGTCGAACTGCAGCGTGTCATAGCATATAAGCGACTCGCAGGGGCCGAAAAACCTTTCAAGAAGTGCTGCGTTGTCACGAAACATTCGGTCGTAGCCGATCTGTTTTGCGAGCTCTTCCGTTACGTTCATCGTATAGACCCATGCAGTGCGGACCTTTTTAGGCTGCCGGCCCGCAGCGTCGGGCTCGTAGATGGGAAATTGGAAAAAGAGCCTTTCCAGGAAGGACCTCATCTCTCCCGTGACGTCTCCAAAGTAGATGGGAGATCCCAAGATCAGGGCATCAACGGTTCGTATCTCCTCTAAAAGCGGAGCCAAATCGTCATTTATGGCGCACTTCCCAAAGCTTTTTCCGCCTTTTAACTTACAGGCAAAGCAGCTTATGCAGCCCTTGTAATCTAGGTCGTAAAGATGCACCAGCTTTGTCTCGGCTCCTGCCGATTCTGCACCTTTAAGGGCGTGCTCGAGCAACGTAGCGGTGTTCCACTTTTTCCTTGGGCTTCCGTTTACGGCAATTAATTTCATGGACAACACCTCCTAATTAGGTTACCCAAACAATATAAAACCCTGTTCTGGATTTTTGCAAGGGTAAAGAGGAGTATCTTGGTTTTGTGCGGATCGCAACCTTCGATACGTCGGATAATTTAGATAATCTCGATATATTTAGACAATTTATGAAATTGACTTAAACTCCCTTTTTTGTGATATTATGCTCTTGGAATTTTATCAAAAATTTGTGCGAAAGGAGGGTTTGTCCATGTTGTCTGTCATCG
This sequence comes from Acetomicrobium sp. UBA5826, assembly GCF_002433005.1. Classification (GTDB taxonomy): domain Bacteria; phylum Synergistota; class Synergistia; order Synergistales; family Acetomicrobiaceae; genus Acetomicrobium. The sequence continues at coordinate 44,484 of NZ_DJHF01000007.1, read as the reverse complement.
ATCGCCGATGAAGCCAGGGAAGGATGCGGGTTCCGCATTCATGCACCCGAAAGCTTTTTTGCTTTGGCGCTTCATCTTCGGCTCCCGGGGCAATGATTTTCGGTCGATCGAGGGGCGAACGTGGTCCAACCCTCTAAAGTTTTGACTCGTTCCGGATCTTCTTCGATGATTTTGCCCGCCTTTTTCGGAAGTTTTGAAGCGCCTCTAAGCACGCATAAGGGGTGCATTGACGGTGGAGATGTGCTTTGCTTTCTACTAGAAAATTTAAGCTTCCGGAAAGGTGGTTTGAAAGATGTTTCAAGCATTAAATCGTGCACTTATGTCTCGCAAAGGCCCGATTCTGACGGGAATCGCCGTCGGAATTTTGGCACCTCTCCTTACCTTTTGGGGCAATCCCGGCAATATGGGGATTTGCGTAGCCTGTTTCACTAGGGATATCGCCGGAGCTTTGGGGCTTCACAGGGGAGCCGTTGTGCAATATATTCGGCCAGAGCTTGCCGGCTTCATATTGGGCTCCTTCATTTCTTCTTTAATATACAGGGAATATAAGCCCAGGACGGGGTCTTCCCCGATCGTTCGCTTTTTCCTCGGCTTTTTCGCTATGATCGGGGCCTTGGTTTTTCTGGGGTGTCCGTGGCGGGCTTACATTCGTTTGAGCGCCGGAGATTTAAACGCCATCCCCGGCATCCTTGGACTGACAATTGGCGTGGCCATAGGGATCGCCTTTCTGTGGCGAGGTTTTAGCCTGGGCAGGAATTATCCGGCGAAAAAACCCCTGGGTTATATCATGCCCCTTGCGGCGATAACGCTCATCGCCTTTGTCCTCTTGCGTCCAAGCTTCGGCCCCGAGGGCTCGTCTGCTATATTTTTTTCCGAAAAAGGTCCAGGCTCCATGGCAGCACCCGTCGCTTTGTCGCTTGCCGCGGGGCTTTTGATCGGGTGGTTGGCCCAACGAAGCCGTTTTTGCACCGTCGGGGCCTTGCGCGACCTCATAATGTTCAAGGATTTTCACCTCTTCAACGGGATAATAGCTTTTGTCATCGCTGCTTTCGTCACCAATCTGCTTCTCGGTCAATTCAAGCTCGGCTTTGAAGGGCAGCCCATCGCCCACACGAACGTACTGTGGAACGCCTTAGGGATGGTGCTGTCGGGCCTTGCCTTCACCCTTGCGGGTGGATGCCCGGGAAGGCAGTTTATCATGAGCGGAGAAGGGGACGGAGACGCTGCCGTCTTCATACTGGGAATGCTTTTTGGCGCTGCCACAGCGCATAATTTTAGCCTTGCCAGCTCAGGCACGGGCCCGGGCGCATTCGGACCGGCAGCGACGATAATAGGAATAATGTTTTGCCTTAGCGTCGGCTTTCTGATGCGAGAAAAGATATAAAGACTAAAGAGGTGAAAATTATGGCTGAATCCATAACTGTAGATGCTAGAGGGCTTTCCTGCCCTCAGCCGGTAGTCGAGACGAAAAAGGCCATCGAAAGATCAGCATGCAGTGAAATTTATGTGTTGGTCGACACGATGACTTCCGTGATGAACGTCACCCGCTACGCAAAAAGTCAGGGCTGGACCGCCCAATACGACAAGATGCCCGAGGGCGGTTTTAAGATCACATTAAGAAAGTAAAATATTGGTTTGCCGTTAAATAACTGCCGTTAAAGTCTCGGCGTTTAAGCAAAAAGACGGAGACACGGTTTCCCGGTCGGTCATCCCGCAAAAACAGTTGACCTGACCGCGAACTAGGTCTCCGTCTTTTTTGTATCTCCTATAAAAATACCGGCGATATGCCTCATATCGCTTTGTTTTGATAGGGAAGTGACATGTTTTGAAAAGGATGCTTGACAGAGAATAATATTTTGATAGAATACAATTAGGTTACAACAATGTAAAACATTGTTCAATATTGTTGAACACGCGAGGTGGTTCAAGTGCGCAAAACTACTCTTTTGAAGAAGCTGATAAACGACCCTGAGATTCTGGTGATGCCCGGCGCTTACGACGTCTTATCCGCTCGGCTAATAGAGGCTGCCGGTTTCAAGGCAGTGCAGTGCTCGGGCTTTGGCTTTGCAGCTTCGCTTCTGGGATTGCCCGACATCGGCATTTTAAGCAGCACGCAGATGCTTGAAATTACGCGCAGCATCTGTCACGCCGTCGATATCCCCGTCATGGCCGACGGCGATAATGGCTTTGGAAACGCCGTGAATACCTACTACACGGTCCGGGAGTTCGAGGCCGCAGGTGCTGCAGGCATCAACTTGGAAGATCAGATTAGCCCCAAAAGGTGTGGCCACATAACGGGAAAGCAGTGCATCTCCGCCGAGGAGATGGTCCTAAAGATAAAGGCGGCAAGGGAAGCTGCCAGGGACCCCGACTTCGTGATAAACGCCCGCACCGATGCTTACATGGTCTACGGAGAGGAGGAGGCCATCCGTCGAGGCAACATGTATGCCAAAGCAGGCGCTGACCTCATCTTCGTCGAGGCCGTAACCTCAGTGGAGGGAATCAAGCGGGTGATAAAGGGCATTGATGCTCCCGTCTCTATAAATCTACTTCAGGGCGGAAGGACGCCCCTCGTCACCATCCAGGAGCTTCAGGAATGGGGAGCTGCCAGGGTCAGCATACCCGTCACTTCCATAATGGCGGCTGCGTGGGGAGTCAAGCAGGCATTGGAATACATAAAAGAAAAGGGCACAATAAAGGACCTGCCGGGCGTGATCGGTTTCGAAGAATTTGAGAGCCTTGTAAAGCTGGATAAGATTAGAGACTTAGAGTCGCGCTACCTCACGGAGGATGAGATTGCGCTGAGGTATCAAGGCCGTGATGGTTTGGAAAAGGCAAAGAAGGAGCTTCACTAAAGCTAACTCATTTAAGGGAGTGTATTGCAGATGGCTGAAAGGGAAAAGGGCACATCAATTCGACGAGCTTTAAAGGTGCTTTCTGCCTTTTCCTTGGAAGAGTCCTTTCTTGGAGTGAGCGAAATCGCAAAGAAGCTAGGGCTTCCGAGAAGCTCGGTCCACTGGCTGCTTCAAGTCCTCCAGGATGAAGGTTATGTCTGCCAGGACCCGAAGAGCGGTAAATATCGACTCAGCGTAAAGCTCTTTCACCTTGGAACGATAGCAGCTAACACGATGAACATTAGTTACGTTGCCCGTCCCGTAATGGAGCGGCTCCGCGATCTTACGGAAGAGACCGTAAACCTTTACGTTTTAGACGGTTTTGATCGCGTCTGCATTGAGCAGGCGGAAGGCATCCACCTGGTGAGACAGGTGGTCCGCCTTGGCCAGAAGATCCCTGCCTATTGCGGAGCTGCGGGGAAGGTGTTGGTCGCCTGGCAACCTGAGGATTTTATCGATAGGCTGATCTCCCATACGCGACTTAAACCTTTGACCAAAAACACAATCTCTGATGTCAGCCTCTTTAAAGAGGAACTTGCCAAAATAAGAAGGCAGGGATATGCCGTAAGTTTCGGCGAGAGAGATATCGAGGTGGCAGCAGTTGCTGCGCCCGTCTTCGACGAAGAAGGAAAGATACTTGCCTCCTTAAGCGCCAGCGGTCCCGTCTCCCGTTTTGAAATAACTCCCCAGGTGATAGAGGCGATTATAAACGCAGCAAGCGAAATTTCCTATCAATTGGGTTATTCAAAAGACCTGGAAGCCGTAACGTCGGGAGGAAAAAGTTAAGAGAGTGTAAAAATTTTTTATGCAAATATATCTAAATATGAAAAAAGGAGGATAAATCCGTGAGACTGAAGGCAGCCAAGCCGATTGTCGTTAGGGGCAAGAAACTTGGAGGAGATAAGCCTCTGATTTGCTTTCCCCTGGTGGGGAAAACTCCCGAGGCAGCTTCAGAGGAGGCCAAGAAGGCGATTGCAGGCTCTCCCGACGTAATCGAGCTCAGGGTTGACGCCTGGAACTTCATAACAGACAAACAAACTTCCATGAAAGTCCTTGGCGATATACGAAAATTGACCGATATACCCTTGCTTTTGACGTGCAGGAGCCACCTTGAGGGCGGATTTCAGGAAGTATCGGCGGAATCAAGAAACGCCCTCTATAAAGGTGCAATAGAAGAGAAACTGGTTGACTTAGTTGACATCGAGCTTATAAGCGGCTACGAAGAAATCAAGAATTTAAAGCAAATTGCCTCACCCCGTGGCGTTTATGTAGTTGTCTCCTTTCACGATTTCAAGAAAACCCCTCCCAAAGAAGTCATCTTTGCGACTATAGCCAAGGAGATCGCCTTTGGCGGAGACATTGCCAAGGTCGCCGTAATGCCCCAGTCCATGGAAGATGTCTTGGCACTTATGTCAGCGACGCTGATGGCCAGGCGTGAGTTTCCCGATATTCCCTTGATAACCATGTCCATGGGGTCGCTTGGTTCCATCACGAGGATCGCAGGCTGGCTCTTCGGTTCGGATCTGACCTTTGCGGTAGGTGTAGCTTCATCTGCCCCGGGACAGATACCGGCAGGCGAGCTGAGAGAAGTTTATAAGCTGCTTTATTCCCTTTACCTGAACGATTAAACAGCAACAAAGCAAGTATGGGACAAATTAGGCAAAATTTTACCAACGGGGTTTTGTTTTAATTTATTTTAAGGAGGTAAAGCAATGAAGGACCTTGTGGCTTATCAGATAGTGAATTCCCTTGAGAAAAAGGGTGTCGAACACATCTTCGGCCTCTGCGGGCAAGACGGCCGAGCAAATCGTGGTACAGGGACGTGACCTTCAACATTCCTCCTCAAAAACTAGCAAACATAGCCGGTTTTTCCATCCCCGTGCATCGTCCGTCGAATGAGGAGCTTTTTGGCGAATTTTACGATCCTGAACTGGAAAAGTAGTAATCGGACTTTAAATTAAATGGGAGGGGTAAAGATGTTTTGTCCAAATGCAGATACAAGGTTCGTAACGCTTTATGGCAATCCGCTAAAGCAGACTTTGTCGCCCCTGCTTCACAATACGGTATTTGAGTCGAAGAACATGAACAACTTGTATTACCCACTTGAGATACCAAGCTTTGAGGATTTGTCTAAGGCATTGAAGACAATGCACATATTTAACGTAATAGGCGCAAACGTCACCATGCCCTACAAAGAAAAGATCATAGAGCTTCTGGACGGTTTGGACAAAAGCGCCGAGCAGTGCGGCGCGGTCAACACCGTCGTCACTACCGAAAAGGGATTGATCGGCTACAACACCGACGGCATGGGGTTTCTCAATTCCTTCATGGAGGAGTCCAACGTAAGCCCCGAAGGAAAGACCCTTCTTTTGATAGGTGCCGGAGGAGCTGCCAAGGCCGTGGTATTTGCCTTCCTAAACGCAGGGATTTCAAAGGTGATCGTCTACAACAACAGCCAAACCAGGGCCATGTCGCTGGTAGAAAGAGTGGAGAAGTTCTTTCCCGGAAGATGCGAGTGGAGGCCCCTTAACAATAAGCCGGTGCCGCCTGAGGGCATCGCTGAGGCAGATATCATCATCAACGCCACGAAGGTTGGCATGAAAGGCGAAGCGGAAGGTCAGTCGCTGGTATTGCCCGACAGCTTCCGCCCGGGGCAGTTCGTCTGCGACGTCATCTACAACCCGCCCGAGACCAAGCTGCTGGCCGACGCCAAAAAGGCAGGCTGCAAGACCTTAAGCGGAGACGGCATGCTCGTATACCAGGCGGCTGCTGCCTTTAAGTTGTGGTTCGGAGTAGATTCTGACGTAGAGTTGATGAAGCGGACGTTGAGAAATTACTTCGGATTTTAAATAAATAATACAATGACGCTGGTCATTACCGACCAGCGTCATTGACCGGAGACGTAGAGGGTTTGACCTTTCAAGATAGATAAAGGGCAAAGGGGGCTTGGCAATGGCTAAAGTTATCAGGAGGTTGCCTGAAGGAGCAAAAATAAGCTATTTTAATATAGGTTAGCAGTAATCTTTTAGGAAAGGAGGAAACGGCATGGAAAAGACGATTTCAGGAGTGACCATAGAGTGTGTAAAGGGAGATATAACAAGACAGCCCGATGTGACAGCGGTTGTAAACGCTGCCAATGCCTGGCTTAAGCCCGGCGGGGGAGTGGCAGGAGCGATACATCGCGCTGCAGGGCCTGAGCTCGATAAGGAGTGTCGACCTCTGGCGCCCATAAAGCCGGGGCAGGCCGTCATCACAGGCGGGCATAATCTTCCCAACAAATACGTTATCCACTGTCTGGGACCTCGCTACGGCGTAGACAAACCCGAAGACAGGCTGCTTTCAGATTGCTATCGAAACGCCCTCAAGCTTGCAGATGAACACGAAATAGACTCCATCGCCTTTCCGGCTATATCCACAGGCGTCTTCGGCTATCCCGTCCAAGAGGCTGCGGAAGTGGCGCTAAGGACCGTCAAAGAGACCATTCCCTCGCTCAAGCACGTCCATAAAATCAGGTTTGTCCTTCACAGCGACAGAGATCTCAAAATTCACGAAAAGGTGCTTGAAAGCCTATAAGCCCGCAGAGAGCATAAAATTTCATAATTTTGGGATAAAATAAATAAGGCAGTTTGGATAATTTTAAAAAGCAGGTGGAAATGCGTTGGAAGAAATCTGGTACCTATTTAAGGACCACAAGTTGCTGTTGTGCTGTGCCTTTAAGATGAGGTTGCCGACTTTGCGTGATGTAGAAAGCCTGGCCGACAAGATCGTTAGTAAAGGAGTCATCGCCATAGGAGACGCAGGCAGAGACGAAGGCCCGAGGGAATATTGGGCTGAAATGTCGCCGGAAGCTTCAATTCCCGAAGGCATGGTCGCTTTAGGGCTTCGGGACGTCGGCAGCATCCTGGGGGAGGAGGCCTTTTACGCAGCGGCAAGGGCATTTCAGCTTATGAACTGGGTGGGGCGATACAGCTTTTGCATGTCCTGCGGCGATAGATTGGAATCCTCATCGGTGGACAACGGTAAAATTTGCCCAACCTGCGGTTCCGTTTTCTATCCTCCCGTAAGCCCTGCAGTGATAGTAGCGGTGGAAAGGGAGGGCAAAATACTGCTTGCCAGAAACGCCAGCTTTCCTCCCAAGCGATACAGCGTCATTGCAGGTTTCGTGGAGCCCGGCGAGAGCTTCGAGGACGCCGTCAGGCGCGAAGTCAGAGAGGAAGTCTCCATAGAGGTAAAGGACATCAAATATTTCGGAAGCCAGCCCTGGCCCTTTCCTCACTCGATCATGGTGGGGTTTACGGCCAAATGGGCATCGGGCGAACTCAAGCCGGATGGCCGCGAGATATTGGATGCTGGCTGGTTTTCTCCCCACGAAATGCCCGATCTTCCGCCGGGAGTAAGCATAGCTCGAAAGCTCATAGACAACTTCAGGCGCAGCCGGGGTGTAGAGTTTTAAAGTCGTGGTTAATAATAAGATGAAAAGAGGGAGAGCGTTTGCCCTCCCCTTTATGATTTATATGCAGTCTAATTAAAGTTGTATTCTGTAACGATCCTCTTTCTTCCCGTCACTTGATCTTGATAGTACTCGTAGCAACAGATGCCGAGGAATGAACCGGAGATATTATAGACGTTTGTATATCCCATACCCTGCAGGGCCATCACGGCGTAATAACTTCTCTGGCCAGAACGGCAGTGCAAATAAACGGGCCTATCTTTTGGTATTTCGTTTACCCTTGATCTCAGCTCGCTTAAAGGAATGTTGACGGCATTTATGAGGTGGCCCTTGTTGTATTCGTCATTCTCGCGGACGTCGACGATAAAGGCATTGTTTTCCACCAATTCCCTTACCTTCGTGACGGGGACTTGCTTGTACCTGCCGTTTAAGAGGTTTAAGCCGACCAGTGCGGCGTGATTGACCACGTCTTTTGGAGTGCTGAAGGGAGGAGCGTAGGACAGTTCTAACTCCTTTAGGTCCTCCAAGGTGCCGTTCATCAATATCAACGTAGCTATGACATCTATCCTCTTATCCACGTTTCCCTTACCTATGGCCTGGGCGCCCAGTATTCTTCCCGTTGGGTACTCGTATATTAACTTAAAATGCATTATATTGCAGTCAGGCATAAGGCTTACCTTATCAAAGGGGATTATGTAAACGAAATCATAGGAAATCCCGGCGGCCTTCGCCCGCTTTTCGTTCAATCCCGTCGATGCGGCGTTCAGATCGAAAAGCTTGACGATAGAGGTACATATATGTCCGTTATTTCTGTGGGGGATGCCGTAAATGTGATCGGCTGCAGCCCTCGCCTGCCTTTGTGCCGGTCCGGCCAGAGCGCATTTGAAGTACTTGTGTTCTAAGCGGGAGTATACTTCAATGGCGTCGCCTATGGCGTATATATCTTTATCGCTTGTCAAATAGTTATGGTCGACCTTGATCGCGCCTGTAGTGCCAATTTCAAGCCCTGCGTCCTTGGCGAGAGCTATATCGGGTGCTACGCCGACGGCCATGACCACGGCCTTGGCGTTGACTTTTCTCCCGGATTTCAGAACTAGGTGATCGTTGTCTATCTTCACTACGGCATCGTTTAAGATGAGGTTGACGCCTTTGTCGTATATTTCTTTATGAAGTATCTGAGCCATGTCGTTATCAAAAGGTGCCATTACTTGTTCGGTGGCTTCTATTATGGAGACTTTTTTGCCTGCTCCATGCAAGTTGTCCGCTATTTCCAGCCCTATATAACCACCGCCCACTACGGCGACGTCTTCGATGTTATTCTTTTTGAGATACGTATAGAGCCGATCGATATCTACCACGTTCCTAGCGGTAAATACGTGTTCTTTATCAACTTCCTCAATGCTTTTCGGCAAGATGGGATATGCTCCGGGAGAGAGGATCAATTTATCGTAACTTTCTTCGTATTCTCTGCCGCTGGCGTGATCCTTTACCAAGATCTTTTTCTCGTTTCTTTTGATTTTTATCACTTCACTGTTAACCCTTGCTTCGATGTTATATTGCTTTAAAAACTTTTCCGGAGACATTAAAATGAGATCTTCGGTTTTTTTAACGGTATCGCTGAGGCGATAGGGCAGACTACAATTTGAGAATGAAACATGTGGTCCCTTCTCAAAAATAACGATCCTGGCAGACTCGTCTAATCTCCTGATTCTTGCCGCAGCGGAAGCCCCGCCGGCCACTCCGCCGATTATTAAAATCTTTTTTTCCATTAATAGTTACCTCCCGGTAGTTTAAAATATTTTAAAATCCCGCTCGTAGGCGTCAGTTACACCGATATCTTGCTCCTGATCTTACAGCTGAGGATGCCTCCTATTACCATGAAAACCAGAAATATCCATCCCGATAGCGAAAGATTGGCAATAGGGCTATACAACGCCCCGACGTTACATCCGTTAGCAAGGCGAGTGCCAAATCCCATGCAAATACCGCCTAGCGCAAATACTGCAGCCTCTTTCTTTTTCATGCGCAATCCTGACTTAAACGCTTGCGCGAACTGCCCCGCTGTTAGCAAATATATCAAGGCGCCTACGATAATCCCGAAGTTCTGTACCGAAGCGCCGTGCTTAAAGAAGGGCAAAGTGAAGGTATCGGCGGACATATGGGTGAAATTGGCGATAGACTCGGGCGACATGCCAAATAACATGAACAATTTACCTACCCATATTCCGTAAGGAGTAGATGCACCCCAACCGGCCTTGGTCACGCCCATCAGGAGCATAAAAAGCAGGGCCAGCACGATAGCGCCTTCCCTTAACGTCCAGGGTTTTACGAAGAGATGCTCGTATGTCTGGGCGCTAAAAAGCTTGAAAGTCTTTACGTCCATTGGTTTAAGTTGGTCCTGCATGATTTCAAGAGGAACGCCTGTGTATGTATTGGTTTCAATCCTTTGCTTTTCGTACAAATAACAAAGATATACCACAATCCCGCTGAAAAGGGCCATTAGCAGAATAGCTCCTAAATAACCCCCGAAACCGTCACCCTTGAAAAGATCGGGTAGAAAAACTCCTCCCGCAAGCTTACTGCCAACCTCCGTCGAAAACCAGGAATCATTGACCCAGCTAGCGGTTCTTTGTATGGGAAAACCGAGGAAAACACCTACACCGAAGAAGAAGAGCGTAATGATGGCCTTTGGAAGAGCAGTGGGAAATATTGTAAGTACTCCCGTTGCACAGCATTCGGAAAAGGACATTCCAAATCCGAAGAGAAAGGCGCCAATGATTAACCCCATATTTATAGGATTAATCCAAAGATTGTAGGAAGCAGGATCCGATCCGAACAAAAAGGCTGCCGTCAACAAGCCCGTAATAAAAAACATGAACGTCATCGTTCTCATCAGCTTGGTAGACCCGGTTTTATACGCCCTGTATACGCTGCCGGCAAAGCCTGTATACGCCCTCGATAATGTGTATCCCAACCCCGTCCCTATCAACAGTCTGAAATAAAGGTCATTACTGCTTAAAAACATCTTGCCTCCGACCACAATGCATAAGGCTGCCAAAAATCCGACGACATACTCAAGCTTCTTCATACAAAGTTCCCCTCCCTAAACGTCATGATGCTTAACCAATGTCCTAAAGGTTTTGCTGGTTCGGCAATATAAGAATGCGTTCATTACCCCAAGCCTTTCGAAGCAAACTTTGTTAAATCCGCCACAACTTAATGTGAATTATATAGCCTATAGGGTATATTTGTCAACCCTACCCGGTATTGTATCTGACCCCAGGATATCTGTTTCAAGACGAATGTTATAATAAACATCGTCTATGGCAATTAAAAATATTTATGAGAGGGTGCGCAGATGCCCTATGCGGAGTTCAAGGCACCGAAGGGGATAATAAAAGTCTTTGTAAAGCTGGCAGAAGGCGTCATATCTCAAATTCAAATAAGCGGTGATTTCTTCATGTATCCTGAAGAAGCGCTCGACGACCTTGAGCAGCTGCTGGTCGGCACTAATGCCGAAAGGGCGGAGTTATCCAAGCTGATTGAGCAGTTTTACGAACAAAGGCAGATCCAAACACCAATGCTTACGCCCGACTGCTTTGTCGAGGCCATAATGAGGGCCGTTAGGAGGTAAATCATGGAGGGCTGGAGGGTTATTCCTTTAAGGGTAGACGATCCCTTCTACAGCATGGCCATTGACGAGGCCATTTTAAAACTTAACTCAGAGGGGAGGTCTCCTAATACATTGCGATTTTGGAGGTGGCAGCCCTCGACCGTTTCGCTCGGGTATTTTCAAAGCCTGGAGCGCGAGGTCGACCTGCTGGCCGCAGCCAAATACGGCGTAGCCGTGGTGAGGCGTTTAAGCGGCGGGGGTGCCGTCTTTCACGATCACGACGGCGAGCTTACCTACAGCGTCGTCTGCAGGCAAGAGGATTTGCCTCGCGACATCATGGAATCCTTCAGGGTGATCTGTGGTGGCTTGATCAAGGGGTTTGAACGCTTGGGCCTTGAAGCTCGCTTTGCCCCGTTAAATGACGTCGAGGTGGGCGGCAAAAAGATCTCAGGCAGCGCACAGACAAGAAAGTGGGGAAGCGTCCTGCAGCACGGCACGATACTTGTTGACCCTGACATCCGATTGATGTTCGAGTTGTTAAAGGTAAGCCCGGAGAAGATCTCGGACAAGTTCATCGCATCCGTTTATGAGCGGGTAACATCTCTCGCGCGAGAGCTAAAAAAGCGCCCGAGCTTTGAGGAGGTAAGAGATGCGATGTGTGCGGGCTTTGCCGATTCCTTGAGTGCGTCTTTCGAGGAAGGCGACTTGACGTCTGAGGAAATAAACTTAGCAGAAGAGTTAAAGGCAAAATACGCCTCAAAAGAATGGCTCATGAAGCGGTAAAGGTGCAGGCGAAATGAAAGAATACGAAACCACAGCAGACAATAAAAATGATTTTTACGCCTTCTACCCAAAACCCTTATTTCCCTCCCTTTCGATAACGGGAAAAGCTTGCGCCATGCACTGCAAACACTGCGATCGTCACTATCTCGAACATATGATCCCCTGTAGCGATCCCGCAACCTTTTACCGAAAGTGCCACGAATTCGACAATAAAGGATACAAGGGAGTGCTTGTAAGCGGCGGTTACAACGAAAAGGGGTGGGTGCCTTTGGAGGGCTTCGTCGATACATTGGCACGCATCAAGGGCGATACAAAGCTGGCGATAAACGTCCACTGCGGGCTCGTTCCCGAAGGTCTTGCCCGAAGCCTTGGCCGAGCCGGCGTCGACGTCGTTTCCTTTGACCTGATAGGCGATGACGAAACGATAAGGGAAGTCATAGGTCTTGACAAATCTGTCGATGACTACGTTAGCACCTTGGATTATTTGCTTGAAAATGTCTCCTGCGTGGTGCCCCATATAACGATTGGCCTCCACGGGGGGCGCCTCAAAGGTGAAAAAAGGGCCGTTGAAATAGCGTGCTCAAGAAAAGTAAGCACCCTTGTTTTTTTGGTGTTGATACCCACAGGCGGTACGGCCTTCGAGGCAGTAAACCCTCCGTCTGCCGATGAAGTCGAAGACATAATATCCTATGCCCGTAGCAAAATGGAAGAGACAATCATTTTTCTCGGCTGCATGAGGCCCCGACAAACAGAATACGAGCTTCGGGCCCTCAAGGCGGGCGTAAACGGGATCGTGGTGCCGAAAAAAGAAACCTTGGAAGCGGCTCGAAATATGGGTTTAAAACTTCAAAAAATAGACCTCTGCTGTGCCGTCCCAATGGAGATAGGAGGGTAAAAGTTGGTCAAATATGTAAGGGTTGCGCTGGGCACCGCTGCTGTTTTAGGCTTTTGCAAGGTTAAAATTGAAGTTGCCCCCACCACGGCCCATCTGCTGGTTTACAGCGAAAGCAAGTGTCTTGCCAACTGCATGTTTTGCCCTCAAGCAAGAGAAAGCCTCGCCGACGGCGAGATGCTTTCCAGAGTGGAGTGGCCAAGGTTTTCGCTGGACGACGTCATCGAAGCGCTGCAGAAATCAACCCATGCTTTCAAAAGGGTATGCCTTCAGTCCGTAAATTACCCCGGCGTCGCAGATGACCTTATCGAAATAGTTTCGACGATAAAGAAAGCCTGCGATCTTCCCCTTTCCGTCGCGTGCCATCCGATCTCGCCAAAGGACGTAAAAAGGCTGACAGATGCAGGAGCAGAGCGCATAGGGATCGCCTTAGACGCCGCTACCCCCGAACTTTTCGAGAAAATAAAGGGCAAAGGAGCAAAATCTCCCTACCGGTGGGAGACTCATTTAAAGGCCCTTGAAGAGGCGAAAAAGCTCATCGGCAGGGCGACAACCCACCTCGTCGTCGGCTTGGGAGAAAGCGAAGAAGAGATGATAAAGACAATCCAGATGCTTTACGACCGCGGTATAACGGTAGGGCTTTTTGCCTTTACTCCCGTCAAGGGAACCCCACTTGAAAAATGGCCTAAGCCTAAAGTTTCTAGCTACAGAAAAATCCAGATGGCACGCCACCTCATAGCAAGCGGCACTACAAGAGCAGATGACATGAAATTTCAAGGCGGACGCTTAAATGATTTTGGCGTTGACGGCGCTACGCTTGAGCTTGCCGCGGACAGCGGCATTCCCTTCATGACGTCAGGATGTCCTAATTGCAACAGGCCCTTTTATAACGAATCGCCCTTGGGCCCGATGTACAACTTCCCGCGAAAGCCCACAAAAGAGGAGATAGAATGGATCAAGAAAGAGCTTGACCTTACTGGCAGATGATGACTGAGGCTTTATCCTTCAAGCTCATCCTTTTTCCGTCTTGAGGGATCAACTTCCACATAAAATCACCGGACAAGCCCATATAGCACGAAATGCCCTTCATGCTGATGTTGTCGAGCTTTACTGAAAAAGGTTCCACTTCAAACCTGGCAAAACCGTCGGAGTAAATTTTTGTTACGTGCCCTATCCTTACGTCTTCGATGTAAACGGGATCGCCGATCTCTGCCCTTCCGCGTGCCAGCACGCCTCCAAAGCCGTAATGCGGCAGACCCCCGTCTAAAATCCCAATTCCCTTGCCAACTGTAACGGGCAGGCCGGAAAACATACCCATCCTGGCAGTAGGGCCTTTAAGGAGCGTGTAATTCGGCCTTTGGACGATGACTTCGCCCTGAAAGCTTGAGGTAGGAGGCACGCCGTAAAACTTTTCCCATTTCAAGGAAGCGTAAATGGGCATGCCTCCCTGTGCCCTGATCAGGTTGTCGCGCGGCCTGATTTCGACGTGCATATGACGATCGGTCCAGGAGTCGAAGTGGCCGTTTTTTACCATCTCCCCCAGAATCTGGCCAACCTTTACGCAGTCACCCACCTTGACGATTGGTTTTACATGGAGGATGCGAACGAGATACTCCGAGGTCACCGGCGTTTGGATGGCGATCAGGTATTCTTTCGTGGGCATTTGAAATTGCTTCGTCCTTGGAGCCGTAAATTCGTAAACATACGTAACCTTTCCCTCTACAGGAGAGGGTGCGTCATGAGAGAAAGGGTAAATGTCGACAGCTTTGTGTTCGAAGTGCGCGGGGTAGGGGCTGTTGAAAAAAGTCACTCTGTTTGACAGTTGCGCGTATATCTTTATCCCGCAGAAACTCGCGATCTCAACAGTCAAAAAATATCTCCCCTCATTAAAATCATTGAAAAATCCGCAGCACAGATCGATTAAACAACACAAACAACAGCAATTATACAACCCCCCTATCTGTCGTCCCCATATTATCTCTCGTAGTGCAAATATAGCAATTTATCGTAGCTATATAAATAGGGTGTTAAAATATATCTGGTTTGTATTGACAACTTACATACAAATATTTTAGTATGCGTGCAGCTTAAGTGGAGCTTAAATTTAGCAAAGGAAGGCATTCGTTGATTTACGCTTCATGAATCACACCGACAAACCGCAACTTGTGATTTTTCATGTAGTATGATAGATAAGATCGCACTGGCCATCTAAGTACGTAAACATGGAGGTAGATATGTCGTGAAGATGAGTTTTCGTTGGTTTGGAAAGGGATATGACCATATAACGCTTGAACAGATCAGGCAGATTCCCGGGATGGAGGTAGTTGTAACTAGCTTGCTTGACATACCAGTTGGTGAGGTGTGGCCATTAGAACGTCTAAAGGCCCTAAAGGAAGAAGTCGAAAGCTACGGCCTAAAGCTTGAAGTGATAGAGAGCGTAAACGTGCATGAGGATATCAAGCTGGGGCTCGAAACGCGGGACAGGTACATAGAAAATTACATAAAGACCATGAAAAACCTCTCCCAAATAGGCGTGAAGGTGATCTGCTACAACTTCATGCCCGCCTTCGACTGGCTTAGGACGGAGTTGGAATACCAATTAGAAGATGGCTCCAGGACCATGGCATATAGGCACGATTTCGTCTCCAAGATAGATCCTGAAAACTTCGCCGAACAGTTTATGGAACAATCGAAGGATTCAGAACTTCCCGGTTGGGAGCCCGAAAGGCTTAAGGAAATCTCAAGGACTATAGAAAGATACAAAGAGATGACGGAGGACAAGTACTGGAAAAACATCAAATATTTCCTCGATAGCATCATACCTTCCGCAGAGGAGTGCGACATAAAGATGGCCATACACCCCGACGATCCGCCCTGGCCGGTGTTTGGCTTGCCAAGGGTCATAACGGGAAGGGAGAATATACGCAAATTTCTGGACCTTAACAAAAGCAGGTACAACGGCATAACCGTTTGCACCGGTTCTCTTGGCGCTAACAGGCAAAACGACATCCCTGCCATCATTAGGGAGTTTGGCAAGGAAGGCAGGATCCATTTTGCGCACATCAGAAACCTCAAGTTCACCTCCGACAGGGATTTCTATGAAAGCGCACACCTCTCCAAATGCGGATCCCTTGACATGTTTGAGATCGTAAAGGCCTTTTACGATGTGGGGTTTGACGGATACATGAGGCCGGATCACGGTAGGATGATATGGAAAGAAACAGGCCGCCCCGGTTACGGGTTATACGATAGGGCATTAGGTGCAGTTTACCTGCAGGGTCTGTGGGAAGCGATAGATAAGATGACAAATAAACATAGAAACCCGGCTTTTTAGTATAGTTTTAAAATATATTTTGGCCTAAATCTTGAATTTTCGCCCGATTTTAGAAATGGAGAGCTTCCTTTAATGAAAAAGAATGCGAATCTTTACGATCCATCAGTGGCGTCGCTTAGCGAAGAGGTCACTGAAACCCTTTACGCCGACGAATGGGTGCGCATAGAGCGCATCATTTCGACAGGTCAAGCATCTCCCGAGGGGTTTTGGTACGACCAAAAAGAGAATGAGTGGGTGTGCGTCCTTGAAGGACAGGGAGTCA
This sequence comes from Acetomicrobium sp. UBA5826, assembly GCF_002433005.1. GTDB lineage: Bacteria > Synergistota > Synergistia > Synergistales > Acetomicrobiaceae > Acetomicrobium. Next base: position 28,256 of record NZ_DJHF01000007.1, on the reverse strand, counting down.
TTCAGTGGGAGGACGGCAGCACAAAAGTGCTTGATAGGGGAGAATGGGTTTTAATCCCTGCTCACGTCAAACACCGCGTACTTTCGACAAGCACCGCCCCGCCCTGCCTGTGGCTTGCCTTTTTCTGGAGACGCTAGTCTCTATCTAAAATCATGTTCACTTACAAATACCCTCAGCCCCATCAACAGTAAATTCGCTTGGTTAACAATTTATCATACAACTGCTAAAGCTATCCCCTTCGTGCCTTGAGGCATATAATTAAGGCACAAGTTCGAGTCGAAGCTTGATTTACCTGACTGATCTTAAATTTAAATAGCATACGGGGAGGCTAAACCATGAAGATGCTCTGCATATCAGGAAGTCCAAGAGGGAAGCAAAGCAATACCTTTAAGCTTATGGAAGAAACTTTAAATGCGATAAAGTTGCATTTTACGGATGCCGAAGCGGAATACATCAATCTTTCCGATAAAGATATCCGATACTGTATAGGTTGCGGTTTATGTCATAGAAATCTTCTTCAGTGTCCCATAAAAGATGATGTCAGCGATATCCTCCAAAAGATGCTGGAGGCGGACGTCATAATGTTCGCCTCGCCTGTTTATATAAACCATATCTCGGCTCAGCTTAAAGCGCTTTTGGATCGCTCAAGCCCATTTATTCACTGCCAGATGCTTTTGGGCAAATACGGCGCAGCCTTTGCCACGTCGGGTGGCGGGCCTCACGTGATGGTTTTGGATTACCTTGAAGATTACATGATAAGCTGCGGCGTCCAATATGTTGGCGGAGCTTCGGGGCCAATGTCAGAATTTGATGCCCTAAAGGAAAGGGCTAGATCGCTTGGTACTCAAATTGTTGAAGCTGTCAGGGAGGGCAAAAAATTTCCGGATCAGTTGGCAATGATGGAAGTCAGGCGAAGGTTCTTTAAAGATGCAATCTCTTTGAGAAAAGAGCAGTGGGCGGGGGAGTACGGATATTGGAGGGAGAAAGGCTGGCTGTAAACGTTGCTGACAAAAAATGATTATATATTGGAGCAGATAAGATAATTGTTTTATAGTTGAAGTGCCGGAATTGCCGGGTTGCATGGCCGATGACGAAACATATGATGAGGCTGTAAAAGCTTTTGCTGTGATCAAGGAATGGATAGAAACTGCAAAGCAACTTGGCAGGGAGATTCCTGAACCTAAACCCAAGCTGCTTTATGCATAGTTACGACCAAAGGAGTGATGTCATTGGATACGGTTTCTTTGCTTAAATGTCTTTCAAGCGCTGACAGTCCCTCGGGCTATGAGAATGAAGTCCTAAAGGTCATCGAAGAAAACATCAAACCCTACGTCGATTCCGTAAGAAAACACAAGATGAACGCGCTTATAGCCGTAAAAAATGGGCAAAATGTCAAAAAACTTGGGATATTTGCCCATGCTGACGAGATAGGGTTTGTCGTCGCAAAGCTTGAAGAAAGAGGTTTTTTGAGGGTCGAGCCAATCGGCGGCATAGATCCGAAGGTGGTCATCTCCCAAAGGATAAAGATATTCACCAAGCAGGGTGTCGCCACAGGAGTTGTAGGCTTTCTTCCTCCTCACCTCCAAAAAGACGATCAAAAAGATAAGGTCCCCGATTACAACGACATTTACGTCGACGTTTCCTGCAGCCCTTTAAGCGAAGCCGTAAGTGTAGGAGACATTTGCGTCATCGAAGGAAGGTGTGCCTCTTTAGGCGATAAATTTTCCGGTAAGGCATTGGACAACAGAGCAAGCTGTGCTGCCCTAATCATGGCCGCCAGCAAGCTTGAGATTATAAAAAACAGGGCTGACGTTTATTTCATCTTTTCAAGCCAGGAGGAGATCGCAGGCCCGGGGGCGGTCTCCGTTGCGTACGAGCTTGGGTTGGACGAGGCCATAGTGGTAGACGTAACCCATGGCAACGAACACGTCCCGCAGATGCCCCAAATTAAGATCTCGGAAGGCCCCGTATTGGCAGTCGGGCCCGTCATAAACAGGGAGTTTTACAAGGTCTTATGTGACGTGGCAAAACGTCACGGCGTAAGGACGCAGATCGAGCCGACCCCCGGGAGGTCTCATACCGACACGGACGAGGTGCAGCTTACGAGGTCGGGTATAAAGACGGCGCTGATCTCCATACCGCTCATGTACATGCACACGCCCGTAGAATTGGTCGATCCCCGCGACGTGGAGGAGACCGCACGCCTACTGGCTTTAACAAGCACCGTAAACCTGTGATGAAAGGGGTGAAGGCGTTGTACTTAAAGGAATTATCCGAACTTGACGGCGTCTCTGGAGATGAGGGACGCGTCAGGAAGTTTATAGAAGAAAAGATCAAAGACAAGGTAGACAGCTTAAAAGTCGACGTCCTGGGCAACTTGATCGCCTTCAAAAAGGGGACCAGGTCGAACAGAAAGTTCGTCCTGACTGCCCACATGGATGAGGTCGGCTTCATGGTGACAAACGTAGAGGATGACGGAACGCTATCCTTTGCTCCCGTAGGGGGCGTCGATCCCAGGGTTGTCGTTGGAAAACCTGTCAGGATCAATGGAGAGCTGCCCGGAGTTATCGGTTACAAGGCTATACACCTTCAAAAGAAAGACGAGCTGCTGGCCTCGCCCAAATTCGAAAACCTTCGCGTCCATATAGGTGCAAGGTCAAAGGAAGAAGCCTCACGTAAAGTGGAATTAGGAGACTACATCTCATTTGCGACGGATTTCAGGAGTGAAAATTCACGCGCAACCGGAAAGGCCTTCGACGACAGGGCAGGTTGCGCCGTCTTGATGGAGGTAATAGAACAGGAACAACGTTACGAGGACGACCTGTACTTTGCCTTCCTGGTCCAGGAAGAGCCAGGCCTGCGGGGAAGCGCGGTATTATTTGAACAGCTTCAACCCAATATAGCCTTGGTGATCGAGGGGACCACGGCAGGAGACGATCCCGGCCTTCCGGAACATCAATGGGCAACTCACCTGGGAGACGGCCCCGCCGTTACCTTCATGCACAGGGGCTACGTGGTAAATAAAAAGATCTACGAATCCATACTGCAGGTCGCCCAAAAATACGACATCAAGCATCAATATAAAAGGAGGACCGCGGGCGGAACGGACGCTGCGCGCTTGGCAAAAACCGGCGGGGGAGTGCCGGCTGGGGTAATCTCCGTTCCGGCCCGATACATCCATAGCCCCTTGTCCATGATCGACCTGGGAGATTTTGAAAACACGGTCAAACTGGTAAGCAATATCTTAGAAGAAGGAGAGGGTTTTGCAAGATGATAGATCTAATCAAAGAACTGACAGAAAGTTACGGCCCAAGCGGCAGGGAAGAGGAGGTCCAAAAAATCGTCCTTAAATACCTTGAAGGCCACATAGACGGACACAAGTTCGACCCCGTGGGCAATTTGCTCGTCTGGAAAAGGGGAAGAGACGACAAAGAGATGCTTTTAGACGCCCATATAGACGAAATCGGGCTTGTGGTAACGAATATAGACGATAAGGGGTTCCTCAGGGTGGAGCCCGTTGGCGGAGTTTCTCCCTATCACTACGTAGGCCAAAGAGTAAAGTTCCCCAAAGCCACGGGAGTGGTTTACTACGAAGGCGAGACGCCCGAGGAGCAAAAGAAAAATTTATCGAACCTCGCCTTTGACAACCTCTTCGTGGACATCGGCGCCGGCGACCGCAGTGAAGCCGAAAGCTTGGTCTCCATCGGCACCTTTGGCGTCTACGATTCCTATTTTTACAAAAACGGCAATTACCTCACATCGAAATCCATGGACGACAGGGTGGGCTGTGCCGTCTTGGTCGAAGTCTTCAGGAATTTAAAGGATCCGCGCCATACGGTCATAGGGTCTTTTTCCGTCCAGGAAGAAATTGGGCTCGTCGGAGCCTTTGTATCGGCATACAGCTTTTCACCTCAAATTTGCATAGCCGTTGATGTCACCGATTCGGCCGACCATCCGAAGGGACTGAAAAGGCACGCCATGGCGTTGGGCAAAGGCCCTGCCATAAAGATCAAGGACAAGATGTCCATAAGCCACAGGAAGGTCGTCGAACTGCTGGAGCAGGCAGCACAAAAGGCGAATGTGCCTTACCAAAAGGAAGTTTTGACCTTTGGCGGCACTAACGCTGCCGCACTTCAAAGAACGAAGGAAGGCATCCCTTCCGCAACGCTTTCAATACCTACCAGATACGTCCACTCTCCGAGCGAGACGGTGAGCCTAAGCGACGTAGAAGGAGCGGTAAAATTGCTGGTAAGCCTTGTAGATTTAAATATCTAACGTTAAAAACGCCCCCGATAGGCAAAGTCCCATCGGGGGCAGCTTTTTTATATTTTTATTTTTTCCAGAGCCTTTAATACTTTTTCTTTGACTTTGTCGTCGGGTATCCATTTCGTCCATAGGTCTTTGTATTCCTTGAGAAACCATACTGCGGTTGTTTCGACGTTGGCATTATTCTGCTGCATATACGCCAAAGCTGCGTTGTTTTGCTCCAGAGTGGTCTCGTAATTTGCCAAAAAGCTCAGTATCTCCGTGTTATTCTTGAGAAAATCGGCGTTGATGCCTATGTGGACACGGGCGGCCGGAAATTCGCAGGCATAGCCCGCCTCATCGTTCCACTTTTTTGGATCGTAGGGGGGTTCCTCAAGACGAGTCATATTTAACATTCCCATAATCCATTCGGGTTCCCAGTAGTAGGCGAGAACAGGTTGACCTTTGTTGTACGCCGTTACTATTGCCGTAGCCAGGGAAGTTTGCGAACCCGGACTAAAGGGCTCGAAGGTATCGGTAAGTCCGTAAGCTTCCAGTTTCTTTAAGTTAATATCATAAACCACCCATCCCGGGATTGCGTTGTAGAAGCGTCCCTTATTCGGTTTTTCCCGGTCTTTGAAAAGTTCCCAATATTTGGGAAGGTCATAGACCGACCTCAAATCCGGAGCCATAGGTTCGATGCCCCTCTCTTCGTCGCCTTCGATGACGAAGGTGGGCACGTACCAACCCTGAGGCGAGTCAGGAAAAACAGGACCAAGGTCGATGACTTTTTTATCCTTCCCTACAGCTTCATTGTACCAATCTAAGACGTTATCGATCCACATCTCCATGGCCACGTCGATATCCCCACGTGCCAGCCCTGTCAGTCCTGGCACGGATTCCGCGAAAATGTAGTTAGGCTTATAGCCGTATCCGTGTTCCAGGACGAAACCCGCTATTCTGTTGTGCATCTGTACGCTGCTCCAGCTGAAATCTACAAAGGTAATTGTTTTATCCTTTGCCGGCGCTGACCCTGTAATACAAAAAACCGCAATTGAAACAGCGCAAAAAAGAGCGAAAAGTTTTCTCATTTACGCATTCCTCCTTTTTATATTATTTTATTTACTATTTAATGCCTCGGGGCGGCAAGAAAATATAGGCAAATCGGTCGGCGATGTCGTAACGGGCATAGCCAAATGGGCGCTACGAAAATTTTATGAGCTTTAGGGAATAGAAAGGATAAAAATACAGAAGCAAGCACTGCAATATGTTTTTATATTACAAGAATTTTTACGTGCTTGTCAAAGAAACTTACGTTCCGTCGACAGGCCGGCACAGCGGTGCATATCCTTCAATGCCTTCGGAAGTTTTTCGATGAAACGCCTTCTAGAATCATCAAAATCATCGAGGCAAAGCACAAAAAGGCTTTTTTCTATTGCTTCGATAGCTCTTGCGACCTCTTTGCATTGTATAAGTTTATCGCGGATCTCGGCCCACTTCGATCGGGGTTTCTTTCGCAAATAGGGAGGTAAGCACTGATAGAGGCTCTCTTGTAGGTCGAAGGGAATGTCTGTTGGAAAGGTACCAATTTTCCCAGTAGGGCATCCACTTTAAAACGTCCCTTTGCTCGGGATAAATTCTGTCAAGTTCGCCCTGAAGGAGATGCCCCTGTAGGGCAGTTCTTCGAGCCTCGTCATGTCGTACATTTCAAGAAGGAAAGTAGGTTTCCAGTAGTAAGCCAAAACAGGATTTCCTCGTTCATAAGCTCCGGCAATAGCCGAAGCCAGGGCTGCCGCAGAGCCGGGGTAGAAGTTTCGATAGGTTTTATCCAGTCCGTAGGCTTTGAGGCGTTTCTCATTTATGACGCTTATTATCCAACCCGAAGGGCCGTTGTTGAAGCGTCCCTTTGTATGGGTGGATCATTGGCCCCTACGACACAAGGGAGGTAGTTTTAAAAAATCCTCCGTAAAGATGGCCTGACAGCTTATGCAATAATTAGTTGCCAGGCCATCTTACTTCAATTTTTTATAACGTCGCATTATAAATGTTCAGATTGCAGCAGTTGGTAAGATCATTTCCTTATCGTGTTCTTCAGCAAGCGCCCGTCTTCAAAAGCTATAAAAATCTCAAATTTCTCCGGTGCGACGCCTAAATTTCCGTTATCAGCCAGCCAGAGGTGCAGTTCCGTGTCTCCTTCGACCTCCATATTGAAAGACCCGTCCGTATTAGACAGTATTCCCCCAGACGCAGCGCGGGTGACTACTATATTCCATACGCCGTTTCCCGGAATAGTATCCCATGTTCCGCTTTTGCCGTCTTTTGCCTTAACGGTAATGCTTTTTATGGTTCCTTTAGTATTAATGAGCTTGAGTAGCACGTGAGCGTCGGGGTTCGCGTCCGCCGAGGCAAGAAGAGAGGAAACCTCTGCCTTCTTCAGGTAGTTCATAGGCCCCTTGCCGCGATAAGTAGCGCGAATTTTGTCAGAAACTTGAGCTGTGCCCGAAGGCATCCTGGCCTTTGAAACCTCTTTTCCTTCTTCGGCACGCACTACATCTTTTTCCAAGATGCTTCCGTCGCTCATTACCACGAGGACTTTGTATTTAACGTCGCCTTCCGTAATAGTTCCATTATCCGTCAGCCATAGATCAAATTCCTTATGGCCGTGGCCGAACTCGTGAGCAAGGGGTTGGGATTTCCCACCATCCATAGCGACAGGGCAGGATATGAAATGTTACTGCAGATGGGGTACGATCCTAGATGTGAGGGATTGAAGCAATTGTGGTTGTGTCGTTCCTCAATCATGTTATTGCTATAATATTCTATATAATCTATCAGGTAAGTCTCATAAACCAATATAATGAGGTTTACTGTCCATGAAAGACGTGTCAGGACATTATAAAGGCTACAAAGGTGCCGCCTTTGTCTTGTTATCCGCCTTCTTGTTCGGGCTTATCCCTATACTTGCCCTCTTTGCCTATAAAAGTCGCGTCAGCGTTATGTCCCTTCACTTTGTACGATTCACGATCGCATCTGCTGCACTTTGCTTCTTGCTTTATATGCAAAGAGGGAAAGCAGCTCTGCAGGTGGACAAAAGAAATTTACTTAAGTTGTTTGTTCTTGGTGGCGTCATGTTTACCCTAACGAGCTTTGGCTACTTCTCAAGCATTGAATATATACCGGCCTCGGTGGCAGCCCTCATCTTTTATTCATATCCCGCTTTGGTGTCCGTCGGATCGTTTTTTGTCAACAAGGAACGTCTTTCGAGGCCTATTATCCTATCAATAATAATGTCTTTCCTTGGTCTTGTTTTTCTTTCCGGAAAGACTGCCATTTCCGTCAGCATAAAGGGCGTTTTGCTCGCCGGCTTGGCAGCTTTATCATATACATCCTATATCCTTTACGGGAACTTCATAATCAGAGATATACCGTACCAGGTGACTGTGGCTTATGTCTGCCTGTTTTCTGCTGTGTCGTTCCTCATCCTCGGAATAGGCACACATAACTTGGCCCTTCCGGTTGCTTGCTCTGCATGGATGTTGCTCTGCATGATAGCCTTCATCTCCCTTTTTGGCTTTCTATCCTTTTTCCTCGGGGTTATGCTGACATCCCCGTCGATAGCTGCCATCTTAAGCATGGCAGAACCTCTCGTGACCGTCATCCTCTCGCTTTTAATCTTTAAAGAAAGCTTAAGTGTGGCCCAATGTTTCGGAGGGCTTCTCGTGCTTATCGGGTCATTTCTGGCCCTAAAATCCTCGGCCTCGCGGTAAATTATCCTATTAAAAGCTTGAAAGCTATACGAATGCTAAAATCTGGGTCTTATATAGATTCTGAAAAAATCTTTTATTTCATGGCACCCCTAGAAGATAAACAGTTACATTCTTGTTGCCAAATAAAAACAGTGCCGTAACATGCGCATCTTATACTTGTTTCGGCAACACAAATTTGGTTTCAGGGGAGGTAAGGATCGGTGAAAAAAGCAGTTAAGGCAAGAAGGATTTTACTAAGTATGGTTGTTTGTATGATATTTGCCATTCTTGTTATGCCTGCCACACCTTCAAATGCTCAGCAGCTTAGCCTGAAGGAAATAGAGGAGCGCGCAAGGCAGGAGGGCATGATCGTAAGCGTTGGTATGCCCGATGCTTGGGCTAACTGGAAGGATACGTGGCGCGATCTGGAGGTCAAATACGGCCTGAAGCATATCGACACCGATATGTCGAGCGCGGAGGAAATAGCCAAGTTCGAGGCGGAAAAGAATAACCCTACAGCTGACATAGGAGACGTGGGCATGGCCTTTGGGCCTGTTGCAGTTGAACGGAAAGTTACACAGCCCTTTAAGACGTCCTACTGGGACGAAATACCAGATTGGGCCAAAGACAAAGAAGGACACTGGATAGTGGGATATCTCGGCACTATGGCCGTCATCACGGACAAGTCCCAGGTTAAAAATCCGCCCAGGTCTTTCGAGGACATTAAAAATGGGGATTACAAAGTCGCCATCGGGGATGTGACTAAGGCTGCCCAGGCTCAGATGGCGGTGCTTGCCACAGCGATTGCCCTTGGCGGAGACGAGAGCAACATTAAGCCTGCAATAGACTTTTTTTCGGCGCTTGCCAAACAGGGAAGGTTATTGCTGACCGATGTATTGCCGGCCAATTTCGAAAAGGGAGAGATACCCGTGGGATTTCTGTGGGATTTCAACGCCTTGGGTTATCGGGACCAAATAGACCCCGATCGCTTTGAGGTCAGCATCCCCAAAGAAGGAAGCGTAGTGAGCGGTTACGCCACTATAATCAACAAATACGCCCCCCATCCTCATGCAGCCATGCTCACCAGGGAGTACATCTTGAGCGATGCCGGGCAGATCAACCTTGCAAAGGGTTATGCACGTCCGATAAGAAGCAGCGTAAAGCTTCCCGAGGAAGTGGCGAAAAAGATGATTCCTATGGAACAATACGCAAATGCAAGGCCGATTAAGGACTTCAAAGCTTGGGAAAACACGGCGAAGATGCTGCCTCAAATCTGGCAGGAACAAGTGTTGGTGTATCTTAGATAGCTACCATGAATAAGGTAATTCTCGTAATAATAGACGGACTCAGGTGCGATGTGGCCTTTAAGGAAATGCGCTATATGGTCCGTTTGACCGGGAAAGGCTTGGCAGCCAGATTTGCCCTAAAGGCTGAACTGCCAAGCCTTTCCAAACCCTTATACGAGACGCTGCTTACGGGGATTCCTCCCTATATAAGCGGCGTGACCTCTAACGAATTTAAAGGAAGGTCGAGTCAAAAAAGCCTATTTCATCTGACCAGAGAAAAAGGGCTCATCAACGCAGCAGCGGCTTATTACTGGATCAGCGAGCTTTACAACTGCTATCCCTTCGATCCGCCGCTTCACCGCGAACAGGAGAAGGAAGATATGCCAATTCAATTCGGGAGATTCTACTTCGAGGACGACTATCCCGATTCCCACCTCTTTGTCGATGGTGAAATACTTCGAAGGAAACACAGGCCCGACTTTTTGCTGATACATCCCATGGGGGTCGATTACTTCGGTCATCTCTACGGAGGTTCATCAAGAGAGTATGCAAAAAAGACATCGGAAATGGATGAGCTTTTAAGCAAGTACATCCCCCTGTGGCTGGACGACGGCTATCAGGTGATTGTGACGGCCGACCACGGGATGGACGACTTCGGAAACCACGGGGGAGAAAGCAGCGAGGAGCGGGACGTGCCTCTGTTTCTCGTTGGCGACCGATTCACGTCGGTATGCTACGAACCTCCTTCGCAGCTTGGGATAGCGCCCTTGATCTGTAGGCTGCTTGAGATAAATCCGGCTGAGGCAATGAAGTCTATTACATCTCTGGCATCCTCGGGGGGATTATCGTGAGGGCAAAGTGGGCGCATATCAGTAAAAACCTCTGGCTTACAGGTGCGCTTTTTCCATTGGCAGTAATGATCTTCGGATTCGAGCTGCTGCCAATTATGGGAATGCTCATTGACAGCTTTAGGACGGACGACGGTAATGTTTGGACTTTGGGACAATATATCACCGCTTTAAAAAATCCATACTATCTGGTCGCCATCAAAAACAGCCTGCTCATATCGCTTCTTTCAAGTTTCATTGCAATAGTCGTGGCAGCCTTCGTCGCTTACTTCATAACGCGCCTTAAGCCGAAATCCCAGGAGGCGGTATTGACTTACGTAAATCTCACGGCAAATTTCGCAGGCGTCCCCCTTGCCTTTGCCTACATTATCATGCTCGGCAACAGCGGTCTTTTTACGATCCTATTTCAAAGGTGGGGGTTGGATATATTTTCAGAATTCGACCTCTACAGCTGGAGTGGCTTGGTCCTGGTTTACGTTTACTTTCAGCTGCCCTTGGCCATACTTTTGCTTTATCCAATCTACTTTGAGATAAAAGAGCAGTGGCGGGAGGCCGCACATCTGCTTGGGGCTTCAGATATGCAATTCTGGCTTCAGGTTGGCCTTCCCGTCATTATGCCTGGGCTCGTCGGGACTTTTAGTATTCTCTTTGCCAACGCTATGGGAGCCTATGCCACGGCCTACGCCTTGGTTGGAAGCAATTACAACCTCCTTTCCGTCAGGATTGGCGCTCTGATATCGGGAGATGTATACGCACGACCTCATCTTGCAAGCGCGCTGGCCATGCTTCTCGCCTTGAGCCTCATCGCAGCCATGCTTACAAATGAATACATGATGAGGCGGATCAGGAGGGATTTAAAGTGAAGGAAAAGAGGACACTTCATCGCTTCGCCATAGCTTTGATGTTTCTTTATTTGTTCATGCCTTTGATAGCAACCTTCCTATATTCGATTGCCACCGACTGGTACGACACTGTCCTGCCCAAGGGGTTGACTCTCTCTTGGTATGTGAAGCTTTTCCAGGATGTACGTTTCGTAGCGGCTTTGGGGCGAACGCTCTTTGCCTGCTCCGTCGCGGTAGGTTTAAACATTGCTGTGATGGTGGTATCGCTTTTCATCGTTTCTCTTTATCTTCCAAAGTTAGAGCGGTTTCTTCAGGCTTTCGCCATGCTTCCCTATGCCATACCTGGAGTGATTGGTGCCGTGGGGCTGATCAAGGTCTATTCCTCAGGACCTCTGGCAATTTCCGGGACAGTTTGGTTATTGATAGGAGCCTACTTCGTCGTCATACTTCCCTATACATATCAAGGAACGCGAAACAGCATGAGGACGGTAGACCTTCCTCAACTCGTCAGCGCGGCCGAGCTTTTGGGTGCTTCCAAGCCTAAAGCCTTCTTTAAGGTTGTACTGCCGAACATACTTCCTGGGGTTATGGTATCAGCCCTGCTTTCCTTCTCCGTGCTTTTTGGTGAGTTCGTTTTGACAAACTTCTTAGTAGGCGGATACTACGAAACCGTCCAGATATACTTGATGAGGCGAATGAGGGAAAGCGGCCATTTGTCCAGTGCCGTCGTGATAAGTTACTACCTTTTCGTCTTCTGCCTTTCATGGATCGCGTTAAAGCTGGGCCAAAACTTCAAAAACGGAAATTCAGATAACTTAAGGGGGAAGAAATATGAGTTACCTCATTATAGATAAAGTTACAAAGAAGTTTGATGGTACGGTGGTATTGAATGAAATAAGCCTCGCCGTCGAAAGGGGAGAGCTGGTAACACTGCTTGGGCCTTCGGGCTGCGGCAAGAGTACATTGCTTCGATGCATTGCCGGGTTAAATGAGGTCGATGGCGGTCGCATACTTTTAAACGACAGGGATATCACCTACCTTGCACCGAGAAAGAGAGGAGTGGGAATGGTATTTCAGTCCTACGCCCTTTTTCCGAACATGACCGTCTACGAAAACATAGCATTTGGGCTAAAAATGCAGGGCCTTAAAGGAGGCTATATTGCAGCAAGAGTTAAGGAGATGATCGACCTCGTTGGGTTGGGCGGCAAAGAAAAATCTTATCCAAGAGAGCTTTCCGGCGGTCAGCAACAGAGGGTAGCTCTCGCTAGGTCAATGATCGTGGAGCCTGACGTGCTGCTTCTTGACGAGCCCTTCAACGCACTGGATGCCAAGATAAGAAAGATGCTTCAGATGGAGCTTAAGAATATACAGAAAAAATCCGGCATGACCATGATCTTCGTCACCCATGACCAGGAAGAGGCTTTGACGATTTCAGACAGGATATTCGTGATAAACGAAGGCAGGGTAGCGCAATCCGGCAAACCTTTGGAGATATACAGCCAGCCTGCAAGCGAGTTCGTGGCGAGGTTCATAGGAAACTTCAACGTCCTTAAAGGGGAGGAATTTGAACGGCTCGTGGGAGAACCCCTTATCTCCGGAAAGAGCTTAGCCATAAGGCCGGAGGTGATCAAGCTTTCCTTGAATGGCGAAAACGGAAAAGGCCATAATGGCTCCTGGCGAATTAAGGGTAAGGTCGTCAGCGTCTTTCTCAAAGGAAATATACTGCGCTATCGGGTTAGATCGAAAGATTGCATCCTAGACGTAGACGTCTTAAATAACAGCCTGGACTGCAGTTTAAATTACGATACATCGGTAGATCTTGTCATTCCAAAGGACGAAGTTAAGGTGCTTAACCTATAAAATATTTATTTAGGCCAGGGATCTTTGAGGCGCCTTTTTGCCCACTGGTCGGCTCTTTCCTCGCGCTCACGAATGATCCTTTGCCAATCTTCCTTGGTTCGCACGTCCCTTGGAATGCTTTCTTTTTCGTGCCCAAGCTTCATATGGGCAATCTCGTGAAGAAGCAGGAACCTGAAAAGCTCACCCGGCGCGATGTCGCGGTTTCCCCAACGGCTGTAGTAATCTTCAGGATCGAAGCTTTGAAGCATCTCCACCCAGGCTTCGCCGTCGGAAGCAATGGTTACCCGAGCGAACATATCGGCGCCCAAATATTCTCTAAAAACCAGTTTCACGCCCCAGCTTTGAGCTAGTGTTTCAAGCCATGTCCTTTCTTGTTCATGGACCGTAATTGTATCTTTCATATCATCCACTGCCTTGCTGTTGTCGTAACATAATTTAATATAACGCAAAACTCACGGCAGGTCACCTTATTCATTCGCGTTTATCCCTTACTATTCGATAATCGAATCATTTCCAGAAATTCCGCTCTGAAAGTACCCTGGCGCTTCCGATATATCGTCGCAATATAACATCGACGTATCAGGGTGGTAACAAAAAATTCAAGATTCAAGATCCGAACCTCAAAGTTGACAAAGGAGAGGGATGTTTCTATAATGGTCTGAAAATAAACTTCAGATTAAATTATACTATATAATGGAACTTATGTTGATAATATGGAAAGGAGCAAAGCTAGATGTCTTCTGAAAGCATACTTGTCCTGGGTTCAGGCCCCATAAAGATAGGCCAGGCTGCAGAGTTCGACTATGCGGGAAGCCAAGCCTGCAAGGCACTTCACGAAGAAGGTTACCGCGTGATACTGCTCAACAGCAATCCCGCTACTATACAAACGGATACGGCTATGGCCGACATCGTTTACATAAAACCCCTAACGGCCGAAGCCGTTGAGGCCATAGTCGAAGAACATCACCCCAAAGGAGTCATAGCCACATTGGGCGGGCAAACCGCCCTTAATTTATGTGTGGAGTGCGAAGAAAAAGGCATATGGAAGAAAGCAGGCGTCAGGATCCTTGGGACTCCGATATCTGCCATAAAGGCTGCCGAGGGAAGGGAATCCTTCAGGAATCTGATGAAAAGCATTGGTCAACCCGTCCCGGAAAGTGTTGCCGTTTCCTCGACGGAAGAAGCCCTGGAGTTTTCCCGAAGTCAAAGATTTCCCCTGATCGTAAGGCCTGATTTTACCTTGGGAGGCACCGGCGGAGGCATAGCCTGGAACGAGGAAGAATTAAAGGAAAGAATTCAAGAGGGCCTGCAGGCCTCTCCCGTTCACAGGGTATTGGTAGAAAATTATCTTTTAGGGTGGAGAGAAATAGAGCTTGAGGTGATAAGGGACGCTCGAGGCGACTGTTTGTGCGTCTGCGGGATGGAAAACGTCGACCCCATGGGGATTCACACGGGAGACAGCATCGTTGTCTCGCCTGTACTAACCCTTACGAAAGAGGAGTGGAACCTTTTACGCACGGCCGGGTTGGCCATTGTGAAGGCTTTGGACGTGCGCGGGGCCTGCAACGTGCAGTTTGCCCTTTCGCCCCAGGGCAATTCCTACTACGTCATAGAGGTAAACCCCCGCGCCAGCAGGTCCAGTGCCCTGGCAAGCAAGGCCACGGGATACCCAATAGCGAGGATAGCTGCAAAGATTGCCCTGAGCAAAAGCCTGGCGGAACTTCCAAACCCCATCACGGGAAAGGGCAGCGCCTTGTCGGAGCCCGAGGTTGATTACATCGTAGTCAAGCACCCCCGCTGGCCCTTTGAAAAGTTTCCAACCGCCAATATCCAGCTTGGGACGCAGATGAAGTCCACCGGTGAGGTCATGGCAGNNCATGGCAATAGGAAGTTCCTTTATGCATGCCCTTCTTAAGGCCTTTCGTTCATTGGATGAACCTTCGCCCCTCACCGATAAATGCTTTAAAAAGGCCACGAAACACGAGCTGTGGCAGCACTGCACACTTCCAACCCACAGGCGCATGGGAGCCATCCTGGAGCTCTTAAGGCGCGGTGAAGCCATAGATGACATTTCGGACGCTACGGCAATACATCCCTATTTTATAAAACAACTTCAACAGATCGTCTCGATAGAAAAAGGGTTAAAAACCGGACTTACCCGAGATGTGCTAACAGAAGCCAAACGTGCGGGATTTAGCGACGAAGATATTGCTATTATCTGCGAAATGTCGGCAGAGGAGGTATCGGGCTTGCGTCAGGGTTATAACATCGAGATAAAGCACAAAAAGGTAGGAGGAGAAGGCTCTCGATTCGGGTACTTCTATGGCGTTTACGAAGACGACTCCCCTTTAGTCGCTCCTTGCGATGATGCTCGTTCAATCATCGTTTTAGGCTCAGGCCCAATAAGAATAGCCCAAGGGGTTGAGTTTGATTACTGTTGCGTAAAGGCTGTTGAAAGCTTGAGGCACAGGGGCTTTAGGGCAGTAATGGCAAATAATAACCCCGAGACGGTCAGCACCGATCACGACATTTCCGACGCCCTTTACTTCGAGCCCCTCCACGTCGAAGACGTTAAGGCCATTCTGAAACGCGAAAGGGCCGAAGGGTTTTTTTGCTCCTTTGGAGGGCAGACGTCGCTAAAATTAGGCCTTGCCTTGGCAGGAGAAGGTTTTAGCATGTTGGGCACAAATGCATCGGCGATCGTAGAGGCCGAGGATAGAGGACGTTTTTGCGATATACTGCACAAGCTTGACATACCCTATCCTCCGGGAGAGGCTGCAAGGAATTTGAAGGAGGCCGTGGATATCGCCGAAAGGTTGGGCTTCCCAGTGATGATAAGGCCCAGCTTCGTCATAGGCGGAGTCGATATGCAGGTGGTTTACGAAATGGAGGACTTCAAAAAGCTTGCCTCCCTTGCCTTTTCCCATGCTCCCGGTGTCGCCCTCCTGATCGATCGTTTTCTTCCGGGAAAGGAGTTTGAGGTTGATGCCATCTGCGACGGAAAAGACGTACTGATCCCCGGTATATTCGAGCACTTGGACCCAGCCGGTGTGCATTCCGGCGACTCCATCGCGCTCTTTCCTGATTTTTCCCTTTCGCCACGGGAAAAAGGCGAGGTGCTTCATATAGTTTCAGCCCTTTCTGATGCGTTAAACGTCAAGGGGCTATTTAACGTACAATTCGTCCGTCACGACGACAAGCTTTACGTAATAGAGGCAAACCCGCGGGCCAGCCGAACCGTTCCCATAGTAAGCAAACTAACGGAGATTCCAATGGTAGACCTAGCCGTCGGAGTTGCTTTGGGAGAAAGCCTTAAAGGCGCAGGTTACGGGCTTGGCATTATGGATTACAAAGGGCCAATGGGAGTAAAAGTACCCGTCTTTTCCACGGAAAAGCTTCCCGGAGCAGACAGCAGGCTCGGTCCGCAGATGCAGTCCACGGGAGAGTCTTTAGGCGTGGGGGAGACCTTTGCCGAGGCTTTAAGAGAAGCCCTGCAGGGCGCGGGATGGAACATTCCGGAGAAGGGCAACATCCTTTTTNNCTGCTGGCTCCTGTAGCTTCTATATTTTACAATCTGGGATGGAAAATTTACGCTACACCAGGCACAGCAGCGGCGCTCAAGAAGTGGGGGTTGCCCTCCGAAGAGGTTCTCAAGGGGGCGGAGCTTATATCGGCCATTCGTTCCAATATGTTCGACGTTTTTGTAAACATACCTTCCCTTCAAACGGATACACTGAAGGACGGCTATGCTATGAGAAGGGCGGCCATTGAATGCCGGGTGCTTTGTCTTCATACGCTGGAAGCAGCTCAGGCCGTAGGCTCATCGCTTACGGGCAGAAACCATACTTAATATAGCCGATTGAATATCGTTAGTCGCATAGGCGCGATATCTTCTCATATAAACAGTTGTATTCGTAGGTCATCTTCTTTAAAGCCAAGGCAGGAAAGATATCGCGCAGCGGTATATCCTTATCGGCCGTGCCTTCCGTCTTCCAGTCCACGACGACGATCTTGTCTCCCTTGGACTTGCTTTGGCGCACCAAAAAGTTTGCCGGGTTAGCCCAGTCGTAGATCACCAGTTTGTGGCTTACGAGGAAATCGTAAAGTTCCCTTAAAAGTTCAAGGGTACGTCCTGCCTTGTCAGGGTTTTCTTTGACGAAAACGTCGATCGGTATAGAGAAGGAACCGTCCTCGTTGCAAATGCGCTCGACGACCAGCCCCGGCCCCAGGTTCGTCATTGCTATGCCAAAGCATCTTGGTGCGTGCTCGTAAAAAGCTTCTCCCACTCTGAGTGCCGTAGAACGGTACACCCTTGCCTCTTCGCGGTTTGACCAAAAATCAATGAGCCAGGGCATTAAAATCCTCTCCAAGCGCTTCCTTGGTGAAACGCGATAGCCTTCTTTCCAGAGCCTATCTATTTTGATGCAAAGGCGGGGATCTTTGGGATGAACGAAGGTATCCCTCTTACTTCCGCTGTGAATTAAAAGGTCAGGGCTTAAGGGCATGATCTCTTTTGGGAAAAAGCGCGGCTGCAGGGCCTTTCTTTCAAAAAGAAACGGTAAAAGATCGGCAAAAAAGAACTTATAGCTATCCTTTGGGAGAAAGGCGTTCATCCAAATCTTGAGCGCTTTCCTGCGAATCTTTTTTACCCTGCTGTATTGACCTTCCGCTTCATAAATTCCTGCTAAAAGATCCAAATACACGACCAAATCGGGGTGGTTGCCACCAAGCTCTTTTGTTGCCCTAGACAGGGCCTTTTCAGCTTCGGACAAAGCTTTATCATATTTGCAGTTTTGGATCAATTTAACGACGTTTGCGACCTCATCAGGATACACTTTGCTTTCCCCCTGAACCTCTCGATAAAGCTAGCATTGACAAAAGGGCATTACACCGATTTAAGTATGATATCAAAATATACTTAATATGTCTTACGTAATCCATTTCGTTCAGGTGTCGGCATCAAAAAAACTTGACTTGTGGCATACTCCAGGTAGTATGCTATATCATGTATCAAAAATTACGAGAGCAGGAGGGAAAGCTGTATGAAAAAACTTGGCTTTGGACTAATGAGACTGCCCCTGATTGATCCCGAGAACCCTGAGAGCATAGATCAGGAACAGTTGAACAAAATGGTAGACCATTTCCTCGAGAGGGGATTTACCTACTTCGATACAGCCTATCTTTACCATCAGGGCAAAAGCGAAGTTGCGATAAGAAAGGCATTGGTTGAAAGGCATCCCAGGAACAGCTTCACGCTCACAGACAAACTGCCCACCTGGATTGCCACTAAATATGAAGATTACGAGGCTATTTTTGAGGAGCAGCTCGAAAGGTGCGGCGTAACATATTTCGATTACTATCTCCTTCACAGCTTGGACGTCAAACGCTACGCTGAGACTTCAAAGCTGGGCGGATTTAAATTTGTAAAAAAGCTCAAAGAACAGGGCAAAATCCGGCACATCGGCATCTCCTTTCACGATAAAGCCGCTCTGTTGGACCAGATACTAATGGAGCATCCCGAGATAGAATACGTGCAGCTTCAGGTAAACTATCTGGATTGGGATAGCCAGCTTATACAGTCGGGCAAATGTTACGAAGTGGCAACCAAGCACAAAAGGCCGGTAATAGTGATGGAACCTGTCAAGGGAGGATATCTTGCCAACGTCCCTCCCGAGGCGGTCGAGCTGTTTAAAAAATACAATCCCGACCTGAGCGTCCCCTCCTGGGCAATTCGGTTTGCCGCTTCCCTTGAAAACGTCTTCATGGTGCTAAGCGGCATGAGCAGCTTCGAGCAAATGGCCGATAACGTGAGTGTCATGGAAAACTTCGTCCCCTTGAACGACGAAGAAATGAGGATCATAAAAGAGGCCGTAGAGATAATAAAGAAGATGGTCGTGATACCCTGCACGGCCTGCAGGTATTGCGTCGACGGCTGCCCCAAGCATATAGCAATACCTGAGTACTTTGCCATATTCAATGAGCGCAAGACCTTTGGGCCTACACCCGTGCAAGTATCTTTTTACAACAACTTAGCCAGGGAACATGGCAAGGCATCGGACTGCATAGCCTGTGGCCAGTGCGAGGAGCATTGCCCTCAACACATAAATATCATCGATGCCTTAAGGGATGTCGCCAAAGAACTTGAGGCTGAAAAAGAAACGGCCTAAGGAGCCAAAAAATGACTATAACCGAAGTGAGCGAAAAATACGGGCTTATGCAACGGGTCAACTGAAGCTAGTAGCAGTTTATAGCGGCTCCCTAGCGGGCCGCTATTATTTTGCTAAATTTTATTGCTTTTAGAATTTGAAGGAAGTATAATTAAACATATTGAAGTATAATTAAATACATTGATGTATTAGAAAATAATGAATTAAGGGCGGTTGAGATCATTTAATGTTGCAAGCTATCAGGGTTCCTGTCAAAGAATTGCAACGTTGTAGTGGCATTGTAGCCGAAGATGTTGTATCCAATGATAAGGCTCTTCTGTTGCCCCGTGGCTCGAGTTTAGCTCTTCTAGACGATAGTGCCATCAATATCTTAAAGGGAAAACTCATTTCTGAAGGGGTAGAATATATAAACATCTATCTTCACAATGATTCGGATCCCTCCTTAATTACATCAATAGAGGATGAGAATAATTATCAATCCGCCCCTCCCTTTCGGCAAATTGACAAATCGCTAGCGGAAATGGCGCTATATCAGATTAATGACGTTTACAACAGAATTGCAAAAGGAGAAACATTATCGGAGCTGTACGAACCGCTGCTTAATACGGCACGGGTCTTGACTCAAGAGATATTAGAATCCGAGGCCATTACTCTTTCCTTATATAAAGTGAAGGAAAAAGATGAGTATACTTTCGTACATTCTCTTAATGTTTCATTGCTTTCTGGATTTTTGGCTGAAAAGCTATTAAAGGGCGATAGTGTAACCGAGAGGATCGTAATCGGAGGATTGCTGCACGATGTAGGCAAGGCAAGGATTCCTCTAGAAATTTTAAACAAACCTGGCCCCTTAACAGCCGAAGAGTTCGCAGTGATGAAGGGCCACCCGTTAATAGGGTTTGGAATTCTAAAAGACGCGAGGATTACCGACGAAACAATACTAAATGTTACTTTGTTCCATCACGAAAGAATGGATGGAAAGGGATACCCCAAGGGTCTAACGGGCAAGGAGATTCCCGTTGAAGCAAGAATTGTTGCGGTGGCAGACGTCTTCGACGCAGTTACTACAAATCGCGTCTATCGCAGTGGTGTGTCTCTGTATAATGCTGTATCTTTGATCATTAAGGATACTGGTAAGCATTTCGATCCAAAAGTTTCGCGGGAACTGGTATCAGCTTTAGGTTTGTATCCGCCTGGGACGATTGTGGAGTTGTCCGACGGCAACATAGCCGTTGTAACTGCCTGTAATGAGGGTGATTTGTTTCGACCCACAGTTAAGCTGATGGGCTCCTGGGCAGAAGTTACCTCCGGCAATGGACGCGATGGAAAAGTAGTGAACTTGAGAAATACCCCCAATTTGTATATAAAAAAAGCCATAGGGAACTTCAGTAAATAAGACAGATCTGTTCTAAGTATATTGCTCCCGAACATCCAGGATGGCCGGTTTGAGTTTCTTCAAAAAATAAAGCGATACGAAGAAGGCAACTACGGAAGATACGGGCTGACACCACCATACTCCGTCTATGCCAAACATTGCGTTCAAAAGCAGTGCTGCGGGATATCGAACTAAAATGTTTCGTATAATCTGAGCATAAAAATTATATTGCGTATAGCCTGCGCCAAGAAAAAGACCGCCAATGATGATAGTCAAGGCTATGAGGGGGTAGGCCGTCGTCGACGCCCTTATGGAGGCGACCGAATAGCTTAGAGTCAGTCCTTCGGGCTTGAAGACAGCGAGAAACGTCGAGGGAAATGCGTACAAAAGAACGCCAACGCTGCACATCAATATGAAAGCCCACTTGCATGCAAAGGCAAGCCCTTCTTTGACTCTTTCTATCTCTCCTTTTCCCAAATTATAGGCGACGAAGGGGACAAGGGCGGCATTCAACCCAAACACCAGCAAGAACGCGATATCCTCTATGCGGTTGCCCAAAGCCCAACCGCTAATGGCAGCTTCCCCGTACTGCGCAAATACCCTGTTTAACAGCGCGGCGCCGACGGAAAAGCTGATCTGAGAAAGAGAAAGAGGCAAACCGATGACTATGATACTTCGCCACGTTGGGATCGTATTTCTTGTCAAGGTAAACTTGGGATATATATCACTGTAGTGTCTCAACTTCAAAAAAGAGTAAGCGAAGGTCAAAATTCTGCCCACAAGGGTCGCCAGAGCAGCTCCTCCGATGCCCATGTCAAAGGTAAAGATCAGCAGAGGATCCAAAGCCATATTTACGGCATTTCCTATCAATAACGCGTACATCGGCATGGTGGCGTTTCCTTGGCTCCTGTAAACGGCATCTAGCAAAAGGGACCAAGAGGCAACGGGAAAGGACCAAACCTGCCAGAAAAGATATCTGTTTATATACACAAGAGCCTCCGGGCTTGCCCCCAGAAAGGAGAAGAAATGCTCCTTTATAGAGGGAATTAAAAGCAGGCATGGAAAAAGAGATATCAAAAATACTAAAGATAGGGCAGCGTTCGCCAGATAGCGACTTCGATAAAGTCTTCCCATGCCTAAATTTTTGCTTATAAGGGTGGTAGCCCCTATCGTGCAGCCGCTCATGAGGGCATAGACGACGAATATCACCGGCATCATCAAAGACATGCCCGCCAGCGGCACGGTCCCAAGCCAGGCGATGAACATGGTATCGACTATATGAAAAACCGTGTGGGCAAACATGGTAATCATCGAAGGAATGGCAAGTCGCGTCAATACACGGGAAACCGAATCGCTTCCCATGTCAACGTTAGTCGGCTTTCTGGTCTGCATATCTATTCTTCCTCGCTCAGCAAAATGGCGTCCAATACCCTTCTAAGCATGTCTTTTTTTCTTTCGTCCACCCTCTTGCCGCCATACCAAATTTCGGTAGATCTGTCCGATAACAGCTCATCTAAATGTACTTTATTCGCCTTTTCTTGCATTTCTTCAAGCAGCTCCGATGTATCGACGGCCAACGCGTCGGCTATCTTCTTTAGTATTTTCAAGGAACCGTTTCTCCTGTTGCTCTCCAAAGCTTGAATGTAGCCGGGGCTAACCCCAACGATACTGGCCAATTCGCCCTGGGTCAACCCCCGCTGTTGCCTGATCCTTTTGATCTTCAGACCCAAACTCATAAGATCTCGCACCCCTTTAAAGTGTACGTAATATGATAGCATTATCTTGACTAAACATGAAATGTCCTCCATAATTATACTAAGCTAAAAAAGATAGGTGATGCTAATGTCTAATCTGACTCCAAGAAAAGAGGACTACATCAAGGAGATATACAAGCTCGCAGAAAAGAACAGGGCGGTTCGCATAAAAGATATAGCTCAAGTCATGGGAGTTAGGGCTCCTACCGTCGTCGGCATAATATCTTTGTTAAAGGAAGACGATCTTGTGGCCCAGGAGCCCTACGGCTATCTAGAGCTTACGCAACCGGGAAGGGAAAAGGCAAAGTCTTTAATACAAAGAGAGCAGTTAATAAGACGTTTCTTCGAAGATGTACTGGAACTGCCAAGCGATGAGGCGAAGGAAAATGCCTGCGCCATTGAACATTACATCTCATCAAGCTGTCTGGAACGCCTCGTATCATTTATCGAGTTTCTCCATACCTGCCCCTACGAAAAGCCGAAATTCCTGGAACATTTCAGACAGTTTTTAAATTCAAAAGACGCGGAAGGCATTTCGTGCTGTTGCTGCTCGGAGGTTACCCAAAAGAAGTAAACTCCAACGACGTCACTTTTAAGGTCAAATATTTTTTTAACACAGGATTTCAAAAAATATATCCCATGATATTTAGTTTTTAATTTATCATGGGATATATTATACTAGAAGCGATATCGTATTAAGGGAAGGGGAATTTACCTTTGCGAAAGTGTCTTGCATTATTTGGTGCGTTATCGGTCTTTTTTTGCTTGACGTTCTTGGGAAAGCCGGCCTTAGCTGATAGCGTGGATGACCTTTTTCTGGCAAAACAGTGGGGACAGCTTGACGAATTTGTAGCGTTGACGGGTAATTCGCTTTCTCCCAGAGAATGGTCTGTCTACGCCAACGGTCTCTGGCTTCAGAACAGATACGATGAGGCGCTGGAGATATTGCTCAGGATACAGGACGATTTCCCGCCTTCGGTAAGGCCCTTCGGCAAGTTTTATACAGCTTTAGCCTTTGAACGGATAGGCCAAGAAAGTGAAGCAAAGGCTTTGCTCTATAAGTTGTGGCCGAAATCACCCGAACCGCTTCGTTTTTACGTCGCTTACGCCCTTTTTCGGGTAGAAGACGTCGACGAAAAGGAGAAGTGGGCGCGAGCCATGTTGTCTTCTGCCTCTGATGATCCCCAAAAGGTTCAGGCACTGACGGCGCTGTTTTCCATAAAGTCGGCAGGTCTTGAGGAAACTTTTGCCTTGTTGGACCTTCAGCCGCGCAACTCGACGGCATTGAGCTTTCTGCAAAGTCAGGATTGCGAAAAGGACTCAAGAGTGTGCCTCTACTTGGGCCATGCAGCCTTTTTAAACGGAGATTACAGGAAGGCCGTGGAATTTCTAAAAAAAGTGGATGAAAGTTCTCCTTCTTGGGAAAAGGCCTGTTACTATCACGCCTATGCCAATTACAGGCTTAAAAATTACGAAGAGGCGGCCGCTCTTTGGGGCGAATTGGCAAAAAGGGGCGGGGATTACTCCGTTGCTTCCGTTGGAAGGCTCGCCACTTTGGCGAGGCTTGGATACGGCAAGGCAATAGAAATTTTAAAGAACGTTGCTGCTCCCGACGGCGAAACGGCAAGAGCCGCCCTCTATCACCTCATATCCTTTTACGAAGACAGCGGCGACAATGCTACTGCAAAAGCTCTGACAGCAAGGCTTCTTTCCGGAAAAGACGACTTTTACTCGATGAAACTGCTGTGGCGTATGGGATGGAAATCCTGGAAAGAAAAAGACAATCTCAACGCAGCCGAATTTCTCATTCGGGCAAGTACCTATAAAGGAGATGCACTCTGGGCTTCCCGGAACCTCTACTGGGCAGCAAGAGCTCTTGAAGAATCGGGAAATGCTGAAGAAGCTTTGAAACTAAAAGACCAGATAAAGGCTAATTATCCTCTATCATACTACGGCTTATTAGTCGAAAATATAGAGGGCAAGATCAGAGAAGGTCTTCCTGAGGAACTTCAAAGCAAACCGAGCGCCATGGAAGCATGGGGGTTCCTTTTTTGGGAAAGCAGGATCTTGTCTCAGAAAAATACACCGTCGGCCCGTTTCAGGGCTTCCCGTATTTATGAGTGGCTGGGCAATTTCGACATCGCTTACAACGTTGCAAGGCCCCTCGAATACTCCTTAAAGGCCGAAAACTTGTACTACAGGGATTTACTGAAAGCCCTATATCCCACTCCCTTCGCGCAGGAAGTTCAGGTATCCTGCAAAGATTTCAATGTAGACCCCCATGTGGTGTGGGCCATCATGCGCCAAGAAAGCGCCTTCAACCCCAATGCCACAAGCTGGGTGGGAGCCAGTGGGTTGATGCAACTGATGCCAGCGACGGCAAAGGACGAAGCTACAAAATTGAAAATTAAAAATTACAATATATATTCCCCGGATACGAACATACGCCTCGGCGTAGCTCATTTCTCCTGGCTTATCGGAAGGCTCGAAAAACTGCCCTTAGCGTTAGCTGCCTACAATGCAGGCATCGGCAACGTATTGCGATGGTTACCTCAGGAGGACGATTTCGACGAAATAGAATGGATCGAAGACATACCCTTTGAAGAAACCTTGACTTACGTAAGAAAAGTCTTATCCAACTATAAAATTTACATAGCCTTATATGGAACTACAGACGAAAGGGAGTAGTGAAACCATGAACGCAGATCGGCATTATACGGAAGAAGTTCAAAGGGTATGGGAAAAATTAAAGGAACTTGGATATGAGGGTGAAATTCTGGTGAGCGACAAAACCATATTCACCGTAGAAGACGCATCAAGGGCGATAGGCGTGCCTGAAGAACACATCCTCAAAAGCCTCATATTCCTCGTTGACGGAGAACCTGTCTTGGCCCTGATGAGCGGCTCAAATAAGGTCGACATAAAAAAGGTTAAAAAAGCACTCGGAGGACGTAAGATCAAGATGGCCGGACCCGATTATATTGAAGAAAATTTCGGATATAAAGTGGGCGGCGTTCCGCCGGTAGGTTATAACATTAAAATGAAAGCATTGATAGATGAAGATGTACGCAAATACGACACATTATGGGCTGCTGCCGGCAACGATCATGCCTTCTTTCCCGTATCGCCGGACGAACTTGTAGCGCTCACGGGCGGTTTAGTCTGCGAGCTCAAAAAGCAGTGAGCTGCGTTGAATCCTAAAGCCCAGGTCTTAAAATTCTTCCGAAACTTGAGAAATCATGAAATATACGGAGAAAGACGCCATAAAATATGGTATTATTATTAGCAGGTTAGATTAGTTGCCGCCAAATTTCATTGAAATTATTTGAACTAAACGGTTTTTTTGGTACAATGAAATCGAAGGTCAAGAAAGATCAAAGTTAGGAGGTGATCTTCTATGAAAAGACCTGAATTACCGGAAAGAAGAGGACGCGGACTGTGGTGGAACCCTTGGATGATGGGAATAGATAGACTACAGGAGGAGATAAGCAGAGTGTTTGACGATTTTGCAAGCAGATTTGTGCCGCCGGTGTTGGGTGGAGGTGCGGTATCGGTAGACGTATACCGCAAAGACGGAAACGTGATAGTCGAGGCGGAAATGCCGGGTATTGATCCACGCGATGTGGATATAAAGGTATATGAAGACAAGGTACTCTTGAGGGCCGAAAAGGGTGCCAGCAGAGAAGTGGAGTCCGAGGATGTAATAAGATCTGAAAGGTACTACGGCAAGATTTCGAGGGTAATATCGCTTCCTGTCGAAGTGATACCCGAAAAGGCCAAGGCCAAATTCAAAAACGGGCTTCTGGTGATCGCCATACCTGAAAAGGAACCCGAAGAGGAAGGCGGCTATCGGATCAACATTGAAACCGAAGATTAAAAGCTCTTTCGGCCCTAACGATCTGAAAGATAAATAGACAAGACGAAATGCCTTTTACTTCCCCTTTCACGGGGAGTGTAAAAGGCATTTTTTTCAAACAAGAGGATATGGCCGATATACTCAGATTCCACTACGAAAATACAGAGCTCGACGAAAACCCAGGCTATGAAAAGGGGACTCCCCACAGCGTCGGTGTAAGAAAGATTTGCGTGGCCACAACTAATACCTCATTTATAGCCCAGTTAAGAAGCGGAATGCCCAAAGAGATAGGAATCATATACTGGCTTGCCACGGGATCGCCCTGCACCGGCGTTTACGTTCCTTGGTATTTGGGAATTTTGGAAATCCCTCATCAATGGCAGGTCGCTCAAGAGACCCCACTTAATAGTAAACGATCTTTCCTCGATTACCACTTTGATCCGGCACCTGAGGTCCTCCAATTTAATGACGCCTCTGCCTACTATACCTTTACGGAGCTAGAAAATCTGGTAAGCATGAACTACAAAGAGGAGATAGATTGGGTCAGGATCGAATGGAAAAAGACAGAGCGCCAAAACATAGAAAGACAACCTTACCTGGAGAAAATGCTTTTGGAGATGTATAACGCAGACCCTGATTTGGCCATCCAATTTCTCACGGACTATTCGAAGGGAATATCCACAGAAGTCTTCGTCCGAGCAAAAGACATGATCCATACATTGAAAACAAAATACATGTCACATTGAAGATTTTTAATACAAAAAAAAGACAGCGTCGGTTTTAAAGGCCGGGCGCTGTCTTTTTTGTAAATATAAAATAAAAAATCAAGCTTTAATTTTATCTTTATAGGCCAAATAGTAAAACACGGCTACAAATAAAACGCCTCCTATAATATTCCCCAAAGTAACGGGGATGATGTTGTTTAAAAACCCTCTAACTGAAAGAGCGTCGATTGAGTGGGAGGTTAAACCGGCTTGAGAGACCAGTCCTTCGTTGTTTTTTAGAAGAATGCCAAGGGCCATAAAGTACATATTGGCGATGCTGTGCTCGAAACCCGAGGCCACAAAGGCCATGATGGGGAAAAATATGGCAAATATCTTGCTGACTATATCTTCGGCGGCCATAGCCATCCACACGGCCAAAACTACCAGCCAGTTGCACAGAATGCCACGAAAGAAGGCGATTCCAAAGGGCAAAGACATCTTGCCCGATGCTATCTTCAACGCGTTCGAACCTACGGCATCGCCTGCCAAACCTGTACGATATATCAAGTAAGCCAAGAAAAGCGATCCAATCAAGTTTGCAAAGTAAACGATAATCCAGTTTTTAAGTATTTCTTTCAAAGTAACACAACCTGCCAAAGCTCCAATGGGGATCAAGCAATTCCCCGTAAAAAGCTCGCCTCCGGCAATGATTACCAACATCAATCCGACGGTAAACGATGCGCCGCCAACCAGTTTAGACAGGCCAAGGCCGACATATTGGCTGAGGTCCTGTGTTACGACGGTATAAAGAAACCCGCCAAAGCCTATATAGGCACCAGCTAAAAAACCCAGAAAAAGCATCTGAGAAATTCGCAAACTACATTTGCTGGTCGCTGTCGCACAAGCGCTGTTTGCTATATCTGCAGGTGATTTAAAGCTCATTTAAAGACCTCCTCAAAATATTGTCTTTATTAGGTAATACCGATAATTTATATCATTTGTGCAATCGAATGTCGACACATATGCCCCAATCAAATCAAGCTTGTCCTTTCGTTATATTGTATTGCATATTGTATTTTCACTGAAAGCATACCCGAATATGATGAAACTTCTTGCAGAATTTGGCTTATGCAGACATTCGCCTATCCCTTGACAATTACAAAAATTTACCATATATTAACATATGTCTAATGTCGACACACGACATACGACGGATAAGGACAAATATAACGCACGAAAGGCGGGATCTACATGTCAAAGAAATCACGTCTCGACCTCATGAAGATGAAGGAAAAGGGAGAGCCCGTAGCATGGATAACTGCTTACGACTTTCCCACGGCATCCTTTGCCGAACAGGCAGGGATGGACATGATCTTGGTAGGAGACAGCTTAGGGATGGTATTGCTGGGCTACAAGGGGACCATACCTGTGACGATGGAAGAATGCATCACCTGCTGTAAGGCAGTGCGAAGGGGTGCACCCAATACCTTTTGCATAGGCGATATGCCCTTCATGTCATACCAGATATCCGACGAAGACGCCGTGTATAACGCAGGAAGGTTTTTAAAGGAAGCCG